>JAJTFE010000296.1 GCA_021298375.1 Blastopirellula sp. | reverse complement strand
TTCCAAATCAGTTGGTTGAGGACCCCTGGTAGCTCGGCGAACATTCTCTTTCACGCGGATTTAATTCCAGTTTCGCCGAAAATTTGTCGGCAGATTTTGGGCTGGCGCTGGTCCAATCGCCCGACTCCCCGAAATGAACCCGGTGAATCTCACTTTTCCTCTGCTTCCGGCGCGCAACTTGCCTCCTAAAGGCACGGCGGGAACCAAAAGAGGCATTTTTGGCAGTCTGAGGGTCCGCCTACCGCTGGAACCGGGTCAAAAAGGAAATGGTCCTCCGTTTCCTCGACAAGCTCTTTTCCAGACAAGCCCTTTTCCAGAAAGGCGCTTTTCCCGAAAGGCGCTTTTCCATACAGGCGCTTGTCCATACGGGCACATCGCCCCGCAGTCTAGCGCACCTCAAAAGAAACGGGGGCTGCAAGTGTCGGGCAGGTCTGGCTCTCAACGGGAGCTTGCCGAGCGATCGTCCAGTCCGAACCAAACTGTCAAATATCAAAATCGACGCTTACCAAAACCAATGCGGCCTCGAGCGCGTGGATTCGCTCGTTTGAGGCATCGGCCACTAAACTTCAGCCCTTGGGAGATCGGATTGTCGCCCGCCGCGAGGTTTCAGAGCAAACCACCGCCGGTGGAATCGTGCTGCCTGACTCGGCTCGCGAAAAGCCTTCTCGCGGCGTTGTGCTCAGCGTTGGTGAAGGCCGGTTGCTCAAGGACGGCACCCGCTCCACTTTGCAGGTGAAGCCTGGCGACAAGATTCTGTTCACGACTTATGGACCGGACGAAATCAAGTTGGGAGACGATGAAGTGCTGCTGATGCGCGAAGAAGACGTCCTCGCGATTATCGACGGCTGATCTCACTCGCAACGTTCGAAACAGCTTAACCGGGACAAGCCGGAAGGGCCTCAGACAACACTTCTGGTCTGACTGAACCTCTGGTTTGACTACCCCTGCGAGGTCCCGGATAAAAAGCGAACCCGAACCATTTCGATCTCACACTCCTTACGACAATTTACTGATTACAGCCAATAATTCAGGAGCATAGACTCATGGCCAAGATGATTGCATTCGAACAAGAGGCCCGCGAGGCGATTCGCCGAGGCGTTTCCAAACTCGCCCGCGCGGTCAAGGTCACCCTCGGCCCGAAAGGCCGCAATGTGATTCTGCAGAAGAGCTTCGGCTCTCCCACTGTCACCAAGGACGGCGTGAGCGTCGCCAAGGAAATTGAACTGGAAGACGTCTATGAAAACATGGGCGCCCAAATGGTTCGCGAAGTCGCCAGCAAGACCAGCGACGTTGCCGGCGACGGCACCACGACCGCGACCGTTCTGGCTGAAGCGATCTTCAATGAAGGTCTCAAGGCGGTGACCGCCGGCGTTAACCCGATTCAAATGAAGCAGGGGATTGAAAAGGCTGTCGCCTCAATCACCGAAAAGCTGAACAAGATGTCGATCAAGATCAAGAACAAGGAAGACATGGCCAACGTCGCAACCGTTGCCGCCAACAACGACCGCGAGATTGGCTCGCTCTTGGCTGATGCGATGGAAAAGGTCGGCAAAGACGGCGTCATCACGGTTGATGAAGGCCGCAGCCTCCAGACCGAAGTAGAGTGGGTCGAAGGGATGCAATTTGACCGCGGCTACCTCTCGCCCTACTTCGTGACCAGCCCCGCCTCGATGGAGTGCGTTCTGGAAGACGCCTACATCCTGATTTATGAGAAGAAGCTTTCCAACATCAAGGACCTCGTGCCGGTGCTGGAGAAGGTGGTTCAACAAAGCAAGCCACTGCTGATCGTCGCCGAAGACATCGAAGGCGAAGCCCTGACGACGCTCGTCATCAATCGCCTCCGCGGCACGCTGAACGTCTGCGCAGTCAAGGCTCCCGGTTATGGCGACCGCCGCAAGGCCCTGCTGGAAGACATCGCCATCCTGACCGGTGGTCAAGCCATTTTCGAAGCCCTCGGCAAGAAGCTGGAGAATCTGACTCTCAGTGATTTGGGCCGGGCCAAGAAGGTGATTGTCGACAAGGACAACACCACCGTGATTGAAGGTGCCGGAAAGAGCTCCGAAATCAAGGCTCGAATCGACGCGATTCGCCGCGAAATCGAAGTCACTACCAGCGACTACGACAAGGAGAAGCTGGAAGAACGTCTCGCCAAGCTGGCGGGCGGCGTTGCCAAGGTAAACGTCGGCGCCGCAACCGAAAGCGAAATGAAAGAGAAGAAGGCGCGAGTCGAAGATGCTCTGCACGCAACCCGGGCTGCTGTCGAAGACGGCATTCTCCCCGGTGGTGGCGTTGCCCTGCTTCGCTCCTCTGCGGACGTCAAGCCAGGTTCGGACTTGAGCGACGACGAAATCACCGGCTTCAACATCGTGGTCCGCGCTTGCCGCTCGCCTCTCACCATGATTGCCCAAAACGCCGGGCAAGACGGCGGCATCGTCTGCGAACGAGTTCTCGAAGGCAAGTACGGCTACAACGCTCTGACCAACACCTATGAAGATTTGGTCAAAGCCGGCGTGATCGACCCGACCAAGGTGACCAAGACCGCTTTGGCCAATGCCGCCTCGGTCGCTACCTTGCTGCTGACCAGCGACGCCCTCGTTGCGGAACTCCCCAAGGACAGCAAAAAGGGTCATGGCGGCGGCGACCATGACATGTACTAAATCGATGAGCTCACCGAGGGACGCCTGACCCGCCTGAGAGGCATTCAGGCGTCAACCGGGTCCAACAGGACCGCTCATCACAAAAGCCTCAAGGGCCAATTGGCATTCGGGGCCAATTGTCATTCAGGGCGAAGTAGCATTCAGGGCGAAGTTCGGGCAACCGGCTTCGCCCTTTTTTCTTGGCCCCACAGCCGGGGCGATTCTTGGACCAGACCGCCACCCCGCTTGCAGTCCTGACTACAATGAAAACTCCCGGGCGAAACACCGGGATTTGGCCCTCAATCAGATTCCCTCCCACCCAGTTAACCGGCGACGATCCATCCATGACCACTCCGCTCTCGACTCGCTTCTTTGCCGGCATCATTCTCAGCGCTTTGTTTGTCGCGACTGCTCAGGCTCAAGAGACAGATTTGACAATCCTCAACAACCGCACGGGAGACAAGCTCGAGTTCCCCCAGTTGGTCGCGCAATTGCAAAGTTCCGATGTGATTTTTCTTGGGGAAAAGCACGATAATGACGCCGGTCATGCGATGCAGTTGAAGGTCATCGAGGCACTCCATGCGGCCGGCTGCGACCTGGCGATTGGCATGGAACAGTTTGAACGCGATACGCAAGGAGCGGTCAACGATTACCTCGCGGGCAAAATTACGGAGGAACAGTTTCTCGCAGCTTCCCGCCCCTGGAAGAACTACCCCGAGCACTATCGGGCGATCGTGGAGTTTGCCAAGGCCAACAAGCTGCCCATTCTGGCGGGTAACCTGCCCCGTAAACTCGCGACCGCCGTCTCCGAGGGCCGAGAGTTGGAACCGCACGAACAAGTCTTCGCCGCTCGCTCTACCAGCGCCCCGCAAGATCGCTACTGGACCAATTTCCTGCGAACCATGCAGGGTCACATGGGCGCGGACGGTGATGACAAACTGCTGAAGTTTTACGCCGCCCAGTGCGCCAAAGATGATGCGATGGCCGAGGCGATCACCGATCATCTCGCCTCCAATCGGCATCGCCCGCGGCAAGTGGTTCAGCTGTGCGGGCATTTTCACTCTGATTACGGCCTAGGCACCGCGGCCCGAGTACAAAGCCGAATGCCGCTGCTTCGCTCCAGCATCGTGACGATGGAATCGCCTCCGGCTGAAGACGCGAAAGCCTCTCCGCTGGAGGCCGATCGCGCTCACTTCACGCTGCTGACGCCGGCGAACCCACCCAAGTAATCCAGCGACCTCCCGCGGAACTTTAGAGCCGTTCCCGGGACCCGTCCGGTGGCAAAGGCTTCCGCTGCGTCTCCTGACGCAATCGGGCCAGCAGTACCGTGTCGATTCGGGCCCTCACGGTGCGGCGGTCCAACCCCAAACGCTCCGCCGCCCGCTCGTAAGTGCCCAATTGAAAGTAGGCCCAGGTACAGTATTTTCCCAGCAGCGCATCCGCGCTCAACGAGCA
>JAJTFE010000019.1 GCA_021298375.1 Blastopirellula sp. | reverse complement strand
TCCCGTTCGGGTCAACACCTCGGCCCGCACTAACCACGAGCCGACGTCAAAGCCCCCGGCTCCGGTGTTGCCGTGCAAGGCTCCGCCAATCGTTCCGGGAATTCCCACCAATTGCTCCGGCCCAGCCATCCCTTCGCGGACAGCGGTCGAAATAAAGTGGCTCAGCCGGGCACCCCCGCCGGCGTGGAGTTGGTTGCCGTTGGCCTCGATCTGACAAAAATCCGGAGCCCCGAGATGAATCACCAGCCCCGCGACCCCTTCATCGCGAACCAGAACGTTTGAGCCGCCACCAAGCAGTCGCATCGGTTGATTCGCCGCATGAAACCGGCGGACCAACTCCGTCAACTCTTCGACAGTCGTCGGCTCGGCAAAAAATTCAGCCACACCACCGATCCCCAGCGAAGTATAGGGGGCGAGCGGTTCATTCTCGCGGACGATGTGTTCCAAACCGGCAATCAGGGACGCGGCGCTCATGCTGTTGTCGTGGTTTCCAGGCAGGGACGGGGCAGTTGCTCTCCGGGGATGTCACGCCCCCCGGCGCTGTAGTGTTACTCACGGGGAGCCACAGCGCTGTTTCGCTGGGAAAGAGCCTGACTGGCGCACCGCGGAGACTTGGTTTCCGATACCGCGCTCGGTGGCCGGCCCAAGTCGTCCTCATTTTAGCGGGAATCGGGCCGAGGCGCGTAGGAGGCCGGCTGGCCGAAAGAGGCGACCGATATTTTTGGGGCGCTCAGCCCGGCAGCTTGTTCCAAGTAGCGTGCAAGCGGGCCCCTGGGGATTCCAAGCGTGAGGCAGGCAAATCGGGGGATTCGCCTTTTCATCAGGCAGCCCGCCGACGGTCCGCAGCCGCCCAACCCCGCGACAGCTCAACCCCGAATTGGCCGTCAACTCTTGAGGTGAACCCGCTGCGCTCCGCTTGCTCACTGGCCGGCAAAGCTCATTCCCATGGTTGAGGCGTTGCCCTGATTGCCGAACGCGCTCAGCGGAATGTGCGGTCGATTGATGTGTGATTTGACCAGGTGGGGCATCCACAGCGCCTTTTCTGCCAACTCCAGCAGGAGTTTGGCATCAATCGGTTTGCGAATATGAAAAGACGAACCATGCCGATGGGTTCTGAGAATCACATCCGGCAATTGAGCCCCGCAAAGAAACATGACCGGAACATCACTCCGTTCAGGCAATTGCCTGAGTTCCTCCGCAAGCGCCACGCCATCTTCGCCCCGCAGGCTGGTATCGCAGATGATCAGGTCCAGTGTTTGTTCCTGAGCAGCCTTCACTGCGGCTGCCCGGTCCGCTGCACAGTGCACCTCGAATCCGCGAGCATGCAACGTGGCGGCCAGAGCCGTCAAATTGAGCGGTTCGGCGTCAATCACCAACACGACAGGATTGGATAGGCCTTTCATCGCGAAGCACTCCGATTTCGGGGATTTCGATCTGCAGCCGCTCCGTCAGCCAGCCTTCTGGTTCGTTGGGCCTCATGCCGCCCGGCAGGCCGCGACTTGGTGATCGCAGTTCTCGCCACTTCGCTTATCGTTTACCTACACCGAAAAGTTTCCCCATTTTTCCAAGCGCCTTACAACCCGAATGCTGTGTACTCGCGTTGTAACCGCAATGATCGATTGAACCGGTGCGCCGCGTGCGCCGCGACCGGGTAAACCTGATAAAAGCCCACGCGTTCGGCCTTTCGCTCGGCAATCCCTCCATACGCTGGGGTACAGAAGTCGCTCAGCGACCGGTCAGCAGGGGGAGGACCCGCACCAGTTCACCAGCCCCATACGGCTCATTTCGCGAGGGAAAGAAAGCCAGGCAGTCCGCCGCGCCGAGACAGCGCAAATCCGAGGAACCATGCCACTGCAGGGGGTGCACGACCGCCGCGCCGAGCGGATCGTGAATCAAGTTTGCCGGCCACCATGTCGGCCGCGGTCCACGGACGGAGTGCGGCTCACCTAGCTTGGCCCAATGCGTCGTCCGCTGGGTCAGGGAGTTTCCGCTCAAGCGCTCGATCGCCACCCGTACGAAAATCTCAAAACAAACCAGGCTCGAAACCGGATTTCCGGGCAAGCCAAAAGCCCAGCGGCGGCGACCATCCCGCTCGGATATTCCAAACCAGATCGGCTTGCCGGGCTACTCCCCCAGAAAGCACGACCAACTCGGCCGATTCAGCCGCCCGGATTTTCGCGCAAAGCTCGCCCAAGTCATCGCGGGCAACACCCAGTTCCAGCACTTCCCGCGCCGAGGAACGCGCCAGGCTCGCCAGTAACGGGCCATTGCTGTTGCGAATGCACCCCGGACCGGGCCGCAATTCAGGCGCAACCAGTTCATTGCCAGTTGAGATGACTGCGACGCCCGGCCGCCGGTAGACCAAAACGTGCGTCTGTCCAATTTCGGCCAGTAACCCCAAGTCATGCGGTCGCAGCAAATGCCCGCGATCGAAGATCAGCTCGCCCGCTCGCATCGATCGTCCGCGCTTGAGCAAATGCTGGTGGGTGCTGTACTCTCCCCGCTCAATCAGCACCGCTGTTTGAACGTCTTCCGGTCCCGCGATCGGGCTTGTATTCTCCACCATCACCACGCAATCGGCGCCGATCGGAATCGGCGCTCCGGTCATGACCCGTGTCGCGGTCCCCGGCTTTACCGCCTGCTGCGGTACCTCACCGGCAGTTACGGTCTCCAGCAGTTTGAGTTCCACCGGCAGCCGCACCACATCCGCTGACCGAACCGCGTAACCATCCATCAGGCTCTTGTCGTGCGGGGGCGAATCGACATCTGCAAGCAGTGGCTCCGCCAAGCGCCGCCGAATCAGTTGCGGCAAGGAAACGTGTTCCGTCCCGATCGGGCCGGTCAGCCCAGAGACCTTTTCCAACGCTTCGGCGATCGTGATCATCCCAGCTCCTCGAGCAAATCCGCAACTAATCCCTCCAGGCCGAGTCGCTCGCTGGCGATGATCCGCGGCGCTGTCAGCGTCAATTCATCGAGGCGGATCAGATCGCCGCTTGAATCCCAGCCAACTTGCGCCACGGGAATCGCCACGTCCGCTCCGGCAACCAGCGGATGATCGCTCGAGTAAAAAACAATCCGCGGTAAACCGAGCAGCGCCTCGCGCAAAGCTGTCGGCAAATTCGGCCAAGCGATCTCTTCTTCCGCCGTCAGGCAGCAAATCAGCAGGTCGCACTCATTTCCAGCCAACAGTTTCGCAGCCGAGAATTCTGTCCGACTCCAACGAGCTTCACCCTTTCCGATACGACCGTTCCGCGCCGGCGCCTCGTCCGGGTTGTTTCCGCGCAAGTCGACACAGCGGGGAAAACCGGTGCTCCAGGTGAGCACGCTTTCAGCTCCTGCAGCGTTGCGGTCTTCACTGGCCAGAAGCAGCCATGTCTTGCACCACTCGTTGAGCTCTCGGACCAATTGATGCACTTGCAAAGCCAATGCAGGTTGTCCGGCCAACGCGGCTCCGCCAACCACTGCCACGCCCCGCGCGGTCCGCACTGCGACCAAAAACTGATCGAAAGCCTCTTTCCATCCCGGCGGACACTGCTGCGCCGGGTCTCCGATCCCCCGCACGAAGGCTCGCAACCACCAGATCAAATCATTCAATTCGTCAGCGCTGCTGCAAACGAGTTCAGTCAGAGCCGGGGCTTCCAGTCCGGGCGCGCTCTCCACGCTCAAGTCGTCGGTTCGAAATCGCCAGCCCGAAGAGCGCTGCCAAGCGAAGCGTTCGCCCATTCGCGGATGGGTCCGCTCCGGAGCCGCTTCGATCAGCAGGCACAGGTCAGCCTGAGCGGCGACTTGCCCCAGCGTTGCCGTGATCCGGCCGGTATGCTGTAAAGCAACCAGATTTCCAGTCTGCGGAGCATGCCAATCGAGGTCGATCACGGCTCCAGTCTGCAGCGCCAGTTTCACCAGCGCCTGCTGTTCGGCCAGCGAGGCCGAGGTGAGCCCGCAAATCAGCGGACTGCGGGCCGCGAGAATCATTTCCGCCGCCCGTTGAATTGCCTCGCCTTGCGTCGCTGGCTCCCCCCCGCAGCGAATCCCCGAGGCAACTGATTGCCGTTCGGCCGCGGCCTCGCGCAGAAACCAGTCAATGCCTCGCGCGCAGCACTGTTCGGAGCAATGAATCTCGCCACGTTCGCTGATGGCGATCGTCACGTCGTCACAGAGCAACGTGCAGCCAAGGCAGACAGCCGGTGTTCGAGAGATTGGGAGCAGAGCGAGTTCCTTCATGCCGCGATTATAGCCCGTTCGATAAATCGGGACCTGCCCCCACCGGTGGTGCCAGGGGCGCCGCCCCCGCAGCGGCGAATTCGGCACACGCCGCCCCGCTGCGACTCAGGCAATTTCAATGCCCGGCTCGAGCTGTCCCGGCAATTGCAGGTCTTGTGACTCCAGCGATCCAATGGCCCAAGAGCAATAGTCGGCCGAATAGAAACCGGCCGGACGATGATTGCCGCTCAATCCGCAGCCGCCAAAAGGGAGCTTGCCGCTGGCTCCGGTGGTCTGGCGGTTCCAATTAACGACGCCTGCGCGAATCTCGTGGATGAATTGTTGCCAGGCCTCTACCTGGTCGGAAATCAATCCGGCGGATAGTCCATATCGTGTCCGATTCGCTTCAGCAATCGCCGCTTCCAGGCTGCTGACTCGCCGCACCGTCAGCAACGGCCCGAAGACCTCCTCGTCCGAAAGACCCTCGATGCCTGTCACCTCGACCAGTCCCGGCGAGAGGAGCGCCGAGTTACCGCGAAGGGGTGCCAGTGACATCAGCGGCACCGCACCCCGCGCGATGAGCTCAGTTGCCTCGCGTTCGATCCGCTGCCCCGCCTCGGGGCTGATCACGGTCCCGTAAAACGGTTCCGGCGATTCCGTCCAGTATCCAATCCGCAGCCGTTCCAGCATGCGTTTCAACCTTGCGAGCAGCTGCTCGGTGTGTGCGTCTTCGACCAGAATCAGCCTGCGGGCGCAGGTGCAGCGCTGACCGGCCGTGATGAAGGCAGAAACCAGAATCAGATAAGCGGCGGCATCGAGGTCTCCGGCCTTGTAGACTACCAGCGGATTGTTGCCGCCCATTTCCAAAGCGAGAATTTTCTGCGGATGCTCGGCGAATGCCCGGTGGAGTGCCCGCCCGCCCGCACTGCTCCCGGTGAACAGCAGTCCGTCCAGTTGCGGATGGGCCGCGACCGCTTGGCCGACCTCGCGGGCGCCTTGCAGCAAATTCAAAACTCCCGCGGGCAATCCAGCCGCTTGCCAAGCCGCAGCCATCCAAGCACCCACGGCCGGGGTCAGCTCGCTGGGCTTGAACACGACGGTGTTTCCGGCGAGCAAAGCGGGGACGATATGCCCGTTGGGCAGATGGGCCGGGAAATTAAACGGGCCGAGGACGGCCATTACACCAAAGGGATGAAATCTTGTGACGGCCTGGTAGTTTCCCAGCTCAAAGCGCTGCGTATCGCGCCTGGCATGCAAGGCTTCAATCGACAGTTCGATTTTGCCTGCGACGGTGCCGACTTCGCCCCGCGACTCCCACAGCGTCTTGCCTGACTCACGCGAAATGAGCTCGGCCAGTTCCGCGCTCCGCTCTTTTACGATCGAGGCATAGCGCCGTGCAATTGCAATGCGTTCCTCCAGTGAACGCGCCCACCAAGCGGGCTGGGCCAGCCGCGCGGCGGCGTAAGCGGCGTCTACTTGAGCCGAGGCTGCGCTCAGCCCCCTCCAGACCAGGCCGCCGTCACTGGGGCTGTGCGATAACAATTCCGGCCCATCGCCCGAAAGCCATTGGCCCTGGATCAATTGACCGGTAGGTGGAAGCGTAGGGTGCATGGAAGTTTGCGAGTAACGAGTTGTGAGTGACGAGTTGCAAAAAAGAAAATTGAGCGTTGAAAGGAAATCAGTTTCGACGAGCGGCCTGGTGACGGCCACCAGGTGACGGCCACCAGGTGACGGCCACCAGTTCGGGCGCGCAGGCCGGGCCAGATATCGGCCCATTCCACAAGCGCGGTTATCCGCTTTGGTTGCGCTGGAAAACGGGACGTTGTCTGCGATCCCGGTCAAACCCCTTGCTTGACTGGCCAACGCGACGACACCTGTTATCCATCGCTCCCCAGCAACCTGCAGCCAGCCTTAATCTTCCCCACTCCGCATTCCGCCCTCCAAAACAGCAAATCTCCCGCCCTGCTCAGCCCGGAACTCCGCTGCTGTCCGAACGCTGCGGTTTGAGGCTCGCGGCGCGAAGCGGGTCACCCACTTTCAGGTTCAGTTGCAGGGCGGTTACCTGATCAATGATCGCACCGCCTTGCTCATCGAGTCCCAACCGCCCCAGGCAGCAGCGATAATCGAGCCGCGAGTTGCTGAGCATCAACTCCGGGCCGTCGACATTTCTGGCGATTTCGGCGACTGAATGGCTGCGGCTTTCCCGAATCACACGGATTCGATCGAAATCGGCATGCATGGTCGGTCCACCATCAAAGATGTCGACCCGACTGCGAAACTCGAAGCCCTCTTTGCGGAGCATCGCGAGGGCCGGTTCGGTATTGCGATGGACCCGCCCGACCACCAGCTGGGCTTCTTCCGGCAGGAGCGGAATATAGATTGGGTGACGCGGCATCAGGTCGGCTATGAATTTCTTCGACTCGGCTGTCAAGGTTTCCGCCTTGGGAAACTCGATTTGAAAAAAGTGCGATCCAAGTGCTGACCAGAGCGGCGACTTGCCGTCAGGGTGAACCACGCCGCGCATCTCGGCGATCACTTCATCTTCGAAGCGTTCGGGGAAATCGGCCATGAAGAGAAATCGCGACATGGACAGCAGCCGCCCATGGCCTCCTCCCCAATACTCCGGTGACAGGAACAGGCTGCCAATCTCGGTTGGACCGTTGTGCTCCTGCATCAAATGCAGTGCTTCGATTTCCTTGTGTACCCCCAACTCATCCGAGTGGTGCACGCTCTTTTTGATCTCGTAGGAGTAAAAGGGTTCATAGCCCCCGACTTTGGAGTAGATCGCGCAGGTTCCGACCAGGCCCCCGCTCGCCAGGTCCTCCATCACGAACACATAGGGTTGACCGTTCGGCCGGGATTTTTTCTGGTGAAAAGCAAACAGCGATTGCTCAATCCGCTCATTCAGCCGATCCTTCGAGATCTTCAGCGTCGTCAGGCCGTATTCCGACTTCTGGATCAGTTCAAACAGCGGGTCGAGATCTTCGGCCACCACCGAGCGGACGATCAACATGCGGTCACGTGTTCCTGGTTAGCGAGCGAAAGAAATGCAAGCCGCCGGGCCCCGACATTCCGATTTCAATGGCATTCCATTTTGCTGACGACCGACTCGATCAGCTCACAGGCAAGATCGATGTGCTGGTCTTCGACGCTTCCCAGTGGGAGCAGGAATCGCAGGCGGGTCGGATTCCCACCGGCGAGGAAACACATCAGCCCTGCCTCGTACAACTTCAGGCACATCTCCTTGGCCTTCTCGGCACTGCCGCCACAGGGTGTGAAGGCAACCATCCCGCCCAGTCCATACGGTCCGGCAATGTGTTTTGGATACTTGTCGGCCAACTTCTGCAGCCCCGCAGCAAACCGACCGTGCCAACGCATGTTCAGTCCGTCGGGGCCGAAGTTGCCATTGGCCACCAGGCCACGAATGATTGCCAATCCGGCCAGAATCGACCATGTGCTTCCCGTGAACGTCTGACTGACCAAGCCCGGCTTCGGCTTATAGGTGTCAGTGAAAAGCGTGGCACAGACCTGGCTGATCTTTCCAATCGTGACCACATCGACATGCTGGTCCAAGCCAAAATGCTGAAACGCATAGGGGCGCGTCGTACGGCAGAAGGTCTGAACCTCGTCGGCGATCACGCAGAGTCCATGTTGATGAGCCACTTCCGCAAGCGCGACGAAAAAGTCGTGATGGCCCACATGGTAGCCGCCCTCACCCTGAATCAGTTCCAGCCACAACACGGCATGTTTCCCCGGAAAGCGCTCCAGGTGCTCGCGCAACTTCGCGACCGCCCGCTGAGTACTCCCGATCGGATCGGCTGCTTCATAGAACGGGATGTAGTCGACGTTCAGTACCGTTGGGAGCCCTTGCCGATAGGCAGCCTTATCGGTCAGTTGGGCGAGAGCGAGCGTGCGGCCCGCAAAACAATGCTCGAAGCAGATGACCCGGTCGGCGGGAGCGTGTTTCTGAAAGGCGATCTTCAGGCTGTTTTCGTTCGCCATCGCGCCACTGGTCGAGAGGAAGCAATGCTCCAGCTTGGCCCCCGATTCGCAGGCGAGATCCGTCAGGAGCCTCGAAAGCTCGACGCTGTACCGATCCTGTTGCAGGTTTCCCTGCATCACCGTGTCGCAGACGGCGGCGTCGATCCCCGCCGCCACCATCTCGGGATGGCTGTGGCCATAACCGTGGACGCCAATCCCGGTGATCAGATCAAGCTTCACACTTCCATCGGCCAATTCCACGAAAGGACCGTTCCCAATCCCGCTGCTCAAGTAAGGGAAATAGAGCGCGCCGCCGCGCAGCTTGCTGAACTCGTCCAGCAACTGGGCGTACTCGCCCGTCAAGGCGGGATTCGCTGGACGGACCTTCGTGAGCTGCGAGCTGTAGTCCGCAACCGCTGCCAGAATCAACCGCTTGGCCTCGGCCAACCGCGGGTCGGTATGCAACTGGTCGGCGAGCAGGGGAGGGAGTTTGGTGCTGTGGGGAGCCTCGGAAACGGTAGCCATGGAATCCGGTCTTTCAGTAGCGGGACAAACAAACACGCGGTGACTTCCGCCGCATCGATATTCTACGTCATGCCGGAAAGAGCAGGAATGCGAATGTGAAAAAGCCCGGGGAAGGTGCAAGTGTGAATCCGAATGGTCCGGAGAGGTTCGGGCAAATCGTTCGGATTCGTTGATCTACAGGAAGAAATTCGGGCCTCGTTCGGATGCTTGCCGGCCAGCTTCCGCTCAACCGCTGTCTTGCACTGCTCCCAGTTCGAAGGTTGAACCTCAAGGGCTCCTAGGCCCGCGGGCGCCTCGAGGCCAGTCGCCCCAGGGTATCGACCAGGCGCTGCAACTGCTCGCCGGAATGCAGCCAGCTCAGGCTCAGCCTCAGCCGGGCACTTCCCTCAGGCACTGCGGGGGGACGGATCGCGGGAACGAAAAGCCCCGCCTCCGCCAACTCCGCTGCTATTCTCAGAGCTTCCCCCGACGAGCCGATTCGCAGCGGAATGATCTGGCTCTCCGAGCCGCAAAGGTCCCAGCCTTGGGATTGCAACTCCGCGCGCACCCAAGCCGCCTTCTCACGCAATTCCTCTCGGCGGTGCGGTTCCCGCTGGACCATCCGCAAGGCGGCGAGACTGGCTGCAGCGATCGCTTCCGGTTGGGCTGTGGAGAAAATGTACGGTCGGGCCGCGTTGCGAATCCAGTCGATCACCAACTGCGGTCCGGCAATAAAGCCGCCGAGGCTGCCAAGGGCCTTGCTGAGCGTACCGACCCGCACCACATTTCGCAGATCGATTTGCAGCTGTTCGCAGCTGCCGCGACCTTCCGCTCCCCAGACTCCGGTCGCATGCGCCTCGTCCACCAGCAACATAGCGCCCGCACTCGCCGCAAAATCGACCAGTTGCGGCAGCGGAGCAAAATCGCCGTCCATGCTGAACAGCCCATCGGTCACAATCAAAATTCTCCGCGGCTCGGACCGTGCCTTGTAACCGGCGAGGAGTTCGGCGGCGTGTGACACTTCGCCATGCCGAAAGATGCCGACAGAGGCCCGGGCGAGTCGACATCCATCAATGATGCTGGCATGATTCAGCTCGTCGCTGAGGATCAAATCTCCCGGACCGGCCAAGGCGGTGATCGCCGCGACATTGGCGGCAAACCCGGTGGGCAGCAGCGCGCTCGCTTCGACCTGCTCGTGGGCCGCCAGCTCGCGCTCCAGGCGCCGGTGCAGCACCCCGTAACCGCTGACCAACGGGCTGGCACCACTTCCCCAGCCATACTCGCCAACCGCATGTCTGACTGCGTCGATCAAGTTGGAGTCAGCAGCCAGACCGAGATAATCATTTGAGCCAAAATCGAGCAGTTGCCGACCGTCGAGCTGAACCAGGCCCCCGCTGTGGGGGCTTTCTCGCAAACGCTGCGTTCGGCGCAATTGGACCGCCTCCAATCGTTTCAACTCATCCGCAATCCAGGCGAAAGGAGGGCTCAGTTCTGTGGTCATTGAATTCATCAGCGTGTTCCTTCCCCTGCGGCAACGATTTTTTGTCCGCAGGGAGCAAACTGGTTCCGGGAATTTCGCGCTTCTGGCCTGAGCTTGCGGGCGGAGCCTGGGCGCCTGCTGGTCTCCCCATCTCCGCAGTTTGACATTGCGGATTTTGAGTCAATTCGCTAATCCAGCTCGCGAAAACCAGCCCTCTTCAGGCTAGCAATTCACCCCTCGGGCGCGAATGGTCAGAGTTCGAACAATCGCCACAGCTCTCTTGAACGGCCTTCGCCCGCCCCGACGGCAACTCTTTGTTCGTTCCGATTGCTGGTTGCCCCCGGTCTGGCTCTGCTGGCTCTTGCTCCCGGGATTGGTGTGCTGCGGACTGGCTGGTTGCCAAACGACTCATCCCCAAACCAATTGTGTTGCCCGGGATCGATCAACCTCCCTGCCGCACCTCCAACGCCGAGAAACCGACAGCCAGCCTCAGTTCGAAGCACGAGGGCCAGTGAACACGCCGCCCAGCTTGGCCGCCGAATCAGTTAGCCGAGCCCAGCCGGGCAAGGTCCAGATTGGGGACTTCGGCCGAACACTCCGCCCATTGGTCAACCATGCCGGTTGGTCCGGCGACGAATTCCTCAAAGGCACTCGTCGCAGTTGGAGGCCAACTCTGCTGATTCGGGCAAACGATGAGCAAGCAGCAGTTTCCGCCGCGGGGCTGGAAGCTGAAGTGGAAACGGAAACTGCCTCAGTCCCGACCGCTCAATCTGACTGGTCGGGATTGGAGGGGGACCCAAACTCAGAGCTGGAGACCAAGTGGCAATGGAACCTGGACCAGCGTTCCATCAGCGACCGAAACAGGAGCCGTTAGGAGAGAGTCAAATCCGATTACGCCAATTTCTACTCCAGCAAAAGCATGCTCCAAATGGGAACGGCATTTCTCGCCGGAGCTGCCATGGCCAACACAAAATTCGATGAAATGTTCAGTCATGATCTGTATCGCGACAACGTGATAGACATCGCCAATGAGGATATCAGTCAAACGCTGCATCAGCCCAAACTGTTGGGGGATGGCTACATTTTGCTTCCGACATTGGCCGCCCTCGCTTTGGCGGAGCCGTGGCTGGAGCAAAGCGAGTGGACCAAGCCGCTCGGGGAATGGGGCGATCGCGGCGCGCGGGCCATTCTGGTCGGTGGACCCGTCGTCTTGCTCACCCAAAACCTGACCGGCTCCTCGCGGCCGAACGAATCCCCCTCGGGTTCGCATTGGGAACCTTTTCAGGACAATAACGGAGTCAGCGGGCACGCTTTTGTCGGCGCCGTTCCTTTCCTGACTGCGGGGCGAATGAGCCGCCGCCCGTGGGCCAAGGCGCTTTGGTATGGAGCGTCAACCTTACCCGCGCTCTCACGCGTCAACGACGAGGGACACTACTTCTCGCAGGCTTTTCTCGGCTGGTACCTTGCCTGGCTGGCGACGGCCGCTGTTGACAACTCCCAGCAGCAAAGGCAATTAAAACTCATCCCCACCTGGAATGAGGCGGGGCCCGGCTTGATGTTGGAGCGGAATTTCTAGTGGTTTGGCCATGCCGACAATTCAGTCCGAATCGAATGGGAGCACGAAGTTCCCATCCAACTGTGCGGCTTTGGACAGAGGGGAGTCCCTCAATGCCACCGGCGAAGCGATGCGATACCGCTGACGGAGCGCGGTGCGAGGGTCTCCAAATACTGGAAGTCCGTCGTCCCCTGAAAATCAGGTGAGCCAAGAGCCAAAGCACAAGCCGCCGTCGCGGTGGTCAATGCCCGGCTTAAAAGAGCCCTGAGATGTTCCCGGCACTGTCAATGTCGATGTGCTCTGCACTGGGAATAGCCGGCAGGCCCGGCATCCGCATCATCTCACCGGTAATCGGCACGACGAAGCCGGCTCCCGCGGCGATTTCGATTTGCCGGACGGTGACCGTAAAGCCCGTCGGCCGGCCGATCAGGTCGGGGTTGTCTGAGAGCGACTTCTGAGTCTTCGCCATGCAGACGGGAACATTCTCCAATCCGAGTTTCTTGATCAGTCGCAAATCGGACTTGGCCTTCGGCAGGTAATCGACTCCGGCGGCCCCGTAATACTTGGTGCAAATCGTCTCGATCTTTTTCTTGATCGACGAGTTCCAGTCATACAGCGGCTGGTACGGCGGCGGATTGGAGTCGGTTACGGCCGCTACAGCCCGAGCGAGCTCCTCGGCTCCCTTGCCACCCTCACCCCAAACATTGGCTACAACCGCAGCGATGCCCTTGGCGGCACAGTGCTTTTGAATCAGGGCAATCTCTTCTGCCGTGTCGGTGGTGAACTTGTTGATGGCGACCACCGGCGTCAAGCCAAACAGGCCGGCGTTTTCCAAATGCTTGTCCAGATTGGCCAGGCCAGCCTCCAGCGCGGCCAGGTTTGGTTCGGAGACCTTGTCCAGGTCGGCCCCGCCATGGTACTTCAGGGCCCGCAGCGTGGCGACAATCACCGCCGCCGCAGGGCTGATTCCGGCGACCCGGCACTTGATGTCCAAAAACTTTTCCGCGCCGAGGTCAAAGCCAAAACCTGCTTCGGTGACGACATAGTCAGAGAGGGACATCCCCATCTTGGTGGCGATGATCGAATTGGTCCCTTGCGCGATATTGGCAAACGGTCCACCGTGAATGATCGCCGGAGTTCCCTCGAGGGTCTGCACCAGATTGGGCTTGATTGCGTCTTTGAGCAGTGCGGTCATCGCACCTTGGGCTTTCAGGTCCCGGGCGTAGACCGGTTGCCCGTCGAAAGTCAGTCCCACGAAGATGTTGCCAATTCGCCGCTTCAAGTCGTCAAGGTCCGACGAGAGGCAGAGGATTGCCATGATTTCGGACGCGGCCGTAATGTCAAAACCGGTCTCGCGAGGGATCCCGCCCGCGGTTCCGCCGAGGCCGACGATCACATTCCGCAAGGCGCGATCGTTCATGTCGAAAACCCGCTTCCAGAAAATCGAGCGCGGATCGAGTCCGAGCGAGACCGCTTTGTTCTGCAGGTTGTTATCGATCAGGGCCGCGAGCAAATTGTGAGCTTTTTCGATCGCTCCAAAGTCGCCGGTGAAGTGCAGATTGATGTCTTCCATCGGCAGCACTTGAGACCAGCCACCGCCGGTGGCTCCACCCTTGATTCCGAAAACCGGACCAAGCGACGGCTCGCGCAGGACCACGGTCGTCTTGCGGCCGATGCGGTTCAGCCCCTGGGTCAGCCCGATCGACATCGTCGTTTTCCCCTCGCCCGCAGGCGTAGGCGAGATCGCCGAAACGAGGACCAGTTTGCAGCGCTTGACCTTTTCCGCGTCGATCAGGTCCAGCGGAAGTTTGGCCTTGTAGTGGCCGAAGACTTCCAGTCGGTCAGTGCCAACGCCAAGTTGAGCGGCGATCTCTGCAATCGGCTTGAGTTTGATTTGACGTGCGATTTCAATATCGGTCGGCATGGTGGAGACGATTTCAGGAAAAGTGCGGGTTCAGCCAGAGCGGCGCAGCGCCTGCCCCAATCAAGGCGTCAATGATGACATCCCAACCGATGTTTGGGGAGCAGACGGCCCTCCGGTTTCGCCCCGGTGTGGCAATGTTTTTCCAGAGCAGTCAGAGAGTTATCAGGCTATGGCGGGCTGGCTGAGAGGTCTGGCCCGCAATGCCGGCCTCCAGTTCAACCGGCAGCGAAATCCCCTCGGGCAGAGCGGGATTTCGCCGGGCGGCTGTCCACCCACTTTGTCGCAGCCGCCAAAAAACGCCAAAACGGCCACCTTTTGGTGAAGGTTCCATGAAAACAGCCGGTGTGGCTGGTCAGCCTTTTGGGCGGCAATATAATCGAGGCGTTCAAGAAACTGGCAAAAGCGACCGCTTGCCGGGCCGCTTGCGGTGCGCTCGCTCAGCGAGTCGAACGCGGATGGCGGGTCTGGCTGGACGGGATGGGGTCTGTCCACTGCCGCGGTCGCTGTTTTTGCCGTCCCAAAACTCAACCAGCCGTGGTGGCAATTGCACCCGATTGTCTGACGCTCCGAATCGTCTGGCTCATTGAATACGAGCGGCGAATCGGAGCGGCGGGTCGGACAGTTCGAACCGCGGCGGTAGCACTTGGGCGAACGCCGTTCGGAGAGCGGGTCGCCAGTTCGAGTGATTGGTTCCAGCGTTTTGCGAGCACCTGTTGCCCCCGCTCTTTGCCGGTCGCATTTGCCGGTCGAATGTTCTGATGATCCTTATATTTTGACGCGGATCGGCGGTGGGAGCACCTGGAGTCGGTTGGCCAACCGGCTTCTGGATTAAAGAGTTTTGCCAGATGGTGTTGAACCATCGGCGGAACTTGCAGTTACCGGCCACCGAGTAGTTGCCCTTATCTGTCATCCCCTTCGGCCTCTGCAGGCCCCCATGTCTCAGGAGAATCAAACCATGTCGAAGTCGAACCGTTTTGGCTTCACGCTGATCGAATTGCTGGTCGTGATCGCGATCATCGGCATTTTGGTCGGCTTGCTGCTCCCCGCCGTCCAAGGCGTCCGCGAAGCTGCCCGCCGCACCCAATGCTCCAACAACCTGCGTCAGTTGGGTGTTGCGGCTATGAATTATGAGAGCGCACTCAAGAAGTTTCCGCCGGCCTTCACCCAAGTGAATTTGACTGGCGGTCCCACGTCGCCGATCAATACTAACAGTTTTCAAGGGCATTCGGTTTTCTACTTCCTGCTTCCTTACATGGAACAGAACAACATTTTCGACACCTTTGATTCGGTCCGCCCCAAATTGAACATCGCGTTGAACGCTAACGCTGGTTTGTCGGGCAATGTTATTCCCTCCTACCTTTGTCCCTCAGATTTGTTGCCCAATACCGCTATCGGATGGCCGGAAAACGCAACGCCGAGCCAATGGTACGGTGGCGTGAGCTATCGGGCCAACGGCGGTTCGCGACCAATTTTCGCCACCAGCTCCACCAACGATGGCATGTTCATGTGCACCGGACCGGCCGCCCGCAAGGCAGCATCGGCTCCTGTCGGGTTCCAAGTTCAAATTCGTGACGCCCTCGACGGCACAAGCAACACGTTTCTCTTCGGCGAGTTTTATCACCGGGACCCCAACTTCGATACGTTTACCACTGGGGGCTGGAACAGCGGCAGCACGATTCTCGGTTGGTCCCGCTGGTACCCGGCCGGTGGCGACAACGGATTGGGTAATCTGATGGGTGGTGCTTTTGCCCCAATCAACTACAAGACGCCATTCAAATTTGGCGGCACTGGTGCTCCAACATCGCAAAATGCCTGGTTCGTATTCCAGGACCAACGGCTCAGCGCCTTTGGCAGCGGACATCCCGGCGGAGCCAACTTCGTTTCGGCTGACGGATCGACCCGCTTTGTCGCCGACTCCATGCCGCAAACGGTGCTGACGCTCTACTGCCAGCGAGCCGACGGCAACGTCAACAGCTACCTTGATTAGTTGCGAGTGCTGGCTGCCTTCCGGTAGTTTACCTGGGAAAAGTCTATTCCTGTTCCAAGGGTCAAATTCATGCTTCGCTTGGGCCACTGTTTGGCAATGATCGGTTTGCTCGCCGTAATGCAAGGTTGCGGCGGCGGTGGGCCGAAATTTGAACTGACTCCGGTGAAGGGAATCGTCAGGATTGACGGTAAGCCTGCCCCCGATGTGATGGTTCAGGTCATGCCTGACATCGCCAAGAGTGCGCAGGGGCCGACTTCCCAAGCGGTTTCCAACGCCTCAGGCGAGTTCACCTTGGCAACAATTGACGGCAAGCCTGGGGCGGCAGTTGGCGAAAGTGTGGCGATCTTCATCGACACGGTCGAAGAACGTCCTGCTCAAGGTGAAGTTGGCAAGCCGCCGCGGTTTCCCGGAACGTACGCCACCGCCAAGGGTGGGATTCCAGTCAAAATCGAGGCCGGCAAGGACTTGGTCTTCGAGTTGAAATCGCGGTGAGGCTGAACTTAATCAGCGATAAGTCTGCGGTTGCGAGCAAATCTTGACCACCTGTGCTGCCGCTGGCAACCAGGTGGTTTTTTCATGCGCCGTGGTCTTGCGGGACAGGGTCAACCATCAGGCTGGCTCCTCGCCAATTTCATTTGCCCGTAAAATCCAGCTCGTAGAGTTGCACCAGCGACTCGGTTCCATGCCAACCCGTTTGAGGAAATCCAATCGCAGGCATTACAGGGATAACCGGCACCGTCAGGCAGGCCTTGACCGGTGGCTAGAGCCAGGCCGCTGAGTGAAACTGATTTCCTGGCAACGCTTTGCGATCAACTCTCTTTCTCGCCACACGCCACACGCCCGCTCGCATGGAAACCGTCATCATCATCATCCTGATCGCCGTGTTCGCTTCTCTGGTAGCCCTCGTCAGCTACTACAACCGAAAGCGGGAACAGAAGCGCTCGGCCGATATCAGCGCGCTGGCCGCAGGGTTGGGATTGAGCTTCTCGGCCGCGGGGGATTTCCCGCTCCTGGATCGACTGAGCGCGCTTCCGCTTTTCAAGCTGGGGCGCAGTCGGGTCTTGAGCAACCTGCTTGCGGGGGAGACGGAGGAGGTGCGGATCTCGATTTTCGATTACTGCTACACGACCGGCTCGGGTAAGCAGACGCACACTACCAAGCTGACCATCGCCGCCTTGGAATCGCCCCAGTTGAAGATCCCCGCCTTCACGCTCCGGCCGGAGAGCCTTTTCGACAAAATCGGCGGATTGTTCGGCCTCCAGGATATCGACTTTGCTGAACATCCCGAGTTCTCTTCGAGCTTTGTGCTCAAAGGTGCCGAGGAGGAATTGATTCGCAAGTTGTTTACCAGACAACTGCTCGATTTTTTTGCCAACCGCACCGGCTGCTGCGTCGAAGCGTTTCCCGGGACAATGATCTACTACCTTCCCGGCCAACGCCGCAAACCGGAAGAGTTTGCCAAGCTGCTGGAAGAGGCCTATCAGGTTTATGGCGTGATCGTCGATCGCTGAGTTACTTAGTGCGTCCGATCGTAGCACGATTGTCCCCAATCGTCGGCGGCTGGATAAGCTCCGGCGGTGCCAGCGAACGTCTCCCCGATCTTTTAGGGCCGCGCGTATTTCCGGGTTCTCCGCAGTTG
>JAJTFE010000018.1 GCA_021298375.1 Blastopirellula sp. | reverse complement strand
GCACGGTCGTCGGGGAGAATAACTTCCGGGCCGGGCGGGATTGCGAAGGCGTCATGGAGCTGACGTCACCCAGCGCGCAGTGAGTCGGGTTGAGCGAAGAAGTTTGGGTGATTGGAGCGTCGGCGATGCCTTCGAGGGTTCGCGTCTACGGTCTGTTCACCCGCGCTCCGCGAGCCGGGTTGCCCACCAGTCGGGTCGCTCGATTGCTCCCGGGGCGAAGGGTGCTGGGAGCGGCGTCATCCCGCCTGAGGGATGATTGGGCCGTTGAGCCGATTGGGGGCAGCTTTGGATACAGGTTGCCGCCGAGTCAGGTCGGGCTTGCAAAAATAGTCAGCTAATTGGGAGAGCAGGCGAATGCCTCGTATTTTGGGTGTCGATATTCCGAACGACAAGAAAACACTTTTCTCGCTGCAGTACCTCTATGGCGTTGGCCCGGCGGTAGCGCGGGAGCTTTGCGAGAAGGCGGGCGTCAATCCGGACTCGCGAGCCCGGGAACTGACCGACGAAGAGATCAGCCGCTTGGCGATCATTCTCGAGCGCGACTACACAGTTGAAGGTCCGCTCCGTCGCCAAGTGAATCAGAACATCAATCGCCTGCGGGACATCAAGTGTTACCGCGGCATTCGGCATCGCTTGGGCTTGCCGGTTCGCGGACAGCGGACCAGAACCAACGCCCGGACCCGAAAGGGCCCGAAGAAGACGGTCGCCGGCAAGAAGGGCGTCAAGGACTTGAAGTAGGTGCTTGCCCCTGGGAATCGCCGCTGCGGTTCTCAGTCGCGGTCACCGCCCAGCTTGGGAAGGTGGTCCCGATTTTGGGCGATGGTGACCGAATCCCAGTCGAGAGTTTGTCGCCTGCGAACCGGGATTGCATTTCGGATAGCTTGCATTGCTCGGCCATCTGAGCCGTTCGACGTACAAAAAGTCCCCGTACCTGGAAAGCGGTTCCTTGGAGCCGCGGCCAAACGGTGCGGGTGCAAAAGAGAGTTACAGTTCAGTTTTCATCGTTGCTGAAAGAGTAAGCGGAGTCAGCTAAGAACCATGGGTGTCGCGAAAAAGAAGCGGGTGCGTCGCAATGTGACGTTTGGAGTTGCGCACATCAACGCCAGCTTTAACAATATCACAGTCACGATCACGGACGTGAAAGGTGAAACGCTGTGCTGGGCGAGTGCCGGCACCTGCGGATTCAAGGGGAGCCGGAAGAGCACGCCGTTTGCGGGGCAGATGGCTGCGCAGCAGGCTGCTGAAAAGGCGATCAAGTACGGGATGAAGGAAATTGACGTCAAGGTGAAAGGTCCGGGGAGCGGTCGCGAAAGCGCGATCACCTCGCTGCAAAGCGCGGGCCTGAACATCAAGACGATTGAAGATGTGACTCCAATCCCGCACAACGGTTGCCGGCCGCGGAAGAAGCGTCGCGTCTAGTCGATTGGCTCCCTTGGCGCGGAAGCATTCGTGTGGCGAGAAGGACTGATGAGCAGTCTGCTGAGCCCGCGAAGTCACGTTCAGCCAGGGGGTGATTGCAAAACAAACAGGGCCGGTCGGTCGGTTCAGTCCCCAAGGCTGAACACTGGGGTGCACAAAGCCCGCGGACTGCGGTTCTGATTGCTCCATGGTTCGCAGGCACGCTGTTCAATCGAACAGTTTCCGGCGAGCGAGTGGTCGCCAGGGTTTGCCGAACGGTGGCGTTGCAAGGTTGCTGCCATCGGCGACTCGCCGGCCTCGACAATCAGGTCCATCGCCGTGAGGGTACGGCGGTTCATTGTCAGGCGGAATTTATCAACAGAACCATTGGAGATATTTCCATGCATGTTCGCTGGCGCGGTCTCGAGCTTCCGAGTCAAGTTGTTTGCGATCGGAGCACCCTGACCAGTAACTACGGGAAGTTCATCGCGGAACCATTTGAGCGGGGCTTCGGCAACACGATTGGCAACAGTCTGCGGCGAATTCTGCTCAGCAGCCTCGAGGGAAGCGCGGTCACCGAAATCAAGATTCGCGGGGCCAGCCACGAGTTCACCTCGATCCCCTGCGTGAAGGAAGACGTCACGGAGATCGTGCTCAACGTCAAGTCGCTGGTGGTCAAGAACAACAGCGATCAGATGAAGGTCATCACGGTCGAAAAGAGCACCCCCGGACCGATCACCGGTCACGACATTCAGACCGGCGGTGAAGTTCAGGTCATCAACAAGGATACGGTCCTCGCCACGCTTACGGGCGATACGCCGTTCATGATGGAAATGGTCGTGCAGAACGGCCGCGGCTATGTGCCGGTATCCGAACTCAAGAGCGGCCGCGAACAGGAAATCGGAATCATTCCGCTGGATGCGGTTTACAGCCCGGTCACCCGCGTCCGCTACACGGTGGAAGAGACCCGGTTGGGCCAAAAGACCAACTACGACAAATTGACTTTGGAAATCTGGACGGACGGTTCGATTTCTCCCGAGATGGCGCTGGTCGAATCAGCCAAGATTCTCCGCAAGCATCTCAATCCTTTCGTCCAATACACCGAGCTGGGACCTCAGGTTCACAGCCAGCCACGTTCCACGGGCGGGCTGGATGCAGCGGTCGAAGCCAAGTTGAACCTGGCGATTCGAGACCTGCGGCTGAGCGTGCGGGCGAACAACTGCCTGGAGCACTCCGGGCTGGTCACCGTTCGCGACCTCGTTCAACAGAGCGAAGACCAATTGATGGAGATTCGCAACTTTGGCGAGACGACCCTCGTGGAAGTCCGCGAAAAGTTGCAGGAGCTTGGCTTGCATCTCGGGATGAAGGTCCCGAGGCAGTCGATCATCGGCTAGTCCCAATCTTGGCCAGCCCGCCGGCTGTGCCATCCAATACTGTTTGTGATTAAAACGCACTTTTACCGAAACCGTTAATTCAGCGTACGAACCATGCGACATCGAAGAATCGGCCGCCGACTTGGCCGCAGCTCACCCCACCGCAAGGCCCTGATGAAGAACTTGGCCTGCGCCCTGTTTCTGACTGAACGGGAAGACGAGTTCTACGAAGGACTCTTTCAGGCCGACGGAAAAACGGCCGTCAAGCCGCCTCAGTTCAAGGGCCGTATCGTGACGACCTTGCAGAAGGCCAAGGAGGCTCGCCCGCAAATCGAGCGTTGCATTACGATTGCCAAGCGGGCACTGCCCCACTTGAAGGCAGCCGAGCAATTCGCGACCTCTGCCGACCGCAACTCGGAAGAGTGGCGCGCCTGGCGGAAGAGCGACAAATGGAACAAGTGGGCCAACGCGATGGCTCCGGTTGTCAACGCCCGCCGCCGCCTGTTCGCCATCCTGCGGGACAACGAAGCGGTTCGGATTGTGTTCGACGAAATCGCTCCCCGGATGGAAGATCGCAACGGCGGCTACACTCGCGTCCTGCGACTGGCTCGTCCGCGATTGGGTGACGCCGGAACTCGCGCCATCCTTGAACTGGTCGGTCGTTATGACCGCCGGCAAACTGAGGCGAGCCAAAAGCCTGCCTTCGAATCAGACGAGTAAGCTCATCCCGGGCCCGGTCCTCCAGCAGACAGTCTTGCGGTTATCCGCGGGCAGGCTGGGAACAGGCGGTTCGGGTGAAACCAAATAACGATCAGCCCTGTCCGTGTTTGCGGGCAGGGCTTTTTTTATGCCGCGCCCCTGTCATGCCGCGCCCCCGTTATGCCGTATCGTTTTGGCTGCGGCGGGAGAGTGGGGATTTGCCTCTCCGTCGAGCGGCCATGTCCTCGTTGGGTGACCATGTCCCCGTCGAGCCGCGCCGTTCGCGCAGGGCGAACTGCTGCGCGGTATCCGCTCTTTCCGCTCCGGTGCTGCCCTGTTCTTACTTCTGGTGAGGCGGCTGACCATTGAAGGCAGCAAGCCGCGTTCTGTCTTGCTCTCAACAAGCTTGAGCAACTCGGGCCCGAACGCCATTTGGCTTGACCCTTGCAGGCATTCGGTACCGAGCAGCACGAGTCATAAATCGAGTTCGCGGGCAAAGCTCAGGTCAGCGGTGAAATCCTCCGCAGCGAGTTGATCAGCTGCGGCAAATCCCCGAGACGTCAGTGAGAATTCTTTTTGCAATTGATGCAGTGCCAATCCCTGTTGGCACAGCTCCCTGAATGCGTCGAGGAATCGCAGCGTCTGGCGCGGGTTGCCCGATTGCTTAAAGACCAGTTTTCGTTGACCTGGCAATTCCACACTGACTGCCAGGAGCCGATCGCTGGAGTCAAACTCTGTCGGCAGGGTTCGCAGTTCGAAGATACCCCGCTCGCGAGCTGCGGCCAGTAAAACCTGAGCCTCGCGGCTGAGGAGAGGCGGCTCCCCCGCAGGCTGCTTTTCGACCCAAGCTCGCGCGGAGAGGGCTGCCAGGGCGACAATCACAGGAGTGCTGTCACTGAGATCATTCCAGCCGTGAATCGAAGTCGCTTCGGAATTCGTGTATCGCGGTAACATCTCGCCTCCCCAATGGCAGCTCCCAGCTGGCTTTCAACTGCGGCCCGCTGGCAGCAAAGTCTAGCTCATTTGGCACACCACGAAACTGGGGCGCCAGGCCCGGTCAGAGCGGCGATTTCATTGCTTGATACCGAAAATACTCGCAAATTCCCGTGAGTCTGGCCATCATAAAGGGAACCAGACGAGAAGGCGTTGCGTCTATTCCGTACTGATTGTCGGCATCCGTCCAGGCACTCAGATTGTCGACTTGCCATCGCCAGATTACCAGATTCAATCGAGGAGAGAGGGATATGCTCGTGCTTCAGCCAATCAGTGCAAATTGGAAGCGGAGGATTGGGCTGGCGATTCTGTTGAGCCTCTCGCTTTCGGCAATCACCTCATCCCAGCAGATCGAATTTGTTGAGGATTTCGTACTCAATTCCGATCGTCAGGCTGCCCTGCAGAAGCTCGTGCCCGGCACGGAAGACTATTTTTACTACCATGCTCTCGACCAGCAATTGAGGGAGCAGTACGGACCGGTTGATGAGTGGCTGAAACAGTGGATTGAAAAGCATGGCGTCACTGAACGGGTTCGCGAGCTGCAACTCCGTCAGGTCTTGCTGCGGTATCCCACGCAACCTCGAGCCAGTCTCGATTTCATCGTTCAGACTCTCGGTTTGCAGTTTGAGCACCAGCGGCGAATTCCTCCTGCGGAGCAACAACTGCCCACCAAGCTGGACCCTGACCTGATCTCTCCCCAGCGATTGCTGGAGCGGGCATTGCGGGAGCATCCCGAGACGGGTGGGCTGGAGTCCGGCGGGTTGGAATTGATTGCCGGGCAGTTCGAGCAGCTTGATCGGGTAAAGCGCCGAAACCTGTTGGCGCGGATTGAGTATCCCGATTTTCCCCGGTTGCTGGAGTTGCTTGAAGACGATCTCCGTCAACCCGATCGACCGGCCTTTGGCAGTTTGCCGATCCACCAGCAGCTGACGCTGCAGCAACTCGATCGGCTTGCGGAATCCTTGCCGCAGTTGCGAAATGAGTTAGGGTTTATCCAGCTGTACTGTCGCAAACTGTTGCCGGGCGAGGATGTCAATCTCGACGCTCAACCGGATGAGGAGTTGTTGTATCAGCAGCGACTTCATGCCTTTGTGCAGGGGCTCTCCCCGGGGCTGAATTCGCTCAAGGCGGCCGTCCTCTATCGGTTGCTTGAACTGCAGCGGGACCGCGGCGTATATGATCGCGCAGGTTTTCTCGAGTACTTGAAGTTGCCCCGCCGTCAGGGGCACGTCAATTCGCTGTTGTGGGAGAAACTCAACGATGGCGGACAGCTGGTTGATTTGTCAGCTGACTTCCGCCCGCTCACCCGCCGAGTGCCGATTTTTGATGAACTTCCCCTGATTCGCGACTACTTGGGTCACCTCCTTGCGGAGGAAGATGGTCCCGAGGCCTTTGCGGC
Organism: Blastopirellula sp.; assembly: GCA_021298375.1. Lineage (GTDB taxonomy): Bacteria > Planctomycetota > Planctomycetia > Pirellulales > Pirellulaceae > BJ22. The sequence goes on along the minus strand of JAJTFE010000018.1, from coordinate 11,192 downwards.
CTACTTTGAAGAGCGGTTTTTGCAACGCGAGTATGCGATTGCCCGGATTCTCAGCGGACGCGGCGATCCGAATCGCTGGGCGGCGGTCCTTTCTCCCGAGGAGTACAAGGCATTGCTGGAACGGGTTGAAATTGCGTTTTCGCCAGGCAATCCAGAGCGAGTGGCGGTCGACGAACTGGTCGCGCTGCGGCTGGATCTTAAAAACGTCCCGCGTCTGTTGGTGAAAATCTACGAGGTCAACACCGAGAATTTTTACCGCAACAACCTCCGGGAAATCGGCACAGACTTGAACCTGGATGGCTTGGTCCCCAACTGGGAGTTGGCGTTCGAATACGACGAACCCCCAGCCCAACGCGTCCCGCGTGAATTCACCTTTCCCCAACTCGATCACCGGGGGGTGTACGTGATCGACTTTATAGGAGCTGGAACCAGCAGCCGCGCCCTGGTGAGAAAGGGAGAGTTGACGTTTGTCCAGCAGATTCGTCCCGAGGGTCACGAATTGACTGTGCTCGATGAAACCGGAGCCGTCTGTCGGAAAGCCGACGTCTGGCTTGAGGGGCGTCGATTCCAGGCAGATGCCGAGGGGCGGATTCGGATTCCCTTTTCCACTCAGCCCGGCCCGCAGCAAGTGCTTCTTCGCGACGGAGATTTCTCCAGCTTGGCAGCGCTGGAGCATCGGGCTGAGGAATACGAGCTCGGCGGAGGAATTCATGTCGATCGGGAAAGTCTCATCAAATTGCGGCCGGCATTGATTCTGATTCGTCCCAGCCTGCGGGTTGCCGGCGCTCCCATCCCGATTGGTCAGCGGCTGGAGCAAATCCAGCTCAAAGCGACGACCACCAATCAGGATGGTCAAGTCAGCACGCAGACCTTTGAAAATCTCAAGCTCGACGAGCGGGGCGAGACGAGTTGCGAGCTGCAGGTACCTCCGCGGCTGGCCAGTTTGGTCTTGGAGCTGACTGCCAAAGTCCGGGTTCAGAGCCGAAATGAAGATCAGGTCCTCAAGCTGACTCGCGCAGTTGCCGTCAACCAGATCGATCGCTCCGACGAGATTGCGGATGTGCATCTGCTCCGCAGCGGGGCGCTGGCGTTTCTGGAAGTTCGCGGCCTGAGCGGTGAAACTCGCAGTCGCGTAGCGGTGCAATTGGAGCTCAAGCACCGGCTGTTTACCCAGTCTGTTAACGCCACCGTGCAGTCAAATCCCGATGGCGTGATTGAGCTTGGGGCACTCGAGGGAGTGGAGTGGCTGCACGCGACCATCAGTGGGGGAACGACGCGTCGTTGGGATTTGAATCGACTCAATTTTCAATCAACGCCTCGCAACCTGCATGGCTTGGCGAACCAGCCGCTGCAGGTGCTGGTCCCGACCACCGTTAAGGGAATGTCTGAGCTAGCCTTCTTTGAGGTGCGGGGCGGGTTGATTGTCGCCGATCGCAAGGCTGATCTGAACTTGGCAAATGAAGTGTTGTCGATAACCGGATTGCCAGCCGGAGACTATCTGCTGGTCTTTAAGCCGACGGGAGAGCGAATCGCGGTCAGGGTTACCGCGGGTGAGGAAGTCGCCGGTGTACTCCGCGGACGGCAGCGGTCACTCGAGGTTCGCGACCAGACCGCGCTGCGGATCTCGGACTTGAACATAAATGAACAGGCAATCGAAATGCGGCTGGCCAGCTTCAGTCCAACAACTCGGGTGCATCTGTTTGCATCGCGATTCGTGCCGCGGTTCCCGGCAGGCAGCGAGCTGGGGCGGGCGCGCGACTTGGAGCCAGCCGTCTATTTGCATCCCAACCGGGGCAATGCCTACCTCGCCGGACGCGAGTTGGGTGAGGAGTATCAGTACATCCTGATGCGGCAATTGGCTCGTAAGTTCCCGGGCCTGCAGCTGGCTCGTCCCTCGTTGCTTTTAAACCCATGGTCCCTGGGCCCGACTGACAATCGGGAGCGACTTCTCTCCGAGGGAGGCACCTTTGGAAATGCAGCCGAATCCGCCCCCGGGGCTGAATTGCGGCAGGCCGGACAAGCTGCCGGCAGCCTCGAATCAGTGGACTATGCGAACCTCGACTTCCTCTTGGCGGGCACGACGGTCTTGGCCAATTTGCAGCCTGATGCCGAAGGACGAATCGCGATCCCTCGAGAGAAACTTGGCGAGAAACATCACTTGATTGTCGTTGTTGCCGATTTGTTTCAGACAATTGAACGAACGATCGTTTTGCCGGCGAAAGCCGCTCAGATTCGGGACTTGAGGATGGTCAAGGCCTTCGACCCACGGCAGCAACTCTCACTCCAGCGGGCAATCACGCCCCTCAAGCAGGGTGAGCAGTTCGAAGTGGGCGACCTCTTGACGGCCAATTACAGCCTCTACGACGACCTCGGAGATGTCTACAATCTGCTCTCCGCCTTGGCTGGGGAGACTACCGAGGAACTTCGTTTTCTGACGCGCTGGGATCAGCTGCCGGAGGCCGAAAAGAAATCGCTCTATTCCCGTCATGCCTGCCATGAATTGCACCTCTTCCTCTGGCATCGGGACCCGGGGTTTTTTCGGCTTCAGGTTCGCCCTCTTCTGGAAAACAAGCTGGAAAAGACCTTTGTCGATCGCTGGTTGCTGGAGGAACCGCTGGAAAGCTACCTCGAGCCCTGGCGATTTGCCCGCCTGAATGCCTTTGAGCAGGTCTTGCTTGCCCGCCGATTGCCAGGCTCGCGCGAGGCGATCTTGCGGCGAATGCAGGACCAGCGTGCGGTTGCGCCGCCCGATCGGGCCGCACTCGATCGACTGTTTGACGCCGCTTTGTTGGGCAATCCCCTCGGACTCAGCCGCGAGGCCATCAACCGAGTCGAGGAGTTGCGTCGTTCGGAACGTCGACTTGGGGCCGCACAGAATTTCGCAGGGGCAGACCCCGCCAATCTCAACCCTCCGCAAATTCTTGGTGGCGTCGGGGGCGGCGGAGGAGGTTCTGGAGGCTTCGCTGCCCAAGCTCCGGGCGCGCCGCCAGCGGCTGCGAAGCCTGAGGCCGCTGGGAAAGTCCTCGCCCGCGTCCAGGATGGGGATACAGCTGACAAATTAGCCAAGGAAATCTACGGAGTAAGGGACGCGGCCGCTGGTGAGGCGCTCGCTGAGCTCGATTCCAAACCCGGGTCCTCGAAAGATGAGCGGAGTAAAGAAAAGAAGAATGATTCCGCCAATCTGCCAGCAGACAGGGGAGGGCGTTTCCGAGAGAAGTTTTTTGGCGATGCTCCGGCCTTCAGCGAGCCCGCTTCCCGACTCTACGAACGCATTCGCCCGACCGAAGAATGGGTCGAAAGCAATTACTATCGACTCAATCCGAATGGCCTGCAGTCCCGGGAACTGTTGCCGTTGAATGACTTCTGGATGGACTGGCTGCGTGCTGATCCTGCGGCTCCCTTTATCAGCCCCAACTTTCCACAGTTGCTGATCTTTGGCAATTCGCGGGTCGAACAGGCTCGATCGGCGACCATCCTCGCACTCGCCTTGATCGACTTGCCGTTTGCAGCGCCCGAACACGAAGTGGAATACAAGGAAAGCGGAGTGCGATGGAAGCTGGCTGGTCCGGGAATCATGTTTCATCAGCAGATTCGCCCGGCCCGCAAGGGAGAGCAGGGGAATCCGCTGCTGGTGAGCGAGAACTTTTTTCAGAAGAACAATCGCTACCGCCTCGAAGGCGGCCTGCAGTACGACCGCTTCCTGACCGAAAAGTTCCCCGTTCAGCAGTTGTTCGGCGCCCAAATCGTGATCACCAACCCGACTTCGACGCCGCGCGTGGTCCAGTTGGTTTATCAGATTCCCGAGGGAGCGATCGCCACCAGCGGCTCGCAGGAAACCCGGACCATGCCCTTGCAGTTGAACGCCTTCAGCTCGCAGAATTTCGAATACTATTTCTACTTTCCTGTCGCCGGCAAGTTCCAGCATTTTCCAGCCCAGGTAGCTGCGGGCGATGAGTTACTCGCGGCGGCTCAGCCATTTGATTTTGACGTGATCGACGAGCCCGCACAGGGCGACGCACGATCGTGGGACTACGTTTCCCAGAACGGAACGCCAGATGAGGTCTTGGCCTATCTTAAGCAAGCCAACCTGCAGGAAATTAATCTGGCGGAAATTGCCTTTCGCATGCGCGATGCGGCTTACTTCCGCCAAGTTACCGGGCTGCTTCGCGAGCGGCAGTCTTTTGACTCGGTCCTCTGGTCCTACGCCTTGCGCCACAACGAGCCTCGTGAACTACGCGAGTACCTCGGGCAGTCCGAGCCCCTGCTGAAACAGTGCGGAGCTTTCCTCGAGTCGGACCTGGTTCGGCTGGAGCCCCAGGAGCGAGGCTGGTACGAACATCGCGAGTATTGGCCGCTGGTGCACAGCCGAGCCCATGCGGTGGGCAATCGCCGCGAGATTCTCAATCCGAGCATCTACCGCCAATATCATCGCTTGCTCAAAAATCTGAGTTACCGGTCTCGCCTGTCCAGCGAAGACCAGTTGGCCCTCGTCTATTACCTGTTGCTGCAGGATCGCTGGGAGGAGGCGCTACAGCGTTTTGCTCAGGTCCAGCCCGGTGAAATCAACGCGAGGCTGCAGTACGACTACTGCCAGGCCTACCTCCATCTGCTGACCGGGCAGGTCGATGCAGCGAGTTTGATCGCGGAAAAGTATCGGGAATATCCCGTCGAGCACTGGCAACAGCGGTTTGGGACAATCCGGGAACAGATCGCCGAGGTCCGAGGCGGTGTGGCGGCAGTCGTGAACCCGGATGATCCCGCTCAAGTACAAGCTGCTGCGGCAAATCAAGCCGAAAGTTTTCAGTTCAAAGTGGCCAACGGCAGGCTGGAACTGGAGTATCGGAATCTCGAACAGTTAACTCTGAATCTTTATGCCATGGACGTCGAGCTCTCGTTCAGTCGGAAGCCGTTTGCGGCGGGAGCTGATGATGGCTTTGCGATGATTCGGCCGAATGTTTCCCAGCCAGTCAAGTTGGAAGCAAAGTCGGGCAAGCAGATCGTGGAGTTGCCCGAGGCGTTCCGCAACCGAAACGTGCTGGTTGAACTGCGATCGCGCGAGCAGGCCCAGAGCGAGGCGATTTATGCCAATAACCTGAATGTCCAATTCCGTGAGGCCTTTGGCGACCTGCAGGTGAGCAACCGCCAGACGGGCGCATTCCTTCCGCAGACATACGTCAAGGTTTACGGTCAACGCTCCGACGGTTCAGTCGTTTTTGTCAAAGATGGTTACACCGACTTGCGGGGCCGATTTGACTATTTGACCCAAAGCAATGTGGCTTTGGACAGGGTAGAGAAGCTCGCAGTTTTAGTGCTTAGCCCCGATCAGGGAACGCTGATCCGCACAGTCGGCATGCCGAGGGAGTAAACAAAATCCCGGGATGCGGAGTTAAAAAAGAAAAGCTCGGGGCTGGAATGCTCGAAACGTCTCCTGCTCGCAAGTCCCGCGCGCTCACTTCGGTTCGCTAAATGATGCCACAGAGGCTGGCGAGTGCCAGGAGGCGGTAACTGTTGAAGCGGGCAGGGGTGGCATAGTAGGTTTTTTCCTCCACGCCCCGAAACCGGCTTTTGTACTGAGTGTGGCCGACGAAGTTGTAGAAATACCTGTTTAACCAGTTGGCCTCATGCAGATATCGCAATGTGCGGTGGAACAGGCGGTTGTAACGGAACTCGCCATCTTCGATCTGAGCCAAGGGCGAAAGGCCAAGCCAAACGTGAGCGAAGCCCTCCCGTTGGAATTGCTCGGTCGCTGTCTTCATGATCGCCGGTTCCGCATATTGCGAGGTTTCAGGGAGACGCCGCTTGAAGCAGGTGACGTATCCGATCACCTTGCCGTTTGCGTATACCGGATCGAAAAAGACGAATGCCGTCATTGCTCCTGATTCGTCAAACAGGAAAAAGTGCCTCACATCAGGCTCGTCGGCAATCACAATCGGCCGGTTAAGAAAGCGGACCTCTTTTCTTTTCACTTTTCGGGTGGCCCGCCACGATTCAGACAAGGCGACGACCTCAGACTCATGCGCCTTCAGGCTCGCCTCTTCAATCCGATGATTGCGGCGGAGAATCCAATTTTCAGAGTATCGCAGCCATTCCTTTTCCTTGCCCTTGAAGTTGTAATCGGACAAGTCCAGCCGTGTATCGACACCGACCTCATTCACCAGACATCCCAGTTCACTCAGGTCGCGGGCCGTGTCGGGGCTGACTTGGACAAAAGCCGGACGGCGATGAGCCCCCATGAATTCCTCAAGCAAGCCGCGACGCCGCTCGGCTGAACAGACGGGGTCGCCCAGCGTGAAGGTCAAACCCCAGCGTTGGCGAAAGGCGATGTAGCCCCGTTCATCCCCAAAGTATTGAAGGTGAGGCTGGATCGCGGTCGAGTAGGCCATCGAAAAGCGGCCGTATTGCCGGACCAGTTCCATCCGCAAGTCGAGCGGAAAACGCGGATCATCGTGAACTGGAGCGTGGGACTGCGCCCAATACGAGGGGGAGCGTCGATCAACCGCCGCTTGCTCGGCGCCGGACAGTCCGGGAAGTGTCAACGAACCTGTAGCGGCGGCGGGTTGGGACGCCATCGGCGAACATCCTTCCTTGGATCATTCCTGGGGCAGAGCGAACAGCGGTCGCAAGGATACCCCACTCCATGCCAACGGCCAATTCCAGTTCTCTGGCGACTGCTAGCAAAAAAGGGAGGGAAGAAAACGCTTGCCGCGGCAACCGAACTTTGGACCGGGGCCGGTCGCGGCGTGTGCCTGCAACTTGCCGGGCCACTCACGCGCTCGCCGGCTTGTCGAGCGTCCGCCAGAGGTACCAGCTGGCGACCGTCGCATAAGGTCGCCAAGGCTGAGCGATTTCCGTGATCTCAGAGGGAGTCGGGAGGTCGTCGAGGCCGTACTCGATTTGTATCGCCTTGCGAATCCCAAAATCAGCCACCGGCAGAACATCCAGACGGCCAAGGCTGAAGATTAAAAACATCTGGGCTGTCCAGACGCCGATTCCCTTGACCGCGGTCAGCGCTTCGATGACGGCTTCGTCGGATTTCCGGGAAACGGTCTTCAGGTCGAGTTTCCCACTGGAGACGTGCTCGGCCAAGTCGAGCAGATAACTTCCCTTTTGCCGCGAGACGCCCAGCGTTCGCAAGGTTTCCAGGTCCAGCCCCGCGATGGCCTGGGCTTCCCAGCCGTGAGGCTGAAGGTGGTCATGCAGGCGGTGGAGAATCGTCTGAGCTGCAGAGGTCGAGATTTGCTGGGAAATGATCGAGCTGGCAAGGGTTTGAAAATGATGCCGCTTGGGACGAAGCGTGAAGGGCCCCACCTCGCGAATGATTTCGCGCATCCGCTGGTCGTTTTTTTTCAGCTGGGTTTGAGCAGCGCGAATATGTTGAGCTGAGATGGCCATCAGGATTGCTGTTGAAAAGGGAGAGGAGAAAAGGCTGAGGTTGCGCTGCAAACGCGGAGGGCACTGCGGAAGTCCGATCGCTTGGCCGCCAGTGAGCGGGCACGGTGAGGCGCGACGCGACAAGCTGAAACAGCCGGCGATTAGCTTATGATTATGGGAGGCCGGGCGGGACGACGCAATTGAAACACTGCTTCCGCGGCCAACTGCCTGTCGGGTTTGGCGGCAGGCCCCGGTTCAGCTGGCGAGTCAGGTGGAGGCCGGCCAAGCGGCTGGTAACTTACCCTCTGCGCATCCGGTCCTGCCCTGAAAGTAGTGGACAGGGTCAAGTCCTGTCAGGTTGGTGCCTGTCGCCGGTTTCCGGTGAGAGCTAAGATCAGGGCTATGAACACAACTGACCTTTCCTCGATGTCAACCGATCGGCTTGCTCGCCAGAGGTTGCTGAGCCTCGACAGTCAGGCTTTGGCGGAGCATCAACTGCTGCGACTGAATCAGCTGCTGGGCGAGATCATGTCCTGCAACCGGTTTTATCAGCAGAAACTGGTTGATTTGCGGCCGAGTTTGGGATCGTTAGAGGAGTTGAGCCAGCTGCCATTTACCTTCAAGGATGAACTCGTCGCCAATGACCAGCATTGGTCGCCGGTGGCCAATTTGAGTTTTCCGCTGGAGCGATATGTCCGCTACCACCAGACTTCGGGAACGCGAGGTCGGCCTTTGGTCGTGCTCGATACGCCGGAGGACTGGCAGTGGTGGGTCGATACCTGGCAGTACATTCTCGACACGGCTGAGGTCAGACCGGGAGACCGCTGTGTCATGGCATTCAGCTTTGGACCGTTCATCGGGTTCTGGAGTGCCTTCGACGCGGTGCGCGCTCGGGGGGCGTTGGCGGTCCCGACTGGAGGCTTGAACACGCTCGCCCGTTTGGAGTTGATTCGTTCGGTGAAGGCGACGGTTCTGTTCTGCACGCCCAGCTACGCCCTGCATTTGGCGGAGGTTGCCCGGGAGAACCATATCGATGTGGCTGGTCTGCCGGTGCGCACGATCGTGGTGGCTGGTGAGCCGGGAGGCTCGGTTCCGGCGATACGCAATCAGATTGAGGAATTTTGGGGCGCCAAGGTGGTTGATCATGCCGGCGCGAGCGAAGTGGGGCCTTGGGGCATGAGTGACCCGGCCCAGCGCGGTCTGTACGTGATCGAGAGCGAGTTTATCGCCGAGTTCCTTTCGGTTCAGAGCGGTGAACCTGCCGACGAGGGAGAGTTGTCCGAGTTGGTGCTGACCAGTTTGGGGCGCAGCGGCAGCCCGGTGATCCGATACCGGACAGGTGATTTGGTGCGGCCCACTTGGAACGACGACCAGCCGACTCGGTTTGTCCTGTTGACGGGCGGAGTTTTGGGCCGGACGGACGACATGCTGGTTATCCGTGGTGTGAACGTATTTCCCAGTTCGATCGAGCAGATCCTCCGCAGTTTTCCCGAAATCGTAGAGTACCGGATGACGGCGTTAAAACAGGGGGCCATGGATCGGTTGTTGATCGAGGTGGAAGACCGCCTGGGAGACCCCTCCCGGGTCGAGCGCGAATTGCGGCTGCGGTTGGGTTTGCGGGTCGAGGCTCGGGGGGTCCCTTTGGGAAGTCTGCCCCGCTTCGAGGGAAAGGGTCGGCGTTTTATCGATCGGCGAAAGGCATTGGAGCAGGAGTTGGAATCGTGAGCGAGACTTGGGTCCAGGATTGTCGCCGGCAGTTTCCCGGATTGAACCGGCAGCTGAATGGCCAGCCGATGGTTTTTTTTGATGGTCCGGCGGGCACACAGGTTCCGCAGCGGGTGATCGATGCCATTTCCCGGTATCTCACTCATAGCAATGCAAATCATGGCGGCAAGTTTCAGACCAGCCGCGAGACGGATGCAATGTTTGCCGCGGCCAATCGCGCCTTGGCGGACTTCGTCGGGGCTGATGATCCAGGCGAAATCATCTGGGGGCAGAATATGACTTCGCTCACTTTTTCCTTTTCACGTGCCCTTGCGCGCGAATGGGGGCCGGGGGACGAGATCATTGTCACAGCGCTGGACCACGATGCGAATGTCACTCCCTGGGTGATGGCCGCGCAGGATCGGGGGGCGACCGTCCATGTGCTCGACTTCGACCGCTTGGATGGAACTCTCGATCAGGACGCCTATCGTCGACTGCTCTCTCCACGGACGAGACTGGTCGCTCTCGGCTGCGCCAGCAATGCGACTGGAGGCGTGAATCCGGTGGGTGCGATGATTGCCCAAGCCCACGCGGTGGGTGCCCAGGTCTTTCTTGATGCGGTTCATTATGGGCCTCATGACTTGATTGATGTTCGAAAGTGGAATTGCGACTTTCTGGCCTGCTCAACCTACAAGTTTTTTGGTCCTCATCTCGGAGTCCTGTGGGGTCGGCGAAGCGAATTGGAACGCTTGACTCCCTACAAGGTCAGGCCTTGCAGCGAGGAATTGCCTTGGCGCTGGATGACGGGCACCCAAAGTTACGAGACGATTGCGGGGGCTTTGGCCTGCGTCGACTACCTTGCCGATTTGGGACGGCAGGTCAGCGAAGATTGGCAGCTTGAGCGTCGGCCCGCCTTGGCCGAGGCGATGCAGGCTATCGAGACCTATGAGATGCGGCTCGCCTGGCGATTAATTGAGGGTTTGCAACGGCTGGATGGGATCAGGATTTACGGAATCACGGAGCCCAGTCGGACCCGAGAGCGCTTTTCGACCGTCTCATTTACGCATGAGCGAGTCTCGGTTCCGCAATTGAATCGCGAGCTGGCGGCACGCGGGATTTGCGTTTGGGGCGGGCACTACTACGCTCTGGAGTTCGCTCGGCGCATGGGGCTGGAGACAGAAGGCATGATTCGCGTCGGGCTGTTACACTACAACACCGAGCAAGAAGTCGATCGCTTCCTGAGAGAGCTGGCAGAAATTATCGAATCGGCTTTGGTGGTAGAAGCATGAGCCCGCTGCCTGTTGAGCTGAAAAGAACTCCCGCCCGCGAGCTGTGGATTCGCTGGGATGATGGACAGGAGCAGCGAATTCCTTTTTTCCAGCTGCGCAAGGCTTGCCCCTGTGCAACTTGCCGCGAGAAAGCGGCTGCCGAGCCCGCGCGGCCACCCACGCTGTTGCCAGTCATCTCGGCGGCCGAGGCTCAGCCTGTCCAGCTGGTCTCAATGCAACCGGTCGGCAATTACGGCTACAACATTGCCTTCAGCGATGGCCACGATTCGGGAATCTTCACGTTTGAGTATCTCCGCGGTCTGGCCTCTTGAGCTTCCCGGGTAAGGGGAATCATGGACCAGCAACCGCTCCGCGCAGAGGGCAATCTGCCTTCGACTCTTTCCGCGATCGGACTTTTCCGGTTAGAAAAGCTGGACGGCTTCTTCGTCTCAGGCTCTGCCGTTTTGAAGGTCTCACAATCGTTGCGATTTATCATCTCCTGTACCTGGGATATCGACTGAGCCGATAGCGATCGGGGAGTCCTCGCGAAGGAGTCGCAGGGAGCGAATGTTTCAGCTGTCAGGATGTCAAACAGTATGAGTTGGGTCGACCTTTCATACTTGCTGACAGGGGCTTTTCTCTGCCTCGTGGTTTGTGGACAAATCGTCTTGTGGACGCGTCTGCGCTGGCTTTCCCGCCAACAAGGCCGCACCCAGCTGCTGGCTTGGCAGGCAGCCAACCGACGGCAGCTCGACCAACAGGCGGCGGATGCTCGAAGTCGTCAGAATGGAGCGACTGGCGAGCCGCTGGGGCTCTGGCAAGGCTGGCGGCAATTTCGGGTTGCCGAAC
>JAJTFE010000017.1 GCA_021298375.1 Blastopirellula sp. | reverse complement strand
CAGGTTTCCATTGGCCATGATGCTGCCGCTACCTTGTCCTTCTTCACCGCTAACCGTCCCGCCGACGTTGACTGCGCCAATGTTGCCAACGGCGTAAATGCTCCCTGAGTTCGTGCCTTCATCGCCAATCACCGAGCCGGCTACGGTGCTGTTGCCGATATTACCGCTGCTATAAATCGAGCCCGAGTTGCTGGTGCGGCTGCCAACCAGAGAACCGCCGATCGAGACCGCGCCAATGTTGCCGCCGCGCTCCGTGCGGAAGTTACTGTCGATCATCCAGCTGCGAACATTCAAGGCCCGAGTCGAGCCATTGGTTTCCGATTGCAGATTGGCGGCACCGAACATGGTGCCTGAACCGCCGAGGATTTCGACATTCAGGGTACCGAGAGCTTGCGTGCGGGCGTTGCTGTCACCGGCCCGGATCCGGCCGAGGTTGCCGGAGATGGTCACATCCCCGAGGTCGATCCCCTCGGCCATGATCTGTCCGATGTGGACGTTGTTGGGAAGTCCCGCGCGGGGAGTGACCGTCGTGGTAATGCTGGTTCGGGCTGCTGCGGGGACCGCGCCGAGATTCAGCGAGCGGAGCTGCTGCCGGGCGGCGTTGCTGCCGTCGACCGAACCGGTGTCGAACTGAAAGATGCTGTTGACGTTGCCGGCTGTGAGGAATCTGCCGGAGAAATTCACGGTGACCTGGTCGCCGTCGACGTCCTGGAAGCTGACCGCCGAGCTGCTGAGCAGGGTGGCCATCAATTGCCGCTGTTCCAGCACCTGGTATTCCGTCGCCTCAGTCGCTGGAGCACGGCGTTTGTGACTGCAGGCAGCCGGTGGGGTGGAGTCAGAGAGGAATTGTTTTCGCAGCCAATCGAACATGGTTTTGCTCGCTTTTTCGGTGGTTTACGGGTGGGCTCGACCGCAAAAAGTTGGGTCTACGCGGAGATATCAAGGCGAGCCGCGGATTCGCGGGAAAGAAACGGCAAAAAAACAAAAAAAGGCGAGCTGCCGTTCCCGCCGCAGCGGAAACATGCCGCTTGCCTGGAAATTGGTGGCATTTTGCGGGCCGCGCGTCCCCTCCCGGGCGTCCGCGTTTCAGCGGGAAAGTGACCGTACCGATCCGGTCCGTGAGCCGGAAACTGCCCCGGTCGCTGTCAGCCGGACTTGCGTCAAACCCAATCGCGTTCGTAGCCGGGGGCATTAAATTCCGGTGGCAGTGGCTTCCACGTTTCCCGGCCCTCGTATTTGAGCGGCTTGTGATCGGGATAGGCTTGGCGGAACGCAAGATACTTGGCCCGGATTGCCCGCCGACGCTGCCAATCGACTTTCAATCTGTGATGCGGGTAGTCGATTAACAGCTGCTCGACCTTCCAGACGTTGCGCTGGGAAAAACGCCAATTGTAGCGCGGCAGCTCCTCGCCAAGGTTGACGACAACGAAACCCTTGATGCACCCTTCGCCGTCGATGTAGGGATCGAAATAGCTCTGGGCAAGTTCGCGAGCCGATTCAAAGACTGGCTTGCGGCCATGCAGTCCTGGATCGCGGGAGCGGGCGATCGAGCCCCACCGTCCGCCAGCCTGGTAAACGAAGATCACATGGTCGAGCAGGCAGATCGACTGGAAGCTGAGGAGCAGGGGAGGGTAGCCATGCTGCTCGAGGACCACGGCGGCGAACAGTGCCGCCTCGAGGCAGTGCGCCGTGTTGTGCTGGAGGACCCCGCGAAAGCTGCGGAGCGTCTCGCCAACCGGCTTGAGTTCCTTGTTGTAAGGAAGTTGATTCAACCAGGCCTGTACCAGTGCCGGGGTGCGCAACTGTCGCACCAGTCGCTGCTCACTGGGCGAAAACAAGTCGATGGAGGGTGGTTGCAAGGAAGTCTGGGACCTGCGCATCGGTAGGGTCAAGAGTGGTGGTTAGGGGAATTTGCCGAAGTAACCTGATTCCCGCAGCGACGCTGCTTCTCTCCGCGGACCAGGTAGGAAAACCAGACGCCGCGCCGTTGCAACAACAGCAAGCGGAGCAACCAGGCGGCTCAGCGGGCTGCATAAATGGTTTTGCCTGATTTGATCGTCTCGACGATTTGCAGTTTGTCCAGCTCCGACGTTGGAATCTTTAAGGGGTTCCGGTCGAGAATCACGAAGTCAGCCAGCTTGCCCACCTCGATTGAACCGCGGTTTTTTTCTTCATAGTGATGGTAGGCCGGCCAGATCGTCAGCGCTTTAAGGGCTGCTCCTACGGGAATGCACTGACTGGCCCCGAGGATATCGCCGCTCCGTGTGCGGCGGTTGACCTCGGAGGAAAGAATCCGAATCGCGCTGGGCAGCCCGGACGCGATTAGCGCGAGGACCAACAGCCAGTCCGCTCGAATTCAAGAGCTCGCCGCTGGATTGAGGTTGTTCAGGAAGCCATGTTCCCTGCAGGAAATCCGCTCCACAAATCGCCAGCAGCAGCCCGCGGGGGCGCACCCGGCCAGCCGGTCGCCAGGGCTTGGCGATCTTGCCTGCGGATAGGTTCGAATTCCGCAGCGATTGCGGCGAGACTCGAAGGTCGCTCCAGCCCTGAACAGGGTGTTCTGGCGGAGGCAAGCAAGCGGGCCTGACTCGCTCTCACCGTCTGCGGAACCTGGCCAAACCGGCGAGGCAGAGCGTTAGGATCCCCAGGGTGTTCGGTTCCGGGACTGCCGTCATGTTGACCCCAATATAAGACTTGAGGGTTACGGATTGATTTGGATTCAAGGTCACCCGCCATTGAAATCCGCCGGCGCGGTCGCCAGTGCCGTTGATGACGTTGAGTATTGAACCGTTGGCCCCAAGAAAACTCGTCGGGGTTGCCCCTGCACCAGAGAAAGTCTTGGTCGCAATGGAAGTGAGTGTATTCGCTTCCCAGAAGGTTGGACTCTCCGCGATAAAGTTCAATTCGTATGGTTGTCCTGAGACGGTATCGTTGAAGGTAAGGCGATGCAAAAGTCCATCAACCGAAGCGGAAATGGAATCGTTTGCTCCATTGCCCGTGCCGAGGATCTGCGAGTCGACCATATTCAGAAAGTCGTAGGTCTCTGTCGTGGCTGCGCGGTTGGTGAACGTCGCAGCCACCTCCAGCCAAGCTTTGGAAGTGCCGGCCCCATCGCCGTCAGTCAGGGTATAGACCAGCGAAGCGTTGATTCGCGACCGTGAGGATTCAAAGCTATCGACCCAGTCGATTTTTCCAGTGTTACTTCCGGCGGTAAAAGTCTGAGTGTAAGTGGAGACTCCACCTGCGGTACCGGAAAGTCCTTTACCTGCAGTCCCACCACTGCCCCCGCCAGCATTGCGAAATCCCCAGCGGTACGCTCGCAGGGGACTGGCGCCGAGACTGGAAGCGGTGAATGCTCCGGGAACCGCTGGATACAGGGAACCTTCCGCCGACTGCGCCGTGCTCGAACTGTTCCACTGGTAAGGCCGAGTGGTATTGGACAAGCCGCTTCCCCATGAAGGGAGTGTGAACGACGGATTGAAAGCGGCATTGCCGCTGGTCAGCAGAATATCCGCGCTGGCACGTTGAGAAACAAACAGCGCTAGGACGGCGAACACCATCGACATTTGGCAGCGTAACATCTTCTCGACCTTCCCGGTAAAAGTGCTTGAATCGGACTTTGGCTAGGTTAAACAGGCGTTTGTTGGCCTGCAATCAGGAAATTCTCCGCGTTTGGCCTGAGGCCATTGATGTGGGGGCACAAAATCGGGCTCGGGGGCATGGCATGGCCCACATAGACGGTGTTTTGGCGTAGTTTGGCGTCCCTCCGACCGGGGCCGGTTGATGCGAGCGGAATCGAAGTGAAACGGCCCGCAGCGGGGGCTCGGCGGGGTATCCACTGCCGTTTTGCAAGGTTCAGCGCGGTTCTCCGGATTATTCGCGGTGCTTGGCGCGCAGAATTTGGCAGGTTGATGGAATGCGTCTCGCCGGGGCAAAGCTAGTGTTGAAGTAAGCCGTCCGGGCATGGCAAGCCGCGGATCGCATTTCTCTGAACCGAGGTGACCCGGAGCGTCCTGGATGGTATATTCACAGAAACTGCCCTTTTTCCTGGCCGCGGCTTTTCTGTTGCCGATCGTAGCGGTGTTGGCGATGAACCAAGAGTCGATTCGACGCCAAATGACGCCCAGTCCAAACAACGGCCGGATGATTTATGTCACGGCCGACAGGTGAGGCCCGTGTCAATGGACGAAGCGGGCGGTCGCCACGCTGGAACGAAAAGGATATCGAATTCAAACAATCAACCTGCAGACACAGCGAGAGCAGGCAGAGCAGTTGGGGGTCAGCCGAGTCCCAACCTTCATTTTTTTCCATCAGGGTGAGGAGATTCGTCGGCGCTCCGGCGACCTCTCGACTGATGAAATTGAGTACATGTTTCGGCCGGCCGACGCCTTCTTCTAGTAAAGGCAGGCTTCCACGTTGTGGCAGGCTTCCACGTTGTGCCAGGCTTCCACGTTGTGTCAGGCTGGTTCTCGCAGCGGCCTGCAGCCGAAGTTCAGAGGGGCTGAATTCGATAGCGCCGGGTCGGGAACGATGAACGCCAGGCCAGACTCGGGGACGTTATTCACTCAGGCTGCTTCGAGTCCCAGTTCGCCGGCGACACGTACCAAATCGGCAAGGGTGGTGACTTGCATCTTTTCCATGACTTGAGCGCGGTGTGCCTTGACTGTCCGCTCGGCGATTCCGAGGGCGGAGGCGATCTGCTTATTCAACCTTCCTTGGACAACCATGCGAAAAATTTCCCGTTCGCGCTCGGTGAGTGCCTGATAGCAGGACTGAAGAAACTCGGACCGAGCCCGCTCGGCGCTGGTGGCTCGGTTGATTTCGAGGGCATGACTGACGGCGGCCAGAAGTGCTTGCCGCTGAACAGGCTTGGTGAGGAAGTCAACCGCTCCAGCCTTGATGGCTTGGACGCTCATGGGGATATCGCCGTGCCCTGAGAGAAAGATGATCGGGAGGCAGTTGCCTTGGCGCTTCAGTGCCGCCTGAAGTTCCAAGCCACTGGGGCCGGGCATTCGCACATCGAGCACGAGACAGCCGGAGGCGGCGGTTGGCGCGGCGAGTAAAAAATCGCCGGCATTGGCGTAATCCTGGGCTTCATATCCGGCTGCCTTGAGCAGGCGAGTCACCGCCTTTCTCACCGAGTCATCATCGTCAATGACATGCACGACCGGGATGGTTTCGGTCATCGAAGACTCTCCACTGAGTTGAGCAAATCCGATTGGGTTTCAGCCGCGGGGGGCTCCAGCGGCAATGCGAAACAAAAATGAGCACCCGAACCGCTTGGACTCTCGGCCCAAATCCGGCCGCCGTGCTCTTCGACCAGTGAGCGCGAAATGGCCAGCCCCATGCCCATTCCTTCGCGCTTTGTGGAGAAAAACCGGTCGAAAAGTTTAGGCAGTCGCTCGGCCGGGATTCCCGCACCGGAATCGGATACGCGGACGATGACCTCGCCTCCAGACAACTCCGTGCTGAGCGTGACGCGGCGGTCGCCCCGGGTTTCGGCCATCGCTTCAAATCCGTTGACGATCAGGTTGAGCAGTACTTGTTGCAAATGGACTCGATCGCCCCAGACGATACAAGGGTTTGCCGAGAGTTTGAGAATAATTTCGACCCCCCGGCGATGCGCTTCTGCCCGCAGAATGATGCTCACATCGCGGACCACCCCGTTGAGATCGAGTGGCTGGCGTTCCACTTCGCCGCGGCGGAGCAAACCTCGCAGTTTCCTAATCACTTCGCTGGCCCGCAAATCGTCACTGCGAATGTCGGCAAGAATCCGACGGACTTCGTCCAAGGGAGGCGAGGCATTTTCGAGCAGCAGCTCAGCTGCATCCGCGTTGCTGAGGATCGCACCGAGGGGTTGGTTAATTTCATGAGCGATCGAAGCGGTGAACTCACTCAAGACGGCCAGTCTCGAGGCATGAACCAGTTCGCGGCGGGCCTCCTCCGCACGGCGCTTCTCCGTATTGTCGGTCACGACCGCAAACGCCAGCAAACCGCCGGGGGATTCGATCGGAGTCAGGCCAATTTCCAGGGGGAACTCGCTGCCATTTTTTCTCAGGCCGCACAATTCCTCTTCGTTGCCGATTCCGCGGAGGGCTGGGGCCGCGAAGAATTCACGCAGCGATTTGGCTGGTTCCGGTCGCAATCGCTCGGGAAAGATCCGTTCGAAGGGCTGGCCGAGCAATTCTTCCTGGCGATACCCGAACAATCGCTCGGTCTGTTGGTTGGCGAGGACGATTTCGCCGGATCGATTGATCATCAGCATCGCATTGGGCGTCGACTCCACGACCAGTCGAAAGCGTTCCTCAGTCCGTCTCCGCTCCTGCATTTCTTCGAGCAGGCGCGAGTAGGCCCGCCGCCGCTCGCCAGCGCCTGCGGCCACCAGCAGCAGCGGCAGGGAGACCGCGAGCAGAAATACCTGCAATTGCAGCACATGTTCATCGGGTGTTTCGGCGGAAAACGGACCGCGGCCATTGATCGCGTTCCATGTCGAAAGGTAGGCGATCACCAACAGCGCCCAACTGGCGCCGGAAACCTCGAAGCGGAGGGCAGCCCAAAGCAGAAAAGGCATCGGTGCGTAAATCAAAGAGGGGGCATTGCCTTCAGCAGGTTTTGTAAACACCCAGAAGCTGATGACGAGCAGAGCGGCAGACAATGCCAGAGCCTCAAGCACCTTTGTGCGATTGGTCGATTGCCACCCGTTTCGAAACTGCACCAGCAGCGTGGTCAAGGCGGGTGTTGCAATCAGCATTCCCAGAGCGATGCTCAGAAAGGAGCGGATTGCCGTCGGCCAGACGTGGGGGTTGCCTTGATAGAGCCGAATCAGGTCGGCGGGGACGGAGGTGGCGAACGGCACGATGAACACGGCAGCGAGGACAAAAGCGAGCATCGAGCCAACCGTGGCAAAGGGGATGCCAGCGGCAAAACGACGGATAAAAAAAACTCCCGCTGCAACCGCCAGGAAATGAAATTGAGCCGAAAGGAGTGCGATAGAAGCGGGGATTTGCTGGTCTCCGTAGTATGCGGCGTACCCCGCCAGGCATAACCCCACATAATACCACCACCAGTTTTTGAGCGGCGCGATGAGCAGGATACTGAACGTCAATGCCCCGGGAACCCAGAATGTGGTTCGCTCGTAGGGGGGAAACCGGAGGAGAAATGTGAGTCGCTGCAGGAGGAAGAAGGCAAGGGCAAAGCCGGCAATCGCGAGGGCTGCCCGAAACGCCTGATGAAGTCGCTGGTGACCAAGTCGCTGGTGACCAAGTCGCTGGTGACCAAGTCGCTGGTGACCATGCGAGCCTTCCGGCTTGACTGTCTTCTCATCTGCCAAGACTGACCTCATCCGATTTCACAATTGCGGCCAGAGGCCTCTGCCGGGCACTCTGACCCCCTGCAGTTTAATCAACCGCCGGTGCGGAAGACATTCGAATCTACCTTGGGCTATCCCCATTCGCCTCCCCCCACGGCTCACCGCTTCGGGGAAAGCGGTGAAATGTGGGGGCGGGGCGGTTTGGGCGGGTCTCCGCGGCAGGGTGATTTGTGCGAATTCGAAAAGCTGCTCAAATGTTGTCTGCACCAAAGGGCGGTGTTTGTGCCCTGCGGTTCAATTTGTCTCTCCCCGGATTGGGGCGAAACTCTTGGGTTCGCCGATCCCCGGGTGCGGGGCTCGAAACACTTCAATCGAAAGGAATGAATCTATGAGGAACGCAAACTGGCGACGGCTGTCGGTCGTCGCGCTGCTGTGCACAGGTCTGCTGGCCTGTTTGGTCGAGGGTGTCTCGGCCCAGCAACCGCAAAAGAAGCCGAACATTGTCGTCATTTGGGGCGATGACATCGGCACTTGGAATGTCAGTCACAACAATCGCGGCATGATGGGGTATCGGACCCCGAACATTGATCGGATCGCCCGCGAAGGCTTGTCGTTCACCGATTACTACGGCCAGCAGAGTTGCACGGCCGGTCGCGCCGCTTTCCTCGGTGGCAACGTTCCGGTTCGCACCGGGATGACCAAAGTCGGCATGCCCGGCGCCGAACAGGGCTGGCAGATGAGCGATGTGACGATCGCCACGGTGCTCAAGTCGCAAGGCTACACCACCGGCCAGTTTGGCAAGAACCATCAAGGTGACCGCGATGCACACCTTCCGACGATGCACGGCTTTGATGAGTTTTTCGGCAACCTCTATCACCTCAACGCTGAGGAAGAACCGGAAAACTTCGACTATCCGAAGAATCCCGAGTTCCGCAAGAAGTTTGGACCTCGCGGCGTGCTGCACTGCTTCGCCGACGGCAAGGGCGGTCAGACTATCAAGGACACCGGCCCGCTGACCAAGAAGCGGATGGAGACCGTTGACGAAGAGACCCTGGCAATGGCCAAGGACTTCATCAAGCGGCAGAATTCGGCTGGCAAGCCGTTCTTCTGCTGGTGGAACGCCACCCGGATGCATTTCCGGACTCACGTCAAGGAAGCCAACCGCGGCATCTCCGGCCAGGACGAGTACAGCGATGGGATGGTCGAACACGATCGTCACGTGGGTGACATGCTCGGTCTGCTCGATGAACTCGGATTGGCCGAGGACACGCTGGTGATTTACTCGACCGACAACGGACCGCACTACAACACCTGGCCGGATGCCGGAACGACTCCTTTCCACGGCGAGAAGAACTCAAACTGGGAAGGTGGATTCCGCGTTCCCTGCTTTGTCCGCTGGCCGGGCCGTTTCCCAGCTGGTGTGACTCTCAACGGGATTGTTTCGCACGAAGACTGGTTGCCGACGCTGGCCGCCGTTGCTGGAAATGCGGGTGTGAAAGACCAGTTGAAGAGCGGCATTGAGCTCAATGGACGCAAGTACCGGAACTATATCGACGGTTACAACATGCTCGACTACTTCAGCGGCAAGAGCGAGGCCTCGCCGCGGAATGAATTCTGGTATGTCGGCGATGAAGGCCAGGTAATGGCCGCCCGTTATCAGGACTGGAAAGTCGTGTTCCTGGAAAGTCGGGCGGATCGCCTGCAAATTTGGAAAGAGCCGTTTGTCGAACTCCGCGCTCCGGACCTCTATAACCTCCGCCGCGACCCGTTTGAAAAGGCCAAGATTGGCTCGAACACCTACGAAGACTGGTACATTGACCGGGCCTTTGTCGTGATTCCGATTCAGGGGTTGGCGATGCAGTTCCTCAAGACGATGGAAGAATTCCCGCCGAGCCAGAAGCCCGGTTCCTGGAATCTCAGCCGGATTGAAGAGCAGCTTCGTTCGTCGACGGGCAGCCGATAGTTTTTGATTGAATTGAAAGATGATTCGGCCGTGTCCTGCCAGTGCGGGGCACGGCCTTTTTTTGGAGCGAACCATGAAGAGCATCTGCAGTTTCTTGAAAATCAGATTCCTGATCGCTTGCTTGGCTGTCCTTGGCCTTGCGAGCCTTGGCTTTGCCCAGCAATCCCTGCCATCGTGGAATGACGGAGCGGCGCGGCAGGCGATTGAGTCCTTTGTCGAGCGGGTCACGACGCCCGGGTCGGCCGACTTCGTCGCTCCCGCAGAGCGGATTGCAGTCTTCGACAATGATGGCACGCTCTGGTCCGAGCAGCCGATGTACGTGCAGTTGGCCTTTGCGCTCGACCGGGTCAAAGCGCTGGCTGCCGAGCATCCCGAGTGGAAGGAGCAGGCTCCCTTCAAGGCGGTACTGGCGGGTGATCTTAAAGGGGTGGCTGCGGCAGGCGAGCGCGGATTGATGGAGCTGGTGATGGCGACCCACGCCGGGATGACGACGGAAGAGTTTGAGCGGATTGTCAAGGAATGGTTGTCCACCGCCCGCCATCCGGTTTACCAGCGGCCTTACACAGAGTGCGTCTACCAGCCGATGCGCGAGCTACTGGAGTATCTTCGGGCACACCAGTTCAAAACGTACATTGTTTCCGGAGGCGGAATTGAGTTCATGCGTCCTTGGGCGGAGGCGGTTTATGGGATCCCGCCCGAGCAGGTCATCGGCAGCAGCATCAAGCTGAAATACGAGGTCCGGGAAGGTCGGCCTGTGTTAGTGCGTTTGCCCGAGGTCGACTTCATCGACGACAAAGCGGGCAAGCCGGTCGGTATCCACCGCCTGATTGGCCGGCGGCCGATCTTCGCTGCGGGCAACTCGGACGGTGACTACGAAATGCTGGAGTACACTACTGCAGGCAGCGGACCTCGTCTCGGCGTGATTGTGCATCACACCGATGCGGAGCGCGAAGTGGCTTACGATCGGGCGTCTGTTTTTGGCCGACTCGACCGAGGCCTCAATGACGCTCCCGGCAAAGGCTGGATCCTGATCAACATGAAACAGGATTGGCGCGCCGTGTTTGCCAAATGACAGGAGGGAAGTGTATCGGGTTGTTCCTGTCCACGTGACCAGTCCAGCCGCTCTCAGCGCCCCGCGCATGGCTCTCAGGGCCGATGACTCAGGACTGATAACCCCGGGCCGATGACTCAGGGCCGATGACCCAGGGCCGATAACATGGAGTGGAACAACCCGAGTGGGAGTTAATCCAGGAATGCGACCGAGGCCTGGGCACGCGATTCGGCCTCTGAGTTCAGCAGAACTCGGTGCCAGAGGTCGAGGGTAATGGTAGCGTGATCGGCGTGACGGACTTGTCCTCGGACGAAGACCTGGGGGTCGCGGCGCATTGACCGCCACTGCCAGCGAACAGCCGCCGGGTTGGTTGCGAAAAGAGTCGCGCGCTCTGCCTCGGTCAAGCCATTGGGGAACTGGTGGTTGAAGTAGACTGCCGTGCCACCGAGGCGGTAGAGGAATTGGCAATGGTGTGGTTTGCCTCGCCCGCGACGCAGCGGCTCGTCGCGGAGCACATGATGGTCCGGGAAGACGATTGCCGGGGCGGGAATAAAAAACCATTCGCCCTGCCTCAGGAAGGTTTCGGTCTTGCGTCCTTGGCGGTTTTTCAATTTTCCCCGCAAGCCTGCCTCCAGATCGCGAATCAGCCGGGGTTTGAGCGCCTCTTTGGCCGTCACCACGCTGCTGACCGGGGTCGATTCGGGAACGCCCGCCACGAACCAGTGACGCTCGTCGTGTCCGCAGAGAAACTTGTCTTTCAGGTCGGGCATTCCGCGCCGCGGTGCTGGCTCCCGCGACATCAGCAAGAGGTGGCGATCTGACGGCTGCACATCGAGCACCAGTAAGTCGGCATCGCCAGCCAGCCGGACGTCGAAGAACTCGCCGCGCTGGTCGCGAGCGATATCAATTTGGACTTTTCCCGCCAAGTTTACCCACCGCTTGGAGAGCAGCGGGCGGAATTTCACCCGCGCTCCGAGTTGCCTGAATTTTCGACTGATCGATTCGAAGTTCATGTTTCGAAGGACCAGCTTTCAGCCTGTACGGTTCGCGCGGCCTCGGCCATTGATTGGTTTTTTTGGAAGTGCCGGGAAAGTAGAATGCGGTCTTTCAATTCTGGGAGAGGCTGCATGAGTACGGTTTGGTCGAGAACATTCTGCCGGGGAGTTTGGTGGTTCACGCTCCTGATGCTTTTTGCTGAGTTGGGAACCTGTGGCGGTGGATGGGCCCAGGAGGTGAAGAGCGGGCCGGCGCCGAGTTCTCCGGCAGCCGATCTGGAACGCTCCAAAGCAGTTTTGCAAACGGTCTACGAGCAACAGCAGCAGTTTGCCCGGCGGACTGGCCGCTGGGCTGCCGATTGGCAGGAACTGGGCTGGCAGCCTGAGCCGGCTGAATACCGCGAGCGGATCTGGTTTTGGATTGCTCCGGGAGAGAGTTCAATCACGCTGGAGGCGCCCCGCGGCGAACTGGGAGCAAACCGCTGGCGCATCAGCGCGGAGGGGATGATTAGCGAGTTGTCGATTGGCACTGGACTGGAAGCCGCGCTCGTTCGCGCCGGCGAACAACGCTCAAAGTGGGAGGCTGCACTGCGACAAGTCGCACCCGCGGAGCGCGAGTCGCTGGAGTTCCTCATCACGCACATGCCTGATCGGGACTTGGAGAAGTTGACCGCCGAGTATCTGCTGGAGAATATTCGACTCTCCGAACTGGCCCGGATTCGCAGTCCCTGGCGACTGCAGGTGCCTCGGGAGATTTACCTGAACTATGTTCTCCCCTACGCGAGCATCAATGAGCGGCGGGATAACTGGCGCGCCGAGTTCATCGAGAAGTTTCAGCCCATCGTCCAGAATGTGACGACGATTTCGGAAGCGGCAGTGAGGCTGAATCAGCAGGTTTTTCCCCAGGTCAAGGTGAAGTACTCAACGCAACGCAAACGGGCGGATCAGAGCCCGCTGGAGTCAATCGAGTCGGGGCTCGCGTCGTGTACCGGTCTGTCGGTCCTGCTGATCGATGCCTGCCGCTCTCAGGGGATTCCGGCAAGATTTGTCGGTACGCCCAGATGGTCCGATGACAGCGGCAATCACTCCTGGATCGAAGTTTGGGATGGCGACTGGAAGTTCACTGGAGCTGCCGAGCCAACCGGTGATGCGTTGAATCAGGGCTGGTTTGTCGACCGGGCGGCGACTGCCAAGGCCGACGAGCCTCAGTATGCGATTTACGCCGCCTGTTTTCAGCGGACGCCGATTCACTTCCCCCTGGTTTGGGATCGTCGCAATCGGGAGATCCCGGCAGTGAACGTGACGGCCCGCTATCTGAAACTCGGCGCGCCGTTGCCCAGTGGCTGGGTGATGGGGCGATTTTCGGTGCGGGATGCGGCGACGGGGCGGCGGCTCGCCACCGCGCTGAGGGTGCTGGATGAATCCGGTCGAATGGTTGTCGAGGGACGGACAAGGGACGAGGCCTACGACACCAACGACTATCTCTCAGCGGCCGTCGAAGTCGGGAAAAAATATCGGGTTGAGTTTCTGGATGGCCATGAGCCGAAACAGGCGGAAGTGGTCGCCGAAGCAACCGGCAAGCCTTGGGTTTGGCAGCGGGGGGCCGCGGTCGGTGCAGCCCCTGGTGGCGAGGCTTCGGTCAGTCCCGATCCGTGGCGCGAGTGGTTCGCCCTGCCGCCTGCCGATCGCCCGCCATTGGCCGATCAGTCGTGGGCGCGGCGCGAATTGAGCAAAGAAGAGGCGAGCCGATTGCGGGAGTTGCTTTGGGCCGACCATGCGATGCGGATCAAGTCGGAGCGGGCGGGCGAAATGGAGGCCAAAGTGATCAAGTTGGGCGATCAGCAGATGCCGTTCGCCTTCAAGGTTTTCGGAGAGAAGCCGGACGCCGGACGGAGTCTCTACATTTCGCTGCATGGCGGGGGCGGGGCGCCGCCGCGCGTCAACGACCAGCAGTGGAACAATCAGAAGCGGCTGTATCAGGTCGAGGAGGGGATCTACCTCGCCCCAAGAGCGCCTACGGATACCTGGGATCTCTGGCACCAGGGGACGATCGATCCGTTTTTCGATCGCCTGATTGAAAACCTGATCGTGTTCGAGCAAGTCGACCCGGACAAAGTTTATGTCCTGGGCTACTCAGCGGGCGGTGATGGCGTCTATCAAATCGGGCCGCGACTCGCCGATCGCTGGGCGGCGGCCGGAATGATGGCCGGGCATCCGAACGAGACGGTGCCACTGGGGCTGCGGAACGTCCCGTTCGCCCTGCAGGTCGGGGCAGAAGATGCGGCTTACCGGCGCAATGAGATTGGCCGGGAGTGGGGCGAGAAACTCAAGGGATTGCGCGAGGCTGATCCCGAGGGCTACGAGCACTTCGTGCGAATTCGCGAAGGCAAAGGGCACTGGATGGATCTGGAGGACGCCGAGGCCCTGCCGTGGATGGCCAAGTTTCGCCGCAATCCTTGGCCGGAAAAAATTGTTTGGAAGCAGGATGACGTGGTGCGGAATCAGTTCTACTGGCTTGAAATTGACCCGGCCAAGATGGATGGTGGAGCCTTGATTCGGGCTACAAGGAAAGGGCAGCGGATTGATTTGGAATGCGCAGGCGTGCGGGAAATTCGCTTGCTGCTGCGCGACGATTTTATAGACCTCGACCTCCCCATCGAGGTCTATTGGTCGGGCAAGAAAGTCTTCGAGGGGAAGGTCCCGCGAACCCCCATGGTTCAGGCTGAGACACTCTCGCGGCGAGGCGATCCGCGATTGATCTTTTCGGCTCGTTTGGTCGTAGGAGAGTGATTAGCGAGTTGGCCAGTTGCGAGAGGCGAGCGGCGAGCGGCGAGGAAGAAGCTCGCGGAGGGCGCGACTCGGGATCGGAAGACAGCAATCAGGAGGGGATTTGCGGTAATCGCGGAAGTTCCCTGAGATTCAGTCAGGAGTTTCCGCTTTTTGCACCTCGACTTCGACTCGCTGTCAGCGTCCGGAATTGAGGCTGCCGCTGAGCAGGTAGCCATCGATCTCGCTCTCGGCGGTCCGCAGCGCCAGGACGGATTCGAGGTAGCTCAGGTTGACTTGGAAATAGGTTCGCTGTGCGGTGAGGAGAGCGAGGTAGTTGGACTCACCGGCTTCGTACAACTTACGGGCGACGGCCAGGGTTTCTTCAGCCGCTGGCAGAATGTTGGAGCGGTAGCGATCGACTTGAAAGCGGGCGTTGGCGAACCGTTCAAAGACGGTTGCAAGCCGGTTTTGCAATCCCAGTTCGAGTTGTTCCACTGCTTTCTCAGCGGCGAGAAGCTCGTTCCGCGTCTGGCGAATCGCTCCTTGGTTTCGGTTGTTGACCGGCAGCGGAATCGTGACGGCGAGTCCGCCATCGGGATCACCGCCGATGCCGTTGTCCACAACATTGATCAACCCTTGCACGGAGACATTTGGAATGGGTTCAACTTGAGCCCTTTCGAGGGCAAATCGCGCGCGACAGACTTCTGCCAGCGCCGCGGCAACCTCTGGACTGGAACCGCGGAGGGTGCTGAGGATTTCATCCCATTGAAAATCCTGGGGAGCGGCGAAGGCCTCACCGCTGAGTAGAGTCCGGGCCAAGTTGGCATCTCCGACGACCGAAGCGAGTTCACTCCACGCCGCGTTGAGCCGATTTTCAGCGGCCTGTACGACGATGGCAGCATTTTCGACTTCGAGTTGGGCTTGCAACACATCCGCTCGATTGGCTTCCTTGATTCGCAACAGCGTATCGACTGCGGTCGCGCCCTGCTGACTGAGTTCGACCAGCTTGTTGGCCAAAGCGAGCCGCTCTTGAGCGAGCAAGACGTTGTAAAAGGCGATGCGCACATCGGTCTGAACCCGGAGCTGTTCCATCGCCAGTTCCTGTTCGGCCCGCATGACTTCCTGACTGGCGACCGCCCGGTTGAGCTGCAGTTTGCCGCCGCGCACGATTTCTTGACTCACTCCAATTCCTTGCTGCTCGGCCCGTCCACCGCTTCCCAATTGCTGGCCCTCGTAGCCGACGAGTGGGTTTGGTCGGAGTCCCACTTGCAGTTGATTCCCACGCGCGGCCTCAACACGAGCTGACGCTCGGGAAATCGAGGGGTTGTTGGCAAACGCCATCGACTCAAGATCGACGAGGCCCCAGACAGTCGCGGCGGGGCCTGAAGCACCCGCTTCGGCC
>JAJTFE010000295.1 GCA_021298375.1 Blastopirellula sp. | reverse complement strand
CGCTTGCCAATCTTTGGCGAGTAAACCACCTGAGGGATAGATTTTGGTAACCGCCTGACTGGAAAGCTTGTCGAGCTCAGTCACGGCCGTGACGATACTCTGGTGTTGTTCGCTGGTGGCCGTCGCGGCAATCGCGCGCGTTTTGGGATCCGCGGAAAATGTAACGCTGGGCAACAGTTTCTGCAGGACGGGCAGAGCGGCGGTCGGGTCGGCCTTGGTCAGTTGGTAGACTTTGGTGGTCAGGGCTCGGCTGGGGTCGCCGGTCCATTGCTCGACGGTTTTCTTGATTTGTACTTGTTCGTCCGGAGTGGCGAGCACGAGCAGAGACTTGCCCGCCTTGTCCGCGACGTAGGACGCTCCGGGAACGAGGCCTTTGAGGGCCGTCGCCAACTCGGTCGCATCTCCCGTATTCACGGCATACACTTCGGAGACCGGTGCGCCGGGAGCGTTCAGGTCAATTTGCTCAATGGTTTTGCTGGCGGTGGCCTGATCTTCTTCAGTCGCCACGATCAACAGGCTGCGGGAAGTCTTGTCGACGCTGACTTTACTGTTGGGGAGCAGAGCGGAGATCGCCTCGGCAGCGACCGCTGCATCGGCTTTGCTCAGGCGATAGGCACGGGCAACCTTGCCGGAAGTGATCGCCGTTTTAAACTCCTCCATCAATTCGGCGATTTGCAGATGGGTGGCTGCGGGAGCGGCCACGATCAGGCTGCCCGAATCAGGGTCGGCAGCAGCGATCGCGCCTGGTGCGAACTGCGTCAACAGGCTCTGCCAGTCTTTCGCGGTGAGGTTGCCGAGCGGATAGATTTTGGTGGTCACCGAGGAATCAACGGCATCCAGTTCGCTCACGGCTTGAGCGATTGCCTTGTGTTGGTCTTCAGTCGCAGCCGCGGCGACGGAACGTGTGGCTGGGTCGGCGGTGAAGGTAACTGCGGGAAGCAGCTTTTGCAGGATCGGCAGGGTCGTTGCCGGATTGGCCTGGGTGAGTTGATAGACCTTGGTCGAGAGCGTCCGGGCCGGGTCGCTGGTCCACAGTTCAACGGTTTGCTTGATTTGTGCCTGCTCTTCGGCTGACGCGAGGACGAGGAGCGACTTGCCACTTGCATCCGGGACGTAGGCGGCGCTGGGAATCAAGCTCTTGAGCGCGGTTGCCAGGGCGGTCGCGTCGCCGCTGGCAATTGCATAGACCTGTGTGACCGGAGATCCGGGAGCATTGAGGTCGATCTGCTCAAGCGTTGTGGCGGCTGTCTTCTGCTCCTCTTCGGTCGCCACGATGATCAGGCTGGAGGATGTCTTGTCGACATTCACCTGAGCGTTGGGGAGAAGCGTGGCGAGGGCTTGTGAGGCAACCGTCGCATCCGCCTTGCTCAGGCGATAAGCTCTGGCGACTTTTCCCTCGGTGACCGTTGTCTTGAATTCCTCCATCAAACTGGCCACTTTCTCATGCGCATCGGCTGTGCCGGCGACGATCAGGCTGCCCGAGCTCGGATCGGCGGCGGCGATCGCTCCAGGCGCGAGTTGCGTCAGGAGGCTTTGCCAGTCTTTCGCGGTGAGGTTGCCGAGCGGATAGATTTTTGTCGTTACCGAAGAATCGACGGCATCGAGTTCACTGACCGCCTGAGCGATTGCCTTGTGTTGTTCTTCGGTCGCGGCTGCGGCGATGGAGCGGGTGGCAGGGTCGGCGGTGAGGGTGACCGCCGGGAGCAGTTGATTCGTGAGTGCTCTTCGGTCGAGGCGAGTGCAAGGAGCGAGCGTCCCGTCGCGTCGGGGACAAAGGTTGCGGCGGGGACCAGGCTTTTGAGAGCGGCTGCCAGCGCGGTCGCGTCACCGCTGGAAATGGGATAGACATGGGGGACGGGGGCGAGGGGTGCGTTGACGTCAATCTCGCTGAGCGTTTTTTCGATGGCGACTTGGTCCTCTTCGGTTGCAATCGCAAACAGGCTGCGCGAGGTTGCATCCGGGGTTAAGGTCGCTTCGGGGAACAGCGTCGTCAACACGGTCGTCACGGCGGTCACATCCGCCTTGCTGATCCGATAGGGCCGCGCGACCTTCCCTGCAGTCTGGGCCAGTCGAACGTCCTCCAGCAACTTGGAAACTTTTTCGTGAGTCGCGCGGGTTCCAACCACGACCAGCGAACCCGAGGTGCGGTCAAAGGCGGCGACCGCGCCGGGCGCGACCGTTGTCAGAAAGGTGCTCCAGTCGCGGGATCGCAGTCCGCCGAGCGGATAAATTCGCGAGGTAACCTTGTCCGCTTTGGGGAGTTTACCGGCCAACTCGGCAATCGTCGTTGCCAATTTGCTCTGTACCTCTTCAGGCGCCGTCACAATCAGCAGTTCATTCAAGGGGTCGGGCTTGATCGTCGCCTTGGCCGTCAACTCGGCGGGGAGCAAGCTCGTCAATTGGGTCAAGTCGAGATCCTCCAGGGGATACAGCACGACATTTGCCGGTGGCGTAGGGACGATTGCGGCCTCGAGTTCCGAAATCACTTGCCCAGCAGTCGCGTGTTCTTCCTCGGTCGCCAAAAGGTACAAGACGCGCGGGTCGCCGCCGAGCTCAACGGTCGAGAGGGTGGGGATCTTTTGCAGCAGCGAGGCGCGGGCCTGGGCCAGCGTCAATTTCTCAACCGTGTAGGGCTTGATGGTTTTCGGAGTCGCGACAAGCTGCTGTTCGGCCTGTGCGATCAGGTTTTGGACTTGTTTCTGGTCTTCCTCACTGGCCAGAACCGGTAGAGTGTCCGGGGCGGTGCCGAGGATTTTGAGGTTGGGCAAGGCGGCGGTAATCAGGGGGCGGACCTGGGCAGCAAGTTCCGGGCGCAGCTGAAACACGCGCAAGGTCAGGTCAGCGGTGGGCGAGAGCGAAGCGAGCTGAGCGAGGGTCTCTTTGATTTTCTGATGGTCGTCTGAATTGGCTACCGCGACCAGCTGGGTGGCGGTCGCCCCGGGGAAGAATTTGGCTTGGGGAAAAACCGGAGTGAGGGCTGCGACGGTTGCGGTGCTGCCCAGCTTTTCGACTGAGTAGGCGACAGGTTCCAGCGGGCCGGCAGACGTATTGAAGTCCTGCATCTGAGCCAGTGCGTCAACGACCATGGCCTGTTGGTCTTGTCGAGCCATCACGGCGATGATTTTGCCATTCACATTCGGGGCCACCACGGCGTCGGGCAGCAATTTCCCAAGGACAAGGGCGGCAATTTGCGGGTCGACTTCTTCGGTTGGGTAGACCTTCACCATCAGCCGACGAGGATCCTCCGGCAGATTGAGGTGGTCGACTGCCGCCTTGAGCAATTGATGCTCGTTAGCCCGTCCCCAGGCGAGCAGCAGACCTTGGACATCATTTCCCGTGAGCTGCATTCTGGGGACCATTTGTTGCAGCAGGGGAATGGCGATGGTGGGAGGCAAGCCGCTTAACTTGTAGGCTTGCAGCGAACGGGCGTTGTTGCCTCCCGCTGCTTGCTCGGGAATGAACTCCTTCAGCACCTTGACCAGCTCCGCATGAACCTTTTCCGGAGCCCAGACCAGAAGTCGCAACTGCGAGTCATCAGCAACGACTTTGGCAGCCGGAAACAGCTGGGTGATGAACTCAACCAGCTGTTTCGGTTCGGACGAGCCGGTTGGATACGCTTTGAAGACGAACGGGTCAGCCCCCTCGATCGGCTGCGCTACCTGGAGCAGTACTTGTTTGATCAATTCGTGCTGGGCTGGCGAGGCGAGGATGGCGACTTCGCCGGGGCGTTTGTCATCGACGATCCTCAATTCACCGATTTCGGCAGTGAGCGAGGCGAGCACGGCATCAAAACGGGGGCGAAGGTCGGCTGCGAGCGGGTAGACCACCAGATTCGGAGTGGACTGCGGTTTCACTCCGGCTTGCAAATCGCCCAAGGCCTTAGCCACTTTTTCGTGTTCGCGGTTGGTCGCGATAACCGAGAGTTGCTTGCCGACCCGATCAAATTGCGGTTTGGCACCGGGGACGAGTTGAGTCAACAGCTCGACCGCCGCGGCCGACTGGGCTGGCTCCAGCGGATAGAACTTGATGTTCGGCTCCTCCTTGAGCTTCAGCCCGGACTGCAATTGGTCGATCACCTTTCGCACGGCTGATTGATCAGCATCCGTCCCGACGACGACCAGTTGCTGGGTCACCGTATCGAGCGTGACTTGAGCGCGAGGCACCAAGGTCTTGAGCAGTGCGGTCGTCGAGGTCGCATCGAGTCCATCGAGGGGAATCGTCACCAGATTGGGAGCAGCGGTTCCAGCGGCCTCAAACAGGCGAGTCAGCGATGACTTGATAATCTCCTGGTCTTTGGCGACCGCCCAGACGAGCAGCCGCTGTTGGGTTGGATCCGAAGTGATCTTGGCGGTGGGGGCCAAGGGTTGGAGCACTTCCGTCGCGCGGGCATGTTCGGCCTGAGCAAGCGGGTAAGACTCGTAATAAGGTTTCTCCTTTTTGGGTAACTCAGTGGTCAGAGCCGCGAGCTGCGCAGCGAAGGCCTCCTGCTGTTCGGGGCTGGCCCAGACCAGAAGACGATCGCCAGCCGTGTTGGCTGTGATCTTCGCCCCGGGAAATTTCGGTTGCAGCAACGTTTGCAGATTGGCCAGGTCTTCGACGCTGGTTTCGTAGGACTTGAGCACATTCAGAGACTGGTCAGGCAGTTGGGCCTTGAGGTCTTCAAGCATGCGGGTGACCAGTTCGTGCTGGCCAGCATCCGCCCAGATGGTCAGGCGATTGGGTTGGTCATCGGGAATGACTTGCAGTTTCCCGAATTCATTGGGCAGGGTCGACTGCAAGGCCTGAAAGCGGGATTTTTGCTCGGCTGTGACCTCGTAAGAGTTGAGCTTGGCCGGAGTCGCTCCCTGTTTGGAATTCTGATACTGCGTGATCAGGCCTTCGAGCGCCTGTTGGTCTCGTTCTTCGGCGATGACCAGCAGTTTGCCTGCCCGATCGTCAACTTGGATTTTTGCTTTGGGAGCAATTCCGGCAAGGACCGCCAGAAATTCGGTGTGCGTCCCGCGCGGGAAGTCATACGACTTGAGCGCCAGGCCTTGCTGGGCGGCCGCGTTGTCGAGCTGGTCGACCAATTGGGCGATGATTTCGAGTTCGGCGGGCAGCGCGCGAACAATCAGAGTCTTCGTGGCCGTATCCACGTTGACGGTCGCTCGCGGAGAGACCGCTTGGGCCATCTGGGAGGCGACCGTCGGGTCGGCGCGGCGGAGCGAAAACAGGCGAACCTGAGCCGACTTGTCAGGAACGACCATCGCGCCGAGCGTTTCCAGCGCCTGGGCGACCTGCTTCTGCTGGTTTTCGCCGGCGAACACCATGACGCGATTTCCAGCGGCGTCGACAGCGACTTTGCCACAAGTGCCATTTGCTCGGCAAACTGCTTGGGGTCGACGGGCTTGTCGAGTTGGTAAACCTGAAGACGGGGCGCCTGGTCTTGCACCGGGGTTCCCGAGTTCAGTCGATCGAGCAGATTTTTGATCAGCTCCTGCTGGGCTGGAGGGGCGTAGACAATGATCTTCTGCGTTGCCGGTCCTCCGGAAACGATGGCCGATGGGGAAATCGATTTAATCGTCGTCGCGGTCGCCTCGAAATCGAGTGAGCCAAGCGGGTACGATTCGAGAACGGGAGGAGGGGGTGGTGGCTTCTCTGCCGGTGGCGTTGGCGTGGTCGGGGCCGGGATCGAGGCAATCAACATGTTGATCGCCTTCATCTTTCCCACCGTCTCGGTTACCAGCAGTTGGTTCGATTGAGGGAGTAACGCCATCTTGCCGTAGCTGCCCAGCAGAGGTTTGACCTCGGCCATTACCGTGGCGGCTGGCTTGGACCCGAGCGTGAACATCACGCTGACAATTTCGAAGGAACCTCGTTTCTCGAGTTCGGCGACCGTCACCCGGGGAAGGATTTCGTCGGGAATCCCTCCGGAAACCTCCACCAGAATGAGGAGTTTGTCCCGGCGAACAAGCGTGTATCCCTTCGTCAACAGGATGCTGTTGAGCAGGTTGATCGCTTGGCTCGGGGTGTACTGGTTGGTGTCGGTGTAGTTGAAGGAGCCGCTCGGTGCGGAACTCATCACCAGCGAGAGGTCGGCTTGTTTGGCAAACCAGCGGAGCACATCCTCCCAGTTTTGCGAGCCGAAATTGAATTGCAGTTTGCGAAGTTCCGGGAGTTCGGCCAGCTTGACCAGTTGTTCTGGGGTCAGCAGGGCCTTCAGGTTCTCGGCAGTTTCAGGGTGCGCCAGGCTGGTAAAATCGAAGTCCGCTGTCTCGTCCTGTCCCCAAACCGGCTGCAATGAAAGCGGCTGGGCTAGGCAGGCAAGGAGCAGAACCAAGGAAAAGGGCCGCAACAAAAGACGCAAATTGAGAAGCTCAAACACGGGAAAAAACCCTCGGGACCAGAATTCGACCTGCCGGGCTGAGCGGATAGCTCGTACCGGGCACGCTCCAGCCTGAAGTCCTTACCCCCAACCCGGAGGCTGGCGACGACGACTCAAGCGGAGAATCGGTCGGCTGTTGCGATTTGTGGTCGTTTCGGCCGTTACGCGACTGGGTCAATTGTAGTTAATCCCGTTAGCGTAAACGCGACAAACCTGTTGAATTTAGCGGGGCGTTTTCTCGCCTTAGCAAGGAGTCTGTTTAGGCGGGACCTGAAACCACTTTAAAAGCGGTTAGGGAATCGAATCTGACCCGTCGCGCAATACGTGCGTTTGAATGACAAGTGGGGAAAGAAATGGCAAAAAGAATTCTCTGGCTGGGACTAATCGGCCAGGCGATGTATCTGAGCGTGGTCTGGGCTGCGGTAGCGCAAGACCTCGAGCGTTACCCCGAATCGAGTTCGCTCAAAGGGCTGCAAGTCCAGATGGTGGACGATGCCCTCGAACTGGGGATTGGGCAGGCGGCGTTGAATTTTAATTTCGGACAGCTGCTCGCGCCCGAAGGGGTGGGGCGGGATGAGCCGCGTTATGTCCAGGTGCGGCGGGGTGCCGAGGAGTTTGCTTTTCAGCGAGCTTATCTTGAGCAGCTGGACGCGATGATTCGCCCGCTCTCGGACCGGGGTGTGGTCGTCTCCTTGATTTTGCTGAATTACGTCCCCGAAGCCGCGGATAAACGGCGGATTCTGGTGCATCCTGATTACTCCGCTGCATGCCCCAATCACTTGGCGGCCTTCAATACGCGCACAGAGGAAGGCAAGGCTTGGCTTGAGGCGGCCGTGGAGCTGCTCGCGCAGCGGTGGGGGACCGCGGGCAGTGGGCATGGCCGGGTCTGGAATTGGATTGTCGGAAACGAGGTTAACTCGCACTGGTTCTGGTGCAACCAGGGGCGAGTTGGGATGCGGTCTTTCGCTGACGACTATCTGCAGGCAGTGCGCCTGGTTCAGCGCGCGGTAAATCGTCACTCGCCACAGGGGAGGGTTTTCCTTTCACTGGAACACCATTGGAATGCGCGCTACGCTGGCGGCGACGATCAGCAGACGTTTCCAGCGCGGGATTTTCTTGAGTATTTCGCCGCTCGGGCCCGCGAGCAGGGTGATTTTGCCTGGCATGTCGCCTTTCATCCCTACCCCGAAAACTTGTTTGAGCCGCGCACCTGGCTGGACCGTTCGGCCACCGGGGATTGGCGGACGACGCCGCGCATCACCTTTCGCAATCTGGAAGTGTTGCTCGATTTTTTGCGACAACCGGAACTGCAGCACACCATTCAGGGAATTGATGCTTTCATCCTCCATCGTCACGTCGACCACGCCCAGGAGGGTGGCTTGCGCTTGGGGCTCTGGACCCGAGGCTCTGAGAGCATTTCGGAGCCGGCGAGCAAGAAGTTGATCTACGATGTCTTCGCTGCCGCGGGGACGACGCGGGAAGAGGATGCGTTTCGTTTTGCCCTTCCGATAATCGGGATTTCAGATTGGAGTGAGCTGATTCGCCAGTGAAACCAGAACCTTTTGCTGGGTTGGCTTTCCTGATTGGCAGTTGGTCCCTCTCCCAACGGCCGAGCGATCCCGGTTACGATCTGGCCTTCGATTCCGGGAGCGAAGGGGAAAGCTGATGAGTTGGGTGCGACGTTTGGTTATGTTCGCGGGGGTGTGGGCGTGCTGCGGTTGCATCAGCCAAACTTGGCCACAGCGCGCGTTTGCGTGGCAAGCTGAGCAGAAGCAGGCCTTGATCGACCGAAAGCTGGCCGATTTGGCAATGCTGCCGAAACCTGAAGCGGGTGATTGGCTGATCGAGCCGGTGGAGCGAAAGGCGGGAGTCTTTCGCACGGAGACACCGGGTGAGCTGGCGCTCGATAACGGATTGGTGCGGCGAACTTTTTTGCTGCAGCCCAACTTGGGGTGTGTCGGCTTGCAGGATTTGCAAACTGGGCGCGAGTATGTTCGGGCAATTCGGCCCGAGGCCCGCGTTCAGTTTGGCGACCGCACCTACGACATCGGCGGATTGCAAGGCCAGCCCGTGGGCAACTTCCTGAGGACCGAGTGGTTTGGTGAATTGCGTACCGACTCCACGGCGTTCCAGCTGGAGTCGTTTGAGGTTGGGCCGATTCGCGAGCGGTTTGGCTGGAAACCCCGACGGGAATGGATAGCCGGCTGCGTTCCCGCGTGGCCTGCCGCGGGACTTGAGGTCCAGTTTGTCTTTTCTCCGCCAGTCTCGACTGACGGCAAGTCGCCTTCGATGGATCCGGCGATTCGAGTCGTGGTCCACTATGAACTTTACGACGGCCTGCCGCTGATTTCAAAGTGGATTCGAATCGTCAATTCGGGTGATACTGAGTTGCAGGTGTCGAGATTCACCAGCGAGATTCTGGCGACGGTTGAGGCCTCCAGCCAAGTCGAGGATTTGGCTGAGCCCTTCCTCCCGCTGTTGCATGTGGAAACGGATTTTACAACTTGTTCGATGGAGGGGACCACAGCTCAAGTTGATGCTGTGCACTGGAGTGCGGATCCGTCTTACGAGACTCAGGTCAATTATCGCAAAGAGACGAAGTGCCTGCTGGAGTGTCGGCCCCCGATGGGTCCGGACCGGCGGGTAGCTCCCGGGGGAGAGTTCCAGTCATTTCGCACTTGGCTGTTGCCGTTGGAAAGTCGCGACGAGACGCGGCGGATGCTGGCGCTGGGCCGTATGTATCGAGCGATTGCACCTTGGGTCCTCGAGAATCCTCTGATTCATCACGTCCGCAGCGCCGAGCCCGCGGCGGTTCGCCTGGCTATCGATCAATCGGCTGAGGTTGGTTTTGAATTGGTGATCATGACTTTTGGGAGCGGCTTTCAGATCGAGAATGATTCGGCGCAGTACTTGGCAGCGATGCGCGAGTTGACCGCTTATGCTCATTCCAAGGGTGTGGGGCTCGGTGGATATTCCCTCTTGGCGAGTCGCTCAGAGGGGGAGCGGCATGATGTGGTCAATCCACAGACGGGTAAGCCCGGCGGCTTTGCCCGTTTCGGCAACAGCCCCTGTTTGGAAAGCGAGTGGGGGCAGGCTTATTTCGCCAAGCTCTACAAATTTTTTGAGCAGACCGAAAGTGACGTCTTGGAGCATGACGGTTCCTATCCCGGAGATGCGTGCGCGTCGACCGTGCACCCGGGGCACAGGGGCTACGAGGACTCGCGCTGGGAGCAGTGGGAACGGATCACCAGCTTCTACCAGTGGTGTCGTGGGCGGGGTGTCTATCTCAACGTCCCCGACTGGTATTTTCTGCATGGTTCAAACAAAAACGGGATGGGTTACCGGGAAACCAACTGGTCGTTGCCGAGGGAGTGGCAGGAGATCATCGAGCGGCAGAACATCCATGATGGGACGCGGTATAAATTGCCGACGATGGGTTGGATGTTTGTTCCTCTGACGGAATATCACGGGGGCGGAGCAGCGGCGACGATCGAACCATTGGCGGAGCATCTTGATCACTATGAACGCCGCTTGGAGAACTTGTTGGGCGCTGGAGTGCAGGCCTGTTTCCGCGGCCCGCGGCTCTACGATACCGATCGGACTCGGGAGATGGTTGCCCGGCAAGTCGCTGCCTACAAAGCAGACCGGGCAATCCTGGACAGCCCGTTGATTCCCCTGCGTCGCGCTGACGGACGCGATTGGGATGGGTGGCTGCATGTGAATCCTGAGCTCAAGACGCCGGCTTTGGCCGTGCTTTACAACCCGCTGGCGACGGCAGTCGAGCGCGAGATCGAGGTGCCGTTGCTCTACTCCGGTTTGGTGGGTGAGTGCCGATATCAAATCGGCGCGAGCGCTCCGCAAACGGCCCGCTTGGATCGCGGAGAAAAGGCGTTGCTGCAGGTGGTCCTTCCTCCTCGCTCTGCCACCAGAATCAAGTTCTGGAAAGTTGGGGCGGGCGATTGAGCTGCAGCAGCGGGGCGGTAGAAAGCGGCGGATTGAGAGTTGGAGGGAATGGGGTACGATGGGTCCGGGATGGGAGCGGGGAGCGGTGGCAAAAGCAGGCGTTTTCAAGACTGCGATTGCTGGCCGCGGCC
>JAJTFE010000294.1:1015-5277 GCA_021298375.1 Blastopirellula sp. | reverse complement strand
CGAGTGGGCGGGAGGTGGCTGAACGCTTTGTTCTCATGTGCGAAAATGATCGCTCGGCTGCTGTTGACGATGGCCCCGAGCCCATTTCGGTCAAAGCCTGCTGCGACGTCACTTGCGGTCCCGCCTTGAGCCCCGAAACCGGGAATCAGAAACAGGGTGTGGGGCATCTCGGCCCGCAATTCAGCCAGTTGCTGGGGGTAAGTCGCTCCGATCACTGCTCCAACCGAGCCGTATCCGGCGTTGCCCATGGTTTGAGTGGCGAGGTTCTCAACATCGGCCGCAACCCGACGATAGACCGGTTGGCCCCCCGTGTTCAGCGCTTGGTAGTCCTCGCTTCCTGGGTTTGAGGTCTTCACCAAAACGAATAGTCCGGCGTCAACCGCAGCACAGCGGGCAACGAAGGGAGCAAGGCTGTCTCGGCCCATCCAGGGATTGATGGTGAGGGCGTCGCCGCCCCACGGGCTGCGCGGCTTGCGTCCGAGGTAGGCGGCGGCATAGGCTTCACCCGTCGAGCCGATGTCGTTCCGTTTGCCATCGAGAATCACCAGCATGTTCCGGTTGGCAGCGTGGTCGACGACTGCGGACAACGCCTCAAGTCCGGCGGGTCCCAGCTGTTCAAAAAAGGCCAATTGGGGTTTGATGGCAGGGACCAGGTCAGCGACAACATCAATGATTCCACAGGAGAATTCCCGATAGGCATCCGCTGTTTGTTCCCAATACTCAGCGGAGTGCGGGGCCGCAGTCAGCGAGTCGCGGAGGATCGGGGGAAGCTGTTCACGGCGCGGATCGAGGCCGACGATCAACGGTGTGCGGGTGGAGCGAATGCGGGCTATCAGGCGATCGGCAAAATTCACGGCGACTCCGGTGGTCACAAGGGGAAAATGAGAAAATCGAACCGCTCGGGCCCTGAACTTCTGCGTGGGCTGAGAGGCTTCAAACCCGGGGCAATCCTCGGAAATCAAGTCGGGAGGTTCGCCGCCTCGGAGTTAGGGTAAGGGTGGGTACGGTAAGTTCATCACCTCAAGTTCGTGTTGGTCAACGGATTGTAGGAGCTCAGCTGAAATCGAGGTAGAATAGGGCCCATTCGATTGGGGAAATTCTCAGCTAACCAGGCGAAAAGAGGGCGACATGCTTTGGTTTCGGCTCCGCCCAACATTTGAGATCCCGTTGCCCTTGGACCGAGGAGAGGTCATCGAACGCTTTCGTCGGGCTGAACAGCAGGTTGCCAAACCGGAATTGTTTCGGATGTTCGGCGAGTATGGAGAACTCCATCTGCCGCGGCCCGAACATCGCTTATGGTCCCCGCATCTCTCCTTCTACGTTTCCGAACCCGGCCCCGGTGTGGGTGCAGGGCATTGCAGCATTCATGGCCGCTTTGCTCCGCGTGTTGATGTTTGGACGGTCGTCTGGATTGCTTATTTGGCCCTGCTGTTTACCTCCTTTTTTGGGGCGGCTTTGGGCGTTTCGCAGTGGCAGTTGGGTGATTCGATGTGGGGCCTTTGGGTCGCGGCAGGGGCGTTGGTCCTACTCGGGACACTCTATCTTGTGGCCCACTTGGGGCAGCAATGGAGTTCCGACCAGATGCACCAGCTGCGCGCCCATTTGGAGGAAATCATGCGCGGGGCCAGGGTGCAAAGCCGTGAGCTGTGAGCCGGCTTTTCCTCGCTGGCGGCCCGGCCTTGGCTGAACTCTCAGCAGGATTGCTGCGCGGCCCGTGCGATCAGCTCCGTTTTTCGGGCTTTGGCGAGTCGTTTCCAGCCTCGACCGCTGGGGAAAATCTGTTACATTATTCTGCTTCCCTGGGCCGACTGCGAAGGTGGCTCAGAGGTGACGGCGTGTAGCGCAGCCTGGATTAGCGCGCTTGCTTGGGGTGCAAGAGGTCGTGGGTTCGAATCCCGCCACGCCGACTAACATCATTGAACATTGATCATTGAACATTACAGGGGCATTGAACGTTACAGGGGCATTGAACGTTACGGCGGGGCCTATCTTGGGCGGGGCCTATCTTATTTGGGCTCCTTTTCACTGGCCCCGATCTTCTGAAGATGTCAGCCCACGGTCCGCTGACGAGAGGTTGCGGTCAGATTTGCTGGTTTGCCCGTCGATTCTCTGATGAGACTTTTCGGTCTCTGCCCTGTTTGTCTCTTGGGGGCTTCTCCGGCTTCCTGCACTTGAGTCTCTG
Organism: Blastopirellula sp.; assembly: GCA_021298375.1. Taxonomy (GTDB): domain Bacteria; phylum Planctomycetota; class Planctomycetia; order Pirellulales; family Pirellulaceae; genus BJ22. Next base: position 3,095 of record JAJTFE010000294.1, on the reverse strand, counting down.
GCGGACCAATGTGTGGAACGCAATCTCGGCCAGGGCAGCTTGACTGGGGCAGGACGGGATCGGGTGAGCGAGTCTGTGTTCGCCGTCTCCATTGTTGGTCCTTGCCCCGCGGATGTGGGGCGCTGCACTTCCCCTTCCTTATTCGTTTGATCCTGGCCCGCCTTTATTTGCGTCCGAGTTCCCGCTGCCGGGGCGATTCGTGTACAGCGTCATCAGCTTGGCCGGCCAGTCTGGGGTGGAAATGAGTCAGCCACGGGCTGGACGGCGTCGAGTTACCCCGCCCTTTTTGTCAGCCGACTCTGCGGGCTCGATTGAGTTTAACGATCAGCGAGATTTTTCTTTCCGGCCGTACGACCGGGTCAGATTGAAGCGGAGTGGAGGAAGTGGTGCGACTTGAGCGATGTTGTGAACAGAGAGTGCGAGCGGAGTCGGGATGACTGCTGCGAGACAGATCACTGCGGCAAGTGAAAGCGAGAGTCGGCAGCAATGAAGAAATGGGCTGGCAGAGTTTTGCGAAGCGGTTTCATTGTGGCCGCGTTTTGGGCGACCGGATTTTGGTCCGATGAGGCTGAAGCGCAATTGTTGCGAGGGCGGGGGACGCGCGGGTCGGTTCAAGCTTCGCAGCCGAGCAATTCTGGTTGGCGGGGTGTTCAGCCTCGTGAACTCGATTTTGAGTCGATTACTCCGCCTTCACCTGCTTCGACTTCGGTCAATTCCACCGAGCCAGGTTTGGGCGCGATCATCAGGCCGGCGGATAATAACCTGTTTCCGCCGACGAGTCCCACGCCTGCGGTAACCGGGCGGGCGGGGACTCCAGTCCCGGAGCATTATTACCGGCAAGACTGGCGTCGCGATCCTGCCGCATGGGGGGGGACCGCCAATTACCCAAAGTACTTTGGGGGCTTTCATTCCAGTCATTACTACGACTTGGGTATCCCCAATGGTGACAAAGGCTTCCGGGGCAACGGTATCTACTGGACCCCCTGGTAAAGCGGGCGTTCCCTTCTTCGCGGCGAGCCAATCGGCGATTCAAATCCGGACCGGGGTGCGGCGGCACTGGCTGAGGAAGTCGGCCGCGGAACGCGGTTGCGGGGGTCTCATCAGCGGGTGGCTGAGGCAACGAGACTTAGCCGTTGATGAGTTTCAGAAGATCGCCGATCTTGCGATGGGCCTCGATCGGATGTCTCAGCGGTTGCTCGGTCATTACCTGGTACTGATTCTGCCGCCCCACTTTTTGCCGTTGAATGAATCCGGCTGACTCGAGGTCCTGGATAATTCTCTGAACGGCCCGCTCGGTGATCCCCACGCGGGTCGCCACTTCGATAGGCTTGTTTTTTGCTTGCCAGCGCCGTCGCGAGTGGCCGAGCGGCCTTTGCCGCCACGAATCGCCGAGTTTGCCTTTGCCTTGGTGACGCGGGGGGTGGATTTGGGTTTTGCTGAGCGGGGCATCGCGAGTTCCTCGGGAGCGCAATTTCCGAATTCTGAAAGCGTCAAATTGCAAGCAGCTGTTGGGGGGAATCGGTGCGAGGGTGAATCCGCCAGCCTGATTGCCCGAGTTGGCATCGGCGGGGCCTGCATTCCTGCCGCGTTTTCCAATTCAATCGCTACGGGCAGTTGCCGCACGGGCAGTTGCCGAGGTTGTCCTTGTCGGACAGCGGACCAAGCTTAAATGATGTCTTGAGCGCGGTCTCGCGGGAAACGCACCGCCAGAGCAGTCGGTCTGTTCAACTGCAGGCTGTCTGCAAACGGAACGCTGACTTGGTTTTGATTCTCTACGCGGCTCCGTTTGATTTTCTTAAACAAAAGCCATCAGGCTGACATTCCACCCTCGCTTTTCCCTGATTTTACGACAATCCGTTCGCAGTTTCAATTTCCTGGGTCGATTGCCCGCCGGAAAATGCATTCCATATCGCGACACACAATTGACGAAAAAAATGTCGTGTAATAGGATTCGCACGAATTGAAAGTGCGGAGGAGGAGCGATGCAGGAGATCTGGTTATTGGGGACCTTGTTGGCCGGCGGGCTCGGGTTGTGCGGCGGGTTGGCTTGGGGATGGGGATGGGGATGGCGAGCAGGAAG
>JAJTFE010000294.1:0-970 GCA_021298375.1 Blastopirellula sp. | reverse complement strand
GGGTTCCGCATCGGCGCGTTGCAATTTCGCTGCCTCAGTTGGGCTGTATCTCGACTGGTCCGCGAGACTGGCCTTGGGGTGGGGAGTTTTGGGAGCGGGCGCTTGGCTGCTGGCTGACCGCCAACCCGGCAGCGTCGACGGGGCAGCTGTCCCGCCGGAATGGCGGCTTGCCGTTGGAGGCTGGACCTTGCTCGCGTTCGACGGCCTCGCTTGGGTTCTGGCCGGTTTGGTTGCTTTTCTTGGCTGGATGGTGATCAGGTATTCGCGGAACTACCTCGGCGGAGACCCTCTCCAAACGGCCTACTGGGGTTGGCTCACAGCCACCATCGTTGCCGTCGTCGGCATGGTGGCCACGGGCAATCTCCTTCTGCTCTTGTCACTCTGGACGCTTGCCAGTTTGACTTTACATCAATTGCTCTTGTTCCATGGCGACCGTCAATTGGCTCGGCGGGCTGCCGGAACAAAGTTTACGCTCAGCCGCTTGGCTGACCTTTGCCTCTTTTCGGGGGGGGGCCTGCTTTGTTGGCGTTCGGGGACTTGGGAGTTGCAGGGCTTGCAGGTTTGGTTGGGCCAAATGTCGGCCGCCGACGCTGCCTGGCTCAGCACGGCTTGCGTCCTCCTGGTCTTGGGCGGGTCAATTCGTTCGGCTCAGGTGCCATTTCATTTTTGGCTCCCGCTGACATTGGAGACGCCGACCCCCGTTTCTGCCCTGATGCATGCCGGGATTGTCAATGCGGGGGGCTTTATGGCGATCCGATTGAGTTTCCTGTTGGTGGAGTCTTCGTGGGCGATGCAATTGCTGGCTCTCTTCGGCTTGGCGACAGCGCTGTTGGCGGGGACGGTGATGCTGACTCAAAGCAGCATTAAGTCGATGTTGGCTTGGTCGACCATTGCCCAGATGGGATTCATGATGCTGCAGTGCGGCTGTGGTGCCTTCTCAGCTGCTTTGTTGCACCTCATTGCCCATTCG
>JAJTFE010000293.1 GCA_021298375.1 Blastopirellula sp. | reverse complement strand
GAACTGAGGTTGTTCCCGAGAGAAAGCTCCTCGCGCCGGAAGCAACCCGGATTGCTGTCAGCTGCTGGGAGACATTGAATTGCAAATCGATATTGCCAGCGGGTGACGCGCAGCGAACGGCATAGTTCCCCGCTCGCGTGAAGGTGAAGTTGGTGCCACCGTTTCCGTTCGCAATCGCCAGGTTCGCCCCGCTGGGGCGGGAAGTGGCGCTCCAGCTGACCCCGTCGAGCTTCGTCAAGGCAACGCCGAACTGGTCGAAGCCTTGCATCCGCAAGGACGCATTCGTGCCCGCGACTGCCAATGTCGACCCTGAACTGACCGCTGTGCCATCCGTTTTCAGCAGAGCCAGCCGACTTAGCACCGGAGCCACACGAACCGTGAATTGACCCGTCAGCCCGTTGCCCGTCGCTCGCAGGAGATAATCGCCGATCCGGTCGAATTGCAGGCTGGTACTGTTTCCCGAAGTAGTGAGTTGAGGCGAAGCGCCCAACGGCCTGGTGACGATGCTCCATGTCAGCGAGGGTTGCGTGGAGAGCGGCCGGCCGAACTGATCGAGGACCACCGCGGAGTAAGAAGACGTCGCCCCCGTCAGCGAGTTAACGCTCCCGGAGGTGACCGCAATGTTGTTGCCGTTCCTGATACCAATCGAAGTTGCAACCGGGTTGACCTGGACCGTCAGAAGACTGGTTGTGGCCAAGCCGAGGCGATCGATCGCCCGGACGGATAGCTGGTAGGTGCCGGCGGCACCGAAAGTCAACGTCGTGTTCTTGGAGGAGTTCGAGCCGTTGGAGCTGAACTGGACCGAACCGTTGGACGGAACAGAGTGGGCCTGCCAAAAGTATCTCAGTGCGCTCTCGCCGCCATCGTCGGCCGCCAGCACCGAGAGCTTTGCCGTTTTTCCTGTCACCACCCACGAACCAACCACGGCTGGAGACTGAACAATCGAGGGCGGACTCGAAAGCTGCGAGACCAGTTGAGTGGCTAACGCCTCGATCCAAGGGTTATTCCAGCTGAAACTCGCCAACAGCGTTCGCGCCTCCAGTTGCACATAAGTCGAGGCAGCGGGAACGGATCGAGTGTCGCGGGGGGCGGGGCGATGAGCTGAACGCAAGTTGACATCCCGGAAAGAGGGGGCGATTGGCCGGCGTTCAACCGGCGAAAAACCCTATCTCGCAAACCTGCGATCGTCAAAAAGAACGCAGAAAATCCCGCGGCGGTGGGCCGGGAACGCACAGAATGATGTCTTTTTTCCACACCTCGGCTCACCAGCGGACCCAAAGGTTCGGGTCGCGCAGCCAATCGGGGAGCTCAGCTTGCTCTGCCTCCTCAGGGGCCGCCGTCAGCCGCCTGGCCCCGGATGGAGTCAGGGCGACTGTGTGTTCGAAGTGAGCGGCGTACTTTCCATCGGCCGCCACCATCGTCCACTGGTCGGCGAGGCAAGCCAATTTCCGCGTGCTCGTGTTGACCATCGGCTCAATCGCCAAAACCAGACCGGGACGCAGCTCGAAGTCCTCCGCTGCGGCCCACTTGCGACTGAAATAATTGGGCACTTGGGGTGATTCGTGCATCTGGCGGCCTATGCCATGGCCCACCATCGAGTCCACCACGGCAAAGCCCTCGGCCTCGACGTAGTCCTGCATTTCCTTGGCGACCTCGCTCCAGAATTTTTTCCGACCCAACAGGTCGATTGCCAAGTCGAGCACGCGGTTCGTCGTCTGCAGCAGAGCCCGAGCCCCCGCCGAAATCGAGCCGACCGGATGCGTGACCGCTGCGTCTCCGCACCAACCTCCCACCGAAGCGCCGATATCGATGCTCACCACGTCGCCGACCTTCAGCTTGCGCGGGCCGGGGATCCCATGCACCAACTCCTCGTTGACTGAGATGCAGCTCTCTGCTGGAAAAGGTGTCGGACCGGGATAGCCAAGGAACAATGGCTTCGCCCCGCAAACGCGCAACTCCTCCCGGATCGCTGCGTTCAACTCGGCGGTCGAGACGCCGGGGACAACCAGGCGAGCCGCCGCTTGATGAGCCCTCCAAACCGCCAGTCCAGCAAGTCTCATCCGGCCTATTTCGCGAGCGGATTTGAGTTCGATAGGGCGTTCAGGCATGGATTGCTGGTCCCGGAGTGGCAAGGTCGATTCAGCAGCGCGGCGCGCGCAGGCCAAGCCCTATTTGCCCGGTTCTTCGCCACGGCACGAAGCGAAGCCTGGGAGCTGCTTCTGCCGCCGGCAGCGATCGAGCCGATCCCGCTTCCGCCTCAAAGCGAGAAGCGGGCTCGCCGTCCGGTGGCGAGACCTGTGGCGATGTGGAGCTGCGGGGAACCGACTCAGTGGTCTTTTTTCTTCGGCTTGTAAATCTCTGTCGCCGTGCCGTAGAAAATCTCTCCGGCATTCATCAGCGTCTCACTGAGAGTCGGATGTGGATGCACGCTTTCGTTGATGTCGCGAATTTGACAGCCCATTTCGATTGCCAAGACTGCCTCGGCGATCAATTCCCCAGCCCCCGGGCCGACAATTCCGCAGCCGAGGACTTGTTCCGTGGTGGGGTCGATCAGCCACTTGGTCAGGCCGTCGGTACGCCCCAAGGCCTGAGCGCGACCGCTGGCGGCCCAGGGATAAACGCAGACTTCTACGGTTCGGCCTTCTTTTTGAGCTTGATCCTCGGTGAGTCCCGCCCAGGCGATTTCCGGATCGGTAAAGACCACTGCGGGGATTGCCCGTTTGTCGAATTCTACTGGATGCCCGAGGATGACTTCGACTGCGGTTCGCCCCTCATGGGTCGCTTTGTGAGCGAGCATCGGTTCGCCAGCAGCATCGCCAATCACATAGATATTGGGCTCGGCTGTTCGCTGTTGACGGTCGCAGCCAATAAAGCCCCGTTTGTCGACCTGCAAGCGGGTGTTTTCCAGCCCCAAATTCCGGGTGTTGGGGGCTCGCCCAACCGAAACGAGCACGCGATCGTACTTCTCGGTTCCGTACTTGCCCGGACCCTCGAACGAAACTTGAACCTGATTGCCAACCGCCGCCACGCTGCCGACTTTGGTGTTGAGGAAAATCCGATCGCCAAAGAGTTTGCCAAGCCGCTTGTGGAGTGGCTTGACCAGATCGCGATCGGCTCCCATCAGCAAACCATCTTGCAGCTCGACAACGCTGACCTTGGTGCCGAGGTGGGCGTAGACTGTCCCCATTTCCAAGCCGATGTAACCACCGCCAATGACCAGCATCGTTTCCGGGATGTCGGTCAGTTTCAGGGCGCCCGTTGAGTCGAGGACGCGGTCACTTCCAATGTTGAAGGCTCCCGGCATCGCGGGCACACTGCCGGTCGCAATGATGCAATGGTCAAAAGTCAGGGTTCGATCAGCCGGGATCGAGGCGTCCTCGCCATGCAGCTCCAGGGTGGTCGCGTTTTTGAACTTCGCTTGAGCCGTGATCAGGTTGACCTTGCGGCGCTTGGCCAAACCGGCCAGCCCAGCCGAAAGGGTCGAGATCACTTTTTCTTTTCTTGCCCGGAGCTTGTCGAGGCCGATCTTTGGCGGACCAAAATCGACGCCCCATTCGTGGCTCAGCTACCAGCGTTACTTCCAGTCCTTCATCCGCGGCAAGGAAGGCGGCGGCATAACCGCCCGGACCACCACCAATCACGACAACTTTGCTGTGCATGGAAGTCTACCCTTTCAAAAAAAAAGGCAAGTCGTCTGCGACTTGCCTTTTGCGTTAAACGTAATCAGCGACCAATCTCTACCGACTTGAAAATGAATCGCAGGACTTCGCTGAGGCGAGGAAAGTACCGGCCTGCAGGGGGTTTCCACAGCCTGAGGATTCCCTGCGGTCGGACCTTTTTTTCGGACCTTTTTTTGTAGCTTTAGCGAGACATGAACTCGACAACCACGTTGCCGTCGACCGGCAGGCTGATGTCACTGGCGCCAGGAGCACCGGTGACATTGATCGTCAAATTTTCCGAATCGAGACTGGCCCATTCGATGCCTTGGCCCTCGACGCCTTGAGCCGCGATGTTGCGGTACAGGGTCAGCACGTTCAATTGGGGCCGAATGGTCACGACATCACCCGGACGAAGCATGTACGAAGGGCGGTCGACCTTGACGCCATTGACCCGGAAATGTCCATGGGCCACGCCTTGGCGAGCCTGAGGGCGGGTGGCAGTCAGGCCCACGCGACGAATCACGTTGTCGAGCCGGCTTTCGCAGATGATCAAGAGGTTCTCGCCGGTGTTCCCCTTCATCTTGCCGGCTTTTTCGAAGTACCGACGAAGTTGGCGTTCACCCAGGCCGTAGTAATGCTTGATCTTTTGTTTTTCAGTGAGGGCCTTGCCGTAATTGGAAGGACGCTTGGCGCGGGTGTGCATGCCCGGTGGCTGGTTGCCGCGACGTTCCATCGCGCGCGAAGCACCACCGTTTTCATAAATCAACATGCCGATGCGGCGATTTACCCGTCCTTTTGGCCCCGTGTATCGAGACATTCACCAAACTCCACGAAATACTGACCGCCCAGTTTCAAAGACCCGATATCATGACGCCCGGAGTCGAAATCGACAAGGG
>JAJTFE010000292.1 GCA_021298375.1 Blastopirellula sp. | reverse complement strand
CCCAAATTACACCGCCCAAATTACACGGCCCAAAGCGACAGCGCCCGAATCACCGCTCCGTTTTTCTCTTGCCGTTTATGTTCCCTGAACGACCGGCGTGGGGCTGGAGCGGAAGCTGTTTAGTCGAGCGGGAAGGGATCGGCCGAGGCTTTGTCGTCGTACAGCGGCATGTAACGATAGTAGACTTCGAGGGTCATGCAGCAGAGTGACGTGTAGTAGAGACGGCCACCGGTTTCAGTGCCGAGGTCATTGCCGGAGTCGAAGAACCAGCTGCCACGTTCGAGCCCTTCCTTGCTGATCGATTTGACAAGGAAATCGCGCATTTCGTTGTTCCATTTATCCCACTCGGGACCGCCGTACTGCTTCATGACCTGCGTGGCGTAGTAGTTGTGGTACATGTTCACGCCGAGCGGATTGCGTTCGCTGCGGAGGACTGGTCCTTCATCGGCCAGCCAGGCGACCCCCCGTTTGAGACTGGGGTGATCGCGGTCCCAGCCGAGATACATGCGGCAGAGCAGTCCGATCGAAGTCGGAGCCCGCTCGCGGTAATTGGGATCGGCGCTGGGAGGGCTGCTGTAACCGTAAAAGGCCCCGGAGTCGCTGGAGGCAAAATCGAGATAGCGGGTGGCGAGTTTGAGCGTTTCCTTGCGCACATTCAGCCCGGATTGTTTTGCGCTTTTGAGCGCCATCAGTTGCCAACCCACGATGGAGGTATCGCCCGGTTGTTGGGGATCGTAACGCCAGCCACCTCCGCGGTTATCCTGAAACCATTCGATGAATTTGACGCAGCCTTGCGCGGCGCTGCCGAGGTCCTTGTCCCCGGTCATGGCATAGGCTTCGCAGAACACGATGCTGCAGAGGCCATGCGAATACATCGTGCCGGAGGAGGGCTCGTAGAAGCTCAGGCCTTTGGAGTCGACTCGCGCCCGCTGGAGCAGAAAGCTGAGTCCGCGTCGGACCGTGTCCTTATACTCGCCATTGAGATGGGTGTTGCCGGCGCCGAGGAACGGGAGCAGGGCCATTGCCGTGGCGGCGTTGCGGGCGTCTGTCATTCGCCCGGGGTTTTTCCGTGAGCGATCGCCCGAGCCGATGGTGTGGTCAAAGTTCCAGCCACCATCCTCCATCTGGTGCTTTGCGATCCACTCGAGGGCCAGCTTGACTGCTTCTTCGGAGTCAGGCGTGCCGCCGTACTTTCGCAGCAGCTTGGAGCGGTTGTCCCCGTCGCGACCGGAGATTTCGCCGCTGGTCGAGCCGGTGAGGCCCGCACCGCTCATGGCCTCGCTGTCGACCATGGAAGACTCGCCGGCGGCCAATTCGGAAATGATATCTTGCGGCTGGGTGTCGAGCGTGGCGAGGTTGGCTTCCAGCGGAGCTGCTTCGGTTTCCTGAGGGACTTCTTTCATCTCGAGCGCCGAGCTGTCGAAGTCGAGCGGTTCGAGATCCATGTCGACACCCTCGAGCGACTCGCCCGGGGTATCGGCGGCGACGAAACTGATGGTTGAGTTCCGCTTCTGCTCCATAAAGACGACAGCCAGCAGCACGATCAGCAGGACGTGCGTCAACAGGCTCACGAGCCAGCTGGGGGCGAGATTGAAGAAGACGAACTTCCTGCCTTGCTCGTCGAGCAGGCCTTCTTCTTCCGTCTCTTCGTCTGCATCAACTGCGTTCGGATTGCCTGGAGGCGGCGGGGCGGGAACCTGATTGAGCTGATTAGGCTGGTTCATGAAATCGCCTGCAGGAGATGGCTGGTTGAGGGAAGTACAGCGATGGCGTTCCGCAGCTCATTAATTTGGAAGCGGCTCGGTTTTGATGGGACCAAAGGGCAGGGGGCGAGGGGCGGGGGATGAATGCGGTTTGTCCGGCCCAAAGGTGAGCCAACAGCCTTGCAAAATCTAACACATGAAAGCGGTTCTGTCAGTGAAAGCGGGCCGGGGAATGGGGATCAGCGGGCCGGGTTGTTCCGGTTGTTTCAGACTTGGAAGCAACCCCCTGCGGGGGCCGAGTTGAGAAGCCGAGGCTGTTTCAAGGATAGAAGGCGGCGGGTCGGGATTCCAGTGGTTTGCATGGCCGAAGCGGCTCAAATCGGATAACCTTCATGACTTGCCAGGGAAAACGCTGCCGCCCCCGAGGCCGGAGGGTCAACAACCGCCATCAACCGCGAGGCGGGGCGGTGAAGTCCCCGACAGCGAGGCTGACTTGGCGCGGGGCGTTTCAGGGATTGGACAGGACACTTTATGGCGGAAACGGAACGGGCTCGGTCCGGTGGAATGAAATGGTTAACCGAACTGGTTAACGAATGGCGTGCCGCGGGGCAAAGGATTGGGATCGTTCCGACAATGGGGGCGTTGCACCAAGGCCACCTTAGTCTGGTGCAGGCGGCGCGGGCGGAGTGTGAACGGGTGGTCGCCACTGTCTTTGTTAATCCGACCCAATTTGCGCCCACCGAGGACTTGGCCAAATATCCGCGGACACTGGTTGCCGATTTGGAAATGCTGGCTGCCGAGCGAGTCGATGCGGTTCTGGTTCCAACCGAAGACGAGATGTATCCACCCGGGTTCTCGACCTACGTCCAACCTCCGGAGGTTTCCCAGAAGTGGGAGGGGGCCGTGCGGCCGAGTCACTTTCGCGGAGTGGCAACGGTGGTGCTGAAGCTCCTCAACATGACCCGGGCTGACGTTTGTTATCTGGGTCAAAAGGACTACCAGCAAGTTGCGGTCGTCCGGCGAATGGTGGCGGACTTGAATGTGCCGTGTGAAATCAAGATGTGTCCCACCGTGCGCGATCCGGACGGTTTGGCAATGAGCTCCCGCAATCGCTACCTTTCGAAGGATGAGCGGCAAATCGGCTTGAGCTTGTCGCGGACCTTGTTCGCGGCGGAGAAGCAGATTCGTAGCGGAGCGAAAAATGGCCCGGAATTATCCAGTTGGATGCGCGAGCAGTTGATCGCTTCCGGCGTGAGCCAAGTCGATTACGCATTCGCAGCGGATGCCGATACGCTCGAGCCGCTGACGGAGGTTCGTTTGCCCCTGGTTTTATTGATGGCCGCTCGAGTCGGAACGACCAGACTGCTGGATAACCTTGTAGTGAGGCAAGGATGAAGCAAACATTGCTGGTGATTCCCCACGAGTGGCTTGGCTGGCCATTGCAGCTCGCCTGGTGGTTATTGCTGCTCGCTCTCGGGGGTTGGGCTGCACGTCGCGAGGGCTGGGGCAAGGCGGCCGGCCAATTCGTGCCTTTGGGGCTGGGCGTTTCGCTGCTGCTGTACCTCGTCGTTCCCTTTTTGGAGGTAAGCGGAATTAATTTCGCGGATCCACTTGGTCCCCCAGTGCCGCTGGGGTTGGCGATTCGGGGCTACGGGGTTTGCCTGACCTTGGCGATCGCCGCCGCCGTCGGGCTGGTGATTTGGCGAGCTACCCAATTGCAGTTGAATGTGGACCGCCTGCTGTCGCTTTGTTTTTGGATGGTCGTGGTGGGCATTCTCGGCGCGCGGATATTTTACGTCGTGCAGAAATGGGACCAGTTCCAATTTGTGGATGTGCGGCAATTCCTGTTGACGTTGGCCGACATGACCAAAGGCGGACTGGTCGTTTATGGCAGTCTGTTTGGTGCGGCACTGGTGCTCGCCTTCAGCGAGCGAATCTGGAAGTTGCCAGTGCGACTGGTTTTGGATGTGGTTGCTCCGGCGATGCTGTTGGGATTGGCGATTGGGCGGATTGGTTGTCTGCTCAACGGGTGTTGTTACGGCGGCGAGTGTCGGCCCGAATATCCACTGGCAATTCGCTTTCCGGTTGAGGCGCCGGCCTATCTGGACCAGTTGCATCAGGGACGGTTGCTTGGCCTCCGCGGCGACTGGAATTCCGATGCCAGTTTCCCCTTGCAGGTCACGGAGGTGGAAGTGGGCGGCTTGGTGGCGGAATTAGGGTTGCCGATCGAAGTGGGGCAACGCCTGCGGATTCTCACCCCCGGCAGTGACTTTCTGGCTGCGAGCAAGGCGGGGAAAATCGATTTGCCGTTGCGGGTGACGATTGAGCGGGAGGGAGTACCGGGGGCTCTGGAGGTTCCGGTCGACAAACTGCCCGCCCGGACTTTGCCAATGCATCCCGCACAGGTCTACGCAACGACCAGCGCATTCTTGGTTGCGGCAGTGCTCTGGCTGGCCTTTCCTTGGCGCCGGTTTGACGGCCAGTTATTCGTCTGGATGCTGGTGTTTTATCCGCTTTCCCGATTACTGGAGGAAGTGATTCGGAGTGACGAGCTGGGGATTTGGGGGACGCCGTTGACGATTAGTCAGTGGATTAGTGTCGGCTTGCTGGCAGCGGGGGTGGGCTTGTGGTTGGTTCTAAGGAGTCGCCCCGTGCTTACCTGGCGGGTTTCAGTTTGAGCGGCGGGGCGAGCGGGCCGGCAATGATTGGCTTGTGAGGCTGAGGAATTTGCGAGAAAATCGGGGTGCGGTACGATTTTAGGGGTGGAACCGCGGGCTTTGACTGCCATTAGAATAGAGGCAGGCAAGAGCGGACAAAATTGGGAACGATTTCCCGGGGGATGGCGTCGAAGGTGATGAGCGAACCGCTGCATGACGAGTCCGAGACGCGGCTGATTCGCGCCGCGACAGCTGGCGACCCGGAGGCATTCGGGCGTTTGGTCTTGATGTATCAGGACCGCTTGGTGAACTCCCTGTTTCATCTGCTGGGTAACCAGGCCGAAGCGGAGGATGTGGCTCAAGAAGCGTTTGTGCTGGCTTTTCTCAAGTTGGCTACGTTTCGCGGGCAGAGTCAGTTTTACACGTGGCTGTTCCGAATTGCGCGGAACCTGTCGGTCAGCCGTTTTCGCAAGGCCCGCAAGACGGCTTCGCTCGATGCGGTTGAATCGGGCGGGAGCCAACTGCTTTTGAGCGACGAACCTGCTCCCGATCGGCAATTGCTGGTCGAGGAAGCTGGAACCAGGGTGCGCGAAGCTTTGGCGAGGCTTTCGGAAGAGCATCGGGCGATTTTGATTTTGCGCGAGCTCGATGAGCTGGATTACGATGCGATCGCGGCGGCACTCGAATTGCCGGTTGGTACGGTTCGGAGTCGCCTGCATCGGGCGCGGTTGCAGCTGAAGGCGGAGCTGGAAGCTTTGGAGACGGTCACAGGAAGTGGCACGAGAGAGAAGCGTACATCATGAATTTAGAATCGCGAAACAACGAACCGCCGAATCCGGAAGCTCAGGAACTCCTGTCGGCGCTGCTGGATGACCAGCTGACCTCGGAACAAGCAGCGGAGCTTCGGGCTCAGCTTGAGCGCCAGCCAAAGCTCCGCGAGCTCTTGACGCAACTCGAAGGTCAACGGGCGCAGCTGCGGCAGTTGCCGCGAGTTGGTGCCGGCAGCGACCTTGCCAGTCGCGTGTTGGCCGAGATCCGGGAGCGATCAGTCGTCGTCGAATTGCCCAAGGCAACAGAGGAAGAAACAGGGCCTCGCGGAG
>JAJTFE010000016.1 GCA_021298375.1 Blastopirellula sp. | reverse complement strand
ACAATTCGTGAATTGCCCCCCAATTCTTTTTGTTTCTCAGGCGATCAGTTCGCGAATGGGCTCGGCGCCCTCGGGACCGACCAGTTTCTGGTCGAGTCCACCGTAGAAATAACTCAAGCGATTCGGGTCGAGCCCCATTTGCTGCAAAATGGTGGCGTGAATTCGCTTGACGTGCAGCCGATTCTCCACCGCCGCCGCGCCGAGCTCGTCGGTCTTGCCGTAGCTGAACCCGCCCTTGATTCCGCCTCCAGCCAGCCACATCGTGAAGCCATAGGAATTGTGGTCGCGGCCAGTTCCTGTCGCGTACTCGGCCGTCGGCTGGCGGCCAAACTCACCACCCCAGACGATCAGTGTCTCCTCAAGCAAGCCTCGCTGCTTGAGGTCTTTGAGCAGTCCCGCGATCGGCTTGTCGGTTTCCGCCGCATGCATTTCATGATTGACAATCAGGTCACCATGCGCGTCCCAGTTGGCGTCGTTGTGATTGCCGCCCGAATACACTTGCACAAACCGGACTCCGCGCTCGACCAACCGCCGGGCCATCAGGCATTGCTTGCCAAAATAGGCTGCCTTGGGATCGTTCAGCCCGTACAGTTCTCTCGTTGCTTCTGTCTCCTGAGCCAGGTCGACCGCCTCGGGGGCCGTGGCCTGCATCTTGTAGGCGAGCTCGTAACTGGCCACTCGCGCGGCCAAGTCCGAATTCCCGCCGCGCAGTTGCAGATGTTCGTCGTTGTACTGGCGCAGTGAATCGAGCAATTGCCGCTGGACGTTATCGCTGATCGACTCCGGGCGTTTCAGGTCGAGAATCGGCGTCCCCTCCGAGCGAACGATGCACCCCTGATAAGTCGCCGGCATGTAGCCACTGCTCCAGTTCTTTGGTCCGCTGATCGGCCCCCCGCGGCCATCGAGCATCACCACGAAGCCCGGCAGGTTTTCATTCTCCGAACCCAAGCCGTAATTCACCCACGATCCGATGCAGGGACTGCCGCTGGTGATCTTTCCCGAATTCATCTGCAGCATGGCCGAACCATGGATCGGCGAATCGGCTGTCATGCTGTGAACAAAGGCGATGTCATCGACGCAGTGCCCCAGATTCGGAAAGAGATCCGAAACCCACTTGCCGCACTCTCCGTACTGCTTGAACTTCCAACGCGGTTCGACAATCCGTCCCTGATTGCGATGCCCGCCGCGACCAAAGGTTTTGACTTCGACCGTCTTGTTGTCCATCCCGTACATGTTCGGCTTGTAGTCAAACGTGTCGATCTGGCTCGGCCCGCCGTACATGTAAAGGAAGATCACCGATTTGGCTTTGGCCGGAAAATGGGGCTGCTTCGGCGCGAGCGGGTTTGCCCATTTCGTCTCCCCATCAGCCGCGCTTGCCTGACTGGCAAAAAAGCCCTGCTCCAACAACCCGGCGAGAGCGACGCCAGTAAAGCCCGCCCCTGCCTCCCAGAGCCATTCCCGGCGGGTCCGTCCGCAAAAGTTCCCAGTCGCTGCGCGGAGTGCCTTGCTCATCGTCTTGACCCTTGTTTTCTGCTCAATTCACTTTCCGACCGCACCGCTCGCCGCGGACTCAGTCGAGGTACACAAACTCATTCAGGTTCAACGCCAACAGACAGAAATTCCGCAATGCCATTCGCGGATCGAGTTGTTCCTGACTGACCCACCGTTCAATCAGTTTCACGCCACGGGCGACTTCCTCGGCTTTCGGTTCGCGCTGGGTGATCCGCGCCAACACCGTTTTCACCTGCCCAGCCAGATCCTCGGGATGCTTCCCGCGCACCAACTCGGCCAGCTTCTCCGCCTGCTCGAGGCTGAAGTCGCTGTTGAGCATGCTCAAAGCCTGAGTCGGCTGGGTGGTCACAAAGCGAACGGGACAGCTGAAGTCCGAATCGGCCGAATCATGATTGGCGAGCACGGGGAGTTTCAGGCTCCGTTTGACATGCACGTAAACGGAACGACGGTTCTGGGCCTCGCCTTGGGAAGTCTCCCAGCCATTCCCGGGTATCGACTGTCCCGCCAGGACTTCGGCCGGCATCAGCGGATAGATGCTCGGGCCAAACATTCCACCGAGGTTCAGGCTGCCGCTGGCAAACAGAATCGAATCCCGGATCTCTTCCGCCGTCAAGCGTCGCAAGTCAAACCGCCACATCAGATCGTTGAGCGGATCCCGCTGCTCCAATTCCGCGTTGCTGACGTAAGCCATTTGATAGGTGTTTGAGAGCATCATCAGGCGATGCATCTCCTTCATGCTCCAGCCCCGCTCGACGAATTCGGTCGCCAGCCACTCGAGCAGTTCGGGGTGCGTCGGCAGGCTGCCTTGATAACCGAAGTCGCTGCTGGTCCGCACAATTCCCCGTCCGAAGTGATACTGCCAGATGCGATTGACCATCACGCGGCTGGTCAGCGGATGCTCGGGATCGATCAGCCATTTGGCGAACGCAGTCCGCAGTCCCGTCGACTCGCCGTGCGGCGGAGGCTCGATCGGCGGGACCGGCAGCGACAACACCGAGAGGAACCCGGGCTCCACCGGTTTGCCTTGGACATGCGGATTGCCCCGAGCGAGCACATAGGTCTGCGGAATCGCCACCCCCTGCTCTTTCACGCAGAGGATCTCCTGCTCACCCGCGACCGGGTTTTGCTCCAACTGCTTGCGTTCCTTCGCCCACGCAACGTACTGCTCAAACTGTTCCGCGCTCAAGGCCTTGCCGACCCGCTTCTTCAGGAGCGGTATTCGCTGGAACTCGTATTGAAACTCCTCGTGCTCGACCGGAATGAAATCCTGCTTGGCGATTTCCTCCAGTTGCCCCATCTCGCGAATCAGTTCGGGGATCCGCTGTCGCTGGGCTTCGAGAGCTTCCTTGGATTCGGCATTGCCAAACTGCCGAATCGAACCCTCTTTTACCGAATCCCCCGAGCGCACCCCGTAGCCGCGAATGTTGTGAAAGAAGGCCAGCATCTGATAGTAATCCGATTGCGGCATCGGATCGATTTTGTGATCGTGGCAGCGGGCACAATTGACCGTCAACCCGAGCATCGTCTGCGACGTCGTCGCGAGAATGTCATCCAGTTCATCGTAGCGCGACTGCAGCGGATCGGCTGGCTCGTCATCCCATTGCCCGAGCCGGTAATACCCGGTCGCTGCCAGTGTCTCGGCAGTCACCTCGGGCAGTTCGTCGCCCGCCAATTGTTCGAGCAGAAACTGGGCGTAGGGCTTGTCCTGATTGAACGCGCGAATCACGTAGTCGCGGTAGCGCCAGACAAACGGCTTGGTCCCATCGCGTTCGAAGCTGTTGCTCTCGGCGTAGCGGACCAAATCGAGCCAATGCCGGCCCCATTTCTCGCCGTAGTGAGGTGACTCGAGCAGCGTGTTGATCAGATTCTCATAAGCCGCCGGATCGGAATCGTTGACAAACTGCTCGACTTGCTCAAGCGTCGGCGGTAGCCCGATCAGATCGTAGTAGGCGCGGCGAACCAGAGCGGCACGGGTGGCCGGCGGCGCGGGCTGAATTCCCGCAGCCTCCAGCTTGGCCAGCACGAACTGGTCAATCGGATTCTTGACCCAAGCCTGGTTGGCCACCGCGGGTGGCTGAGAGGCCTGAACCGGACGGAAGGCCCACCAATTCCGCGCCTGATCGTCGACTTGCGGGACTTGATGACCAGCCGGCTGGTCCGCTTCCTCTGAGCCCTCTTCCAGCCCCGGCATCCCGAGCTGGACCCAAAGGGTGAGGTCTGCGATTTCCTCTTTCTTCAGTTTGCCGTCCGGCGGCATCTCGTACACGTCGTAGTTGATTACCTTGACGATCAGACTTTCCTTGGGATTCGCCGGGTCGATTGCCGGACCGGAATCTCCCCCTTTGGCCACCGACTTGTGGGAGCGGAGCGAAAAGCCCCCGCCCAATTCCGCCGGATCGTTGCGATGGCACTCGAAGCAGTTCTTTTCCAAGACCGGCAAAACCCGGGTCTGGTAAAACTCCACGGCCTCGGCCTCCGACATGGTCGGCACGTCCGATTCCTGAGCCAACACCGAGACGGCTGGCAGGCTCCCCAGCCACCAACCGAGAGCCCACAGCCCCAGACCGGTCAACGCTCCCCTCCAACTGCCGGAAATTGACCGCTCCCGCAGGCGGTTCCCTGATCTCCAGCGGCAAAGCAAACCGCTCGGCGGACACTCAACTTGGCTTCGTCCGACCATCGTTACTCCCTGATTTCTACTACCCGTTACGCGGCCGACTCGGCCGCAACGTGCAACCACTGGCCGACTCCAAGGTCCCAGCCACCCTTCCCAACCAAGCTTCCCAGCCAAGATTCCCAACCAAGCTTCCCAGCCAAGCTTCCCAGCCAAGCTCGGGCGTGCCGCTTGCCAACGAGGCTGACTTGATGGAGAGAACCGCGCTCGAACCACCGAACTCGCACTGACGCGAAGCTCCTGGCCTTCCTCGAGGCGCCGCGTCAACTCTAGCCGCGTCAACTCTAGCCGCGACCACGGGCGCCGGGACAACCGTGTTGGCTCGGGACACAGTCTCTGATCGCTGTGTCCCACAGCGCGGGCAGCAACGCTGCTCCCGCTCCGTTCCCTTCCAATTCTATTTGATTGAACCGCGCGGCTCAACAATTGCCGCACTGTTCCAAACACTCGTTTTGGGGGAACAATCAACGGAAGCAAATCGGCTGCGAGCTATTTCAGCTCACGAATTCGCAGATTGCGAAATTGAATCGGTGAACCTTCCGATTCAAAACAGATAAAACCAGTTGCCGGTTGACAATCGGTCCCGCCACTGACCTCTTCACCGTTCACCCAAAGTCGAGCTTCGCCGTTGATGCAGCGGATGTAATAGTGGTTCCACTCACCAAAGCCGCGAGTCAGTTCCTTGGTTGGAAAGCTCCGCTGGCCGTCGGGAGCAATGGGAGGAAAGGGCTTCATTCGCGAAGCTTGGGTCGGGAAGACATCGCCGTGGCAGGTGAACCAGTCAGCCTTCTTGCCCGAGGATTTCTCGTAAGCTTGCGTGTAGCCCAAATCGAGGACTTGAAATTCAATCCCTTGAGGCAGCTGGCCGCGTTGGAGCGAACTGACGGAGGCTTCGGGCACCCAGGCAAAGATCCCGGAGTTTCCCGCGTTCCGCTCGTGCTTCCACTCGGCAATCAGTTCAAAATTCGTGTACTGCCTGGCCGAACGGAGCACGCCTACGGGCTGGCCGGTGCAATTCAGCGTGTCGCCGTCCCAGCGCCACGTATCGGGGTCGCAGTTCGCGGCGACAAAATCCTCGGCTCTCAGCGGTCGCCAGCCTTCTTCGGTTCCCTGAATGCGGGCCGACGGCATTTGCTCTTGGGCAGCGCTGACGCCCACCCCGAGTGAGCAGCATCCCAAAACCGCCGCCATTAACCAGACCATCACGCGCACACTCATTCTTGCTCCCTCAGCTTTGCAGGCCGTTGATAAACAGACTCATCCCGACAACTGATTCTACTGCCGATTTCACCACGGCTGTTGCTTGCGGGAGCGGATCTCCTGGCTGAGCTGTTCGAGTTTCTTGCGTTCCTTGCGGCTCAGGCTCGCCTCTCCCTCGCGGCTGATCTTTTCGAGGATCACGTCCACCTGCTCCTGCAGCGTCTGGTAGTCGTCCTGCGGCTGGTGAACGCGGAGGTGGTTGCGGCGGGCGAACCAACCTGACCAATCCCACTTTTGGAAATTCCAGCGCCGGAAAAAATAGAGCGCGCCAAACCCGACGCCCGCCAGATGGGCCTCACCGGCAATCGTACTGCTGGTGGAGAGGGCATTCCCGATGTCGGAAACCAGAGCAAGCACGCCAATCACCCATGCGGGCGCGGGGATAACCCCAAAGAGCAAAACCCGTTCGTGCGGGTAATTGAGGACGAACAAAGCGAGGATCGTCGAAACCCCACCACTGGCACCGATGACGATTCCCGGATTCTCCAGGGGGAGTCGAATCAGCGACCAGACGAGTCCCGCAACGATAATCCCCAGCAGATAAATGCGGAGAAACTCGCGGCTGCCGTAGCGGGCTTCCAGCGGTCGCCCGAGGAAGTACAGGGTAAACATGTTGAAGAGGATATGAGCCACGCCCACTTTTGAATTCAGCGGCGAGTGCACAAAGCCGTAGGTAAGCAGCTGATAGACTTCCCAAGGTCGCTTCCACCAGTCTGCGTGCAAGGCAAGGGCATTGCCGAGCCAATTGCCGCCTTTCGATGTGGCCGTGAACAAGTCGAGCAAGTAAACAATCACGGTGATCACGATCAACCGCGTGACCATGCTCAAATCGCTGAACTTCGGCGGTTGCCGCTCGCCCCAAGGCGACTCGTTAAAGTAGGGTCGGTCCTGATAGCCCATTCCGTCTTGCACCTATGTTCTGGCCAATCCCCAGCAAACACTGTTCGGTAAACGCTGCTCAGCAAACGCTGCTCAGCAAACGCTGTTCAGCAAACGCTGTTCGGTAAACGCCAACCGCTCGGCATGCGCCGTTCCGCACTACCGGCCGTTCGGAAGCGCCGGCCGTTCGGAAGCGCCGGCCGTTCGAAAGTACCGGCCACCCGCCGTTCGAAAGCACCGTGCAGCAGCCGCGGGAAAACTTGTCGGCTGCCGGCAAACTGCCGGTCTGAAATCGGACCACGGCGTGATCAGCGTACTGAATTGCTTTCGCGCCAGGCTCGCGTCGAGCTCGCCCGGAGGCCGCCCCAAGCGAGCGGCCCAAAGGAAGCAGCCCCGGCTGCTTTCCCAGCGGTCGTTTCTCCGCCTCTATCTTAGGGCCCAAGCCTCAGCAGGGCAAAGCGGGCTGCTTCGACCCGGTCAGGCCGGCGCGAGCCTTCCAGAGGTCGACAAAAAAACCCGCTCGAATCGGAGCGGGTTGGAAAACGTTCAGGTTGGCCTCTCCGCAGGCCTCGTTTGGGCTCGGCTGAAGCAAGCTCAGTCAGCCGAATCCGGATCAGCGAGCTCACCGTCCGGCAACGCGGGCTTCACCCAACGCGCCCGGAGTCGCGCCGACCTTTCGCTTCATCGCGTCGAGTTCGTTGCGAAGCGTTTCCAGCTGATTGCGGAGTGTTTCCAATTCGCTCGTCCGCTGCTGGAGCAGTTTGGAGATCTGCTCGGCATCCGTTCGGAGATTGTCCCGGTCCTGCTGAAGCAGTGAAATCACTTCATCGCGATTCCGCTCCTGGGCTTCAGTTGCTTCCAAGGCTCGTTGGGTGACATCGTTTTGAGTCTTCGTCTGCGAAGTCCGCGCGGCCAAGTCCTCTGCCTCGCGGCGATAGGCCTGAAGTTGCAGCGGGAAGTCCGCCAGCTTTCGCTTGTAGAATCGACCGATTTCAGTTACCGGCTCTTCCTGGGCGAAGGGAGGGACCTGCGTTTGATCGACGCGTTGATAACCGTCGGCAGTCCGCTGGTCGACCGAGATCTCGTCACCCTTGACGAAGGTCACTTCCTTGCCGTAGTGCAAAGCCTGATTGTAGGCTTGGCCAGTCGAGGAAAAGTCGCCGTTGAGATCGAGCGTCCCGTTGCCGTCGACGACGTAACTTCGCTTCGACTTGTCTTCAAATCGATACCGCACCAGCACTTCCTCCGGTTCGGGCTCGAAACGGGTCGCTTTGCGGGTCGCCTGATTCTCACGAATGTAGTTTTCAATGTCGCCCAAGGCCAAGCCATCGAAAAGCACCTTGTCGATCAGTTCTTCGTACTCGAGGCTGTCGGGGCCGAGGTTGAACTGCGAGGCAGGGAGAATCTCATTCACCAGTTTGGCTCGCAACTCATTCAGGGTCGCCACATCCGGAGTAGCGATCCCATTGGCATCGCGAAAAACGCTGTCACGGTCGATCGGCATCTTTTCAAACAGCGTCCAGTTGGCGGGGCGGGTCACCGCTTCCTGACTGACCACGAACTCGGGAGCGAGCGTCAGCGTGTCGGGCGTTTCCTCGCGGACGCGGAACGTGCCGAGGAAGGTCGAGGGATAAGGCGGCAATCCCTCCGCCTGCACATCCGAGAAGACGTACAACAGGACGTCCTTGAGTTTGTCGGCATCTTTCATGTCTTGCCGGGCTTGGGCAAACTTGAAGACAAAATTGCCGTCGCGGGCTTCGACCGAACCATTTTTCCAGACTCGCCCCTGGCCAATCAGTTCCAGCGCGAGTTTGTTCTCCGTGTCGCGCAGCGAGCCCGCTCCGTAGGTGAACGACTTGCGGTCGCCGAAGCGAGCCAAGTCGTATTCTTCCTCAGCCCGTTCAGCCCGGGTCTCTGAATCATTGGCGTCCTTCATCACCGCATGCCGCAGTTGATAGACGCGAGCCGCGCCAAACATCGCCGCGGTTCCAGCCAGGAAGGCCAGGATGACGGCGACGATGTTGCTCCAGTGCCAGTGCTTGCGGGCCATGACCGCGAACACCACCAGCAACACAAATAGCAAACCAACGGCCAGATAGGTGAACATGTGGGCTTGTCTTTGAAGGGAAACGGGCGCGTTCAGCGACAGCCACCCGCTGGCGGAATCCTTTCAGCGACGGGGGACAAAAAAGCAATACTGAATGATAAATTGGGCAATTTTCAGCGTCAAGTTTTTAGATCGGACCGGGTTTCAGTCGGAGTTGACTCTACTTTGCTAGCTGAGCTTGGCTGCCAGAACCGGCATATTCGCTCAAGTTACCTTCGGCAAAACCCCGAAAATCATCAAAGCCGCTAGATCTTAATCAATTGGACGGTTTTCACTTCCCGCGAGAACCTCCAATTCCTGTGGCCACCTCGAACAGGGTTTTGCCAGGACCTGTCCGCCGCGTCGACCTCTGCAGAGGCAACCCGGCGGCAATTCGGGCCCCCGCTGGCTCGAGGTTGCCCGCACTTTATGAGGCTTTGGCAATCGTGACCCCGACCTCCTCGACCCGTTTTCTGATCGCCACACTCTTGCTGGTGGCGTTTCTCATCGCCGGCTGCCATCGGGGCTATTACCGCCGGATGGCGGACAAGGAGGCGGCTGATCTGGTCCAGCAAAAGGCGGCGGACCCGCGCTGGGAGTCGGCCAATGGAAACATCCAAGTCGCTCCCCAGAGCCGAATGTTCAATCCCTTCTCGCAGGATCATCCGCCCATTCCCCCGGATGACCCGACTTCAGCGGAGCTGATGCGGCGAGTCGACGGACGCCCGGGCTATCCTCACTGGCACGCCAACGGGGACACCGAATACGTTGAGAACCCGGAGTGGCTGCAATATCTGCCGATGAATGAGAAGGGCGAGGTGATCCTCGACTTCGAACGGGCCTTCGACTTGGCCCTGTTGCACTCGACCGTCTACCAGCGTCAACGCGAGGAACTCTACCTGACGGCCCTCGATGTGGCTCTGGAGCGGTTCGGCTTCGACTCGCAGTTGTTCGCGGGCTACAACTCGTTTCTGTCGCTTCGCCGGGGTGAAAGCGCGATCAATTCAGGTTTGGGACCCAGTGGTGGCGGGATCAGCTTCCGCAAACTCGGGATCACCGGGGCGAGCTACACGATCGGGCTCGCCAATTCGATCCTCTGGAACTTTGGCAACAGCGCAACCCAGTCCGCCTCCTCGCTGGTGAACTTTTCGATCGTCCAGCCGCTGATGCGTGGCGCCGGTCGCGATCGGATTATGGAATCGCTCACTCAGGCCGAGCGCGATTTGCTGGGCAATGTCCGTCTCTTCGAACGGTTTCGCCAAGGGTACTTTCTGGAAATCACGGTCGGGCGGGCTGCGGCGAACAGTCTGTCTCGGGGGGCGGGTAACTTTCTGGGTAACCCCACCCAAGCGGCGTTTGGAGCGGGCGGCATTCTGGGGCTACTCCAAACCCAGCAGAATATTCTCAACCAGGAAATCAACGTCAAATATCTCGAGGACGTCGTTGAACAGTTCCGCGAGTTCCAGCGTCGGGATCGGGTTGACGCCCTGCAGGTTAAACAAACAGAGGCCCGATTGTTCAGCGCCCAGAGCAATCTGCTCCAGTTGAAAACCAACTACCAGAACGACCTGGACCGCTTCAAGATTGTGCTCGGGCTGCCACCCTGGGTTCCTGTCAGCGTTGTCGATAACTACCTTTCCCAGTTTCGGCTGATCAGTTTGCCGATTCAGGATCGCCAGCGACGGGTGATCGACTTGCGAAAGTCGGCGGGTGATCAGTTGAACCGGATTGATTCCCTGCTGCCCGCGACGCGCGGAGAGGCAGCCGCTCACCAATGGTCCCCCGAACTGGAAAGTGAAGTCGCCAAACTCGAGGACTACCTGTCCAGGGCGTTGACAGAAATCGAAGAGATCGAAGCGATCGATCAGCAGCAGATTCAGGATGACTTCCAGAAGCTGGAAACGGTTCGGCCGGAGCGGATCTCGTATTTGACCCAGTTGCGGGGCAAAGTCGATGCCGGCGAGATGCTGGGCGATGTCGACCCGGCGATTCTCGAGGACAGCTCGGTGCCCCAGCCAGAGAATCTGCGGAAAGCCCTGAATACAACGCTCACCAATCTGGGCAAAGTGCGGCAGAACATTGAGTTGTTACTCGAGAAAGTCCGCAACACGCCTGCTCAAAAAGCAGCCCTTCCTCCAGACCAGTACTACGACTACGTGAACAACGAAATCCTGTTCCCGCTGGCCGACCAGATGACGCAGTTGAATAACCTGCTGATCGAAGTTTCGCTGACGCAGGCTCTGGCTCGGAGCAACTCCATCACCTTGCCCCAGGTCGAACTGACACCGAAGCGGGCAACGGAAATTGCGAGTTGTTTTCGGCTGGATTGGATGAACGCCCGGGCTGCCTTGGTCGACAACTGGCGGCAAATCGAGTTCGTCGCCGACCAGTTGGAAAGCCAGTTTGATCTGGTATTGGACGGCAGCATGGGAAATGACGGCAACAATCCGTTCAAGATTGACTACAAGACCGGCGTGCTCCGCGGCGGCTTCCGCTTTGACACGCCGATTGTCCGCTTTGCTGAACGCAATCAGTATCGCGACGCCTTGATCCGCTACCAGCGAGCCCGGCGGAGCTACTACCAGTACGAGGATGAGGTCTCGCGCAACTTGCGACTCACTCTGCGCACGCTGGACCAATTCAAGATCCAGTTTGAGCTCAGCCGCCGCAATGTTCAGGTAGCTGTGGAGCAGTTTGAAATTGCCCGCTTCCGGCTCGACCAGCCAGCCCGCGCAGGCGGTGGTGGCGGTGGCGGTGGCGTCGGTGCGGGAGCGGCCATTGGCGCTGGCGGTGGAGCCAACGCGCTCGGCTCCACGGCAGCTCGCGACTTGCTGGATGCGATCACCAACCTGCAAAACGCCCAAGACCAATACATGCAGGTTTGGGTTCGATACGAGATTCTCCGTCGCGGACTCGACTACGACCTCGGGACGATGGTCCTTGACGAGACCGGGCGCTGGATCGACCCCGGAATGATTGACTCCTCGATTGCCGAACGGGCTGCGGCCCAGTTGGGGATCGACCCGACTTGTCTCGATTGCGGACTCCCCCAGAGTATGCAGGCTTTTGAAGAGATGCTCGGCCCGAGCGGAGGGAAGCAGTCAACGGTCGACGAGTCGGCCGAAATGGAAGAAGACCTGGCCCCCAAAAACCAACCCGGGACGATTCTCCCAGCCCCGAACTTCCCTGTCCCGCAACCGGTCCCCAGCCCGAGGTAAACCGGGAGTGGAGGGACGCTTCCAGCCCCCGTCCCAGCCCCCAACCCAGCTCCATCCCTGGCCGGCCTCAAGGTTTGCCCCGCAGCCCCGGCAGACCGTCCAAGCTGGCAGACTGGGGAAACACCGAAAAACGAGCCTTGTTTCCAGCGGGAAAAACGGGGCTTGAAAGGAGTGGCGATCGACTTAGATGCGGAACTTTCAAGGCCTGATCGGGTTGAATAGTAGAGGTCAGGGTTCTGCGGGGAATCCAGCCAGAATTCGCGCTTTTGTCCCAACTCGGGGACCGCAGCCGTTTACCGGCCGAAGCTTCACCGCAAAATCCCCCCGGCACGATCTCGACGGCGACACTTCTCGACGGCGATACTTCAAAGCGAAATCTCCGACACCCAATCTCAAATCAAGGGGGGCCCAGCCGGCTGGCTCAAACCGAACGGAGCCTTGGCCTGATTTCGCCAGTTGGAGTTGGCTCGAGCGTTGCTTGGCCTGTGAAAGTCGCGGTTAACGGCCGATTGTCTGCCCGAAATTCGGCCTGCCGAGATTCGGCCAGCTCGAAATTCGGCCAGCCCGAGACGAAAGGCTGATTTTTGAGCGTTGTTTCGTCGGCCTGCCGGAGAGATTGCCGAATCGGAAGCCAGCCGGCGGAAAACAACGTTATTTTCCGGGCAAACCCCGGACTGCCCTGTTAAAATCGACCGAATTCCATCAAAACAAACACGTGTTTCGGGGCGACTAGCCCCAGTCACTCGCTTCCTGTCCAACAGGCCACCTGCCATGAAACGTATTGCTCAACGCTCCTCTGCCCCAAAGTTTTCCCGGTCCGGCGTTACTTTCGACGACCGGAAGGTTTTCAAAGGCCGGAAGGGGGTCGCCGCTTCGGTGATTCTGATCATCGTCGCCGCTTTGGCGGTGCTGTTGTTTGGCTTTCTGTTTTTGAAGAAACAGGGTGGAAGCGATTCCTCCTTTGACCCGCTGGTCTCGACGGCCAAAAAAGCTGACTTCGTCGCCCAGGTCCTCGACCAGGGGGAGATCCAAAGTAGCGAGAACGTCGAGATTCGCTGCGTCGCTCGGGCTCGGAACGGCACACTCGCGGTGATCAAGGTGATTCAGGAAGGGACGGTCGTGAAACCGGGCGACTTCCTCGTCCAACTTGACGCCACCAGCTTTGAGAAGGAACAGGAGCAGCAAAAAATCGCGTTGGCCAATGCCGAGACTGCAGTGATTCAGTCCAAAGCGGCTTTGGAAGCTGCTGTGGCCGCAAAGCGTGAGTACGAGGAAGGTACGTTCGTTCAATCGAAGAAGACGATCGAAAACGAGATCTTTGACGCCGAGGCTCAAATTGCCTCGGCCCAGCAGGAAGCCTCCCAGTCCCGGGCCGTGCTCGAGCACAGCACCAAGCTCGCCAGCAAGGGCTTCATCACCAAGGCCCAGAAAGACGCGGATGAGTTTGCCGTCACCCGGGCCAGCAACAATTTGAAGAAAGCCGAGAACCTCAAGGAACTCGGGCTGAAAAAGCTGGAAGTACTGGAAAAGATTACCCGCGAAAAGGAGTTGGTTCGCTTGACCAGCGACATTGAAGCCGCCAAGGTCAAAGCCGCCAACGATCAGGAAGCCTTGGAAGTCGAAAAGAGCAAGCTGGCCGAGATTCAGCAGCAAATCGCCAATTGCAAAATCGTGGTTCCCCCCGGAGTTGAGGGGCAGGTCGTGTACGGCAAGGAATCGAGCCGTGGTGGCCAGGATTGGGTGCTCGCCGAAGGGGCCTCCGTTCGCGAGAACCAGGTGCTGCTGCGGCTTCCCAACCTGAAAAAGATGGAAGTCAAAGCCCTGATCAACGAACAAAGCATCACCCAAATCGAAAGCGGAATGCCCGTCGACATCCGCGTTGACGCCCTCAACAACACTTCTTTCAAAGGGGTGGTGACGAAGGTCAATCAGTACGCTGAGTCCAACAACATGTGGGGTGGTTCGGGGATCCGCAAGTACGCGGTCTTCATCAAGATTCTCGACCCCAGCGAGGCGCTCAAGCCGGGCATGAATTCATCCTGTACGATTCAAACGAAGTATGAGCCGAACGTTTTGACAGTGCCGATTCAATGCGTCTACGGCGTCGCCGACAAGCAGTTCTCGCTGGTCAAAGCTGGGGCCAACAAGTGGGAGACACGCGAGTTGAAGGTCGGTGGCGAAAACGGCTCGATCGTCTGGGTCAAGGAAGGCATTCAGGAGGGCGAAGAAGTCGTCATGAACCCGGGTGCTCACAAGGAACGGATGGACCTCCCCGCTGCCCAGGCTGAATCGAAAATCGAACTTCCGGAAAACGCCAAGGCTGAAATTGAAGCAGCCAAAAAGTCTAACGAAAACGGTGCCGGAGCTCCGGGCGGTGCGGCCGCTGCGGGCGGTCCCGCGGGCGGTGGTGCGGGAGGTGGTGCGGGTGCGGGCGGGCCACCTGGTGGTCGTCGCGGAGGCCCGGGCGGCGCAGGTGGCGGACCGGGCGGGGGTGGCGGACCGGGCGGTGGTGGCATGGATTTGAATGCCATGGTCAGCCGCACGCTTGATCGCTACGACACCAACAAAGATAACAAGATCGACGCCAGCGAGCTGAGCGCTCTCGATGATCGCGCCCGCGGTTTTGTGGAACGCTCCGACACCAACGGCGACGGCGAAATCACCAAGGCCGAAATCGAAACCTCGATGAAGGCGATGATGGAACGGTTCCAAAACGGTGGCGGTGCCGGCGGACCGGGTGGTGGCGGCGGAGGCGGACAATGACCGCTTCCCCAGCAGCGGCCCCTCAAGCGAGCAAGTCCGCCATCGGGACGACTGCAGTCCGCATCGTCGACCTGCAAAAGCACTATTTCCTCAAGAGCGAGACGGTACGAGCGCTCCGCGGGGTGACCTTTGATGTCCCCGCCGGCGATTACGTCGCCATCATGGGGCCGTCGGGGTCGGGAAAAAGTACGCTCCTGAACCTGCTCGGTTGCCTTGATCGTCCCACCTCCGGCTCGTTCTATCTCGGCGAAGACAATGTCGCCGCGATGAACGATGATCAACTCTCGGAGATCAGGGCCTCGCGAATCGGCTTCGTCTTCCAGTCCTACAATCTGATCCAGCAGCTCACGGTCGTGGAGAACATCGAAGTTCCCCTCTACTACATGGGCAGACTCGATGCTCAGGCCCGTGAACGCTGCAAAAAGCTGGCCAAAATGGTGGGCCTGGGTGAACGGCTCGACCATCGCCCGACCCAACTTTCCGGTGGTCAGCAGCAACGTGTCGCGATCGCCCGCTCGCTGGTGAATAACCCCTATTTCATTCTCGCTGACGAAGCGACCGGCAACCTGGATTCAGTGACCACGGAAGAGATTCTGGCGATCTTTCAGAAACTCAATGACGAAGGCCGGACGATCATCATGGTTACCCACGAAGACGACGTGGCGGCCCACGCCAAACGAGTTATCCGGTTGAAAGACGGACTGATCCAAACCGACTTGATCAACCAGAACCGAATCGTATTTTCGGCCGAGCGGCTGGCCAAGGTCGCCTACAACTCGGACGACTACCGCGAGACCCCAGCTCGGGAAATCGCCTCCTGAGCCTGCCTAAAAAGCACGAATCCCTCCCTCACGTATCCTTCTCCCCACGGCCGCACGCATGCAATTCCTCCGCACCTGGCAACTTGGAATCAAAAGCCTGCTGCTCCACCCGATGCGCTCCGCCTTGACGGTGCTCGGCATCTTCATTGGCGTCGCCAGCGTGATTTGGCTGCTCGCGATCGGCGAGGGGATCAGCCAGAAGGCTCAAAAACAGATTGAAGAACTGGGGGCGGAAAACATCATTGTCCGCTCCATCCAGCCCCCGGATGAATCGGTCAGCTTCAACAGCACGGTCAAAGCCTTTGGCGTGACCCGGGCCGAATACAAAATGCTCTCGACCACAATCCCCTCGATTCGGGACATCATTCCGATTCGGGAGGTAGTCAAAAAATTCTCCAACACCAATAACGCCAATGTCAAACCGTTGGATGGACGACTGGTCGGTTGTACTCCTGAATATTCAGACATCACCAAGCTGAACATCGATCGCGGCCACTTTCTCACCCACCGCGAAATCCAGTCCCGGGCGACCGTCTGTGTTTTGGCCCATGATCTCGCCCAATACCTGTTCCCCTCGGACGATCCGATCAACAAGCAGATCTTCCTCCCCGAAAGCAAGGAATACTACAAGATTGTCGGCGTGCTCAAGCCGCGGAATGCGACTGCTGCGATCGGCGGTTCGCTCGCCGCTCAAGACTTTTCCAAAGACGTCTACATCCGAGTCAAGAACGTCAATGATGTGCCGCGAACCGCCGAGTTGATCCAGTCGACGCTTAAATCGAAAGACCCGGCGCGGCAGGACATCTCCGTGATTGTCCCCTACGAACTGCTCGAACAGGCCAAGACCACCCGCCTGATGTTCATGATGTTCATGGGACTGATTGCGGCCATCTCGCTGATCGTCGGTGGCATCGGAATCATGAATATCATGCTCGCCACGGTCACCGAGCGAACCCGAGAAATCGGCATTCGCCGCGCCTTGGGCGGAAAGCGCAAAGACATTATCCGGCAGTTTCTGGTTGAGACGATCGCCCTCTCAGTCGTCGGCGGTCTGACCGGTATCCTCGGTGGCCTGCTCTGCCCGGTGATCATCGACAACGGCATGGCGCTCGTGGAAAACTTCTTCCCCCGCGTTTACGCCAACCTCCCCGACGTCGCCAAAGAAATGCGGCCCCAACTCGTTCCTGCTTCGTTCCCAATCGCGTTCGGCATCTCGGTCGTCGTCGGCGTCGTCTTCGGAATCTACCCGGCGATGCGGGCCGCCAAGATGGACCCGATCGAAGCCCTGCGACACGAGTAAAGCAGGTTGCCGGTTGTCAGTCGCTCGTCAGAAGAGGACTCTGGGCGACTGGCCAGCCTCCAGATGGCGGCACAGCGAGCTCAACCTCACAGCCCGCTCCAGCAACGCACTCAGCAACGCGCTCTGCGAGTCCAGCTGGCGAAAGCGCCGCGGCATTCCGCATTTTACAGCAGGTCAAACAACTGCGTGACAATTGCGACCTTGCTGGCGATCCGCGTCCGGTCAGCAGCCTT
>JAJTFE010000291.1 GCA_021298375.1 Blastopirellula sp. | reverse complement strand
CTTTGGGAGCCGGCGATAGTTGACAGTCGCGGGAGTCTGGCCGATTGGTTCCGCTGCGAGACCCTCCAGCGGAGCATTCACGACAGGGAGAGAAGAGCCGGCCGAACCGGGCGCCGCAGTGAGCTGTTTTTTCTTTTGCCGGGTTGGTTTCTTGCGACCGCTCGATTCAGATTGGGAATCAGTAATCATGGGGATTGTCGAAGATGGAAGCTGACTCAACAGAAGCTCCCCATCTTAACATCTAAACCCCGATTCGCGCTCGGGGGAGGTTGCCGCGAGATTACCTGCGAGGCCAGCCGCCTTGGTTTGACGGCTTTCAAGTCGCGTAAATGCCCGCTATTTCGCGGGGAAATAGCTCGGCCGATTATCCCCAGCGTGAGCCGCGTCTATGATAAGGAGGCGGGTAAGCAAGGCGGTGGGTTTATTCGACGTCAGCAGCAAGTCGGCCGGACAGCGTGCCGGACAGATGGAACAGGAGTGCGAGCAATGAAGTTGGGCTTCTCTTGGTGGGCGCGGAATGGGGCTGTATTGCTGCTGCTGTTGTTGACGTTCACGCTTGTCGGCTGCGACCAAGCCAATCGGCCGACAGCCAAGTCTTTGGCTCCGTCCGCAGCAAGCAAACCTGCTGTGGGTGCGGGCCAGAGCACTGGGAAAACGCCGTCGTTCTCAAGCGCAGAAAAGGCCAACGGAGCGGAGGAAAAGCAAGCGACCGAACCGGGGCCGGAGCACTGCCTCAGTCGGCTCCGGCTGCGGAACAGCGCGAATCGTCTGTGGAATCCGCCGCGACTGAGCCACCGGGTTTCATCCGCGAGGCCGATGAGGAACTCCCCTTCCCATTCGAGATCCCCTCGAATTGGAAGCGCCTCAGCGACAAGGAGGAAATCTGGATCGACAGCCAGGAAAAACTCGTGGCGGTTTCTGGGCGAATTTGTTTGACTCGGGGACTGCTTGAAATGTTTGCCTGCCCCAAGGGGACGAAAGAGCATGAGTCGATCGTCGCCACCAAACCCTGGGCCATGTACGTTCACCAAGCCCTGCTGCTGGCCGGCGTCAACCCGGGACGAACCGTCCAGTGGGACCCGGAGTACAAGCCAGCCGAAGGCCCGCGGATCAGTGTCGAGGTCTGGTACTTCAACGAGCAGAAAGAGCTGGTCAAGAAAAACGCCAAAGAGATGGTGCGGTTGGTGGCCGATGGCAGTCCGCTGAAAATCGACTGGGTGTTTGGCGGAAGCAAGTTCATCACCGACCCGGATGGGCGTGAACTCTATGCCGCCAATGGAGGCGAGTTGATTTGCCTCTCGAATTTTTCTTCGGCGATGATCGACCTCCCGATCCCGAGCACGGCTGAAGCGGGGGCCCTGCTCTTCGAGGCAAATCCCGACCAAATCCCGCCACTGAACACGCCTGTGCTGCTCGTGCTCAAGGCTGACCCGAAGGCTGCCGGCAGTGGCCCTTCCCAGCCCGAGAGTTCGGGTTCCGCCCAAACGGATAAATGAACTCGAGGATTCCTCCCGCATCTGGCGCTAAGTTTCTGGCGCTAAGTTTCTGGCGCTAAGTTTCTGGCGCTTAGTTTCTGGCGCTTAGTTTCTGGCGCTATGCGGCGACACTTGCTAGCAGTGTTTGGCTTCGATTTCGTTTGGGAATTCAGCGCCAATAAACTGAACTTGTTCGTCCGCTCCCTGCCGGGTTACATTTTTGATTAGCCGGTTCATCTTCTCCGAACCGGTCTGGCAAGGAAGCTGGACTGAACATGAAAAATCTCGTGCGGGCGCTCCGTCAGGCGCTGACCTATCGCTGGTCCATTCTGGGCTCATTGCTTTGCTCGATTGGGGTCGCCATTTGCTGGGGAGCCAACCTCGGGGGCGTCTATCCCTTTGTGGAAGTGGTCCTGCACGGGAAAACGTTGACCGAGTGGGCTGAGCAGCAGATCGCTGAGTCGGCTGGCGAGGTTCAGAAGCTTGACGGGATAATTGCCCAGTTGAAAGCGGATGCCGCCGCTGGGGGTGAATTGCGGAATCGGGAGGCGGAGCGTCAAGTTCAGTTGGACCGCATTGCTTCGACCGAAAAGCTGCTCCCTTTTTTGAAGGAGTACACACCGAAGGATGCTTTTCAGACGCTGACCTTGATCATTGTGCTGTTGCTCGTGGCGACCCTGTTTCGCGGGTTGTTCCTGATGGGCAACATGATTTTGGTCGCCCGGGTCGGCCAGCGTACGATTCTTGACCTGCAAAATCAGGTTTTTCAAAACGTGATGAGCATGGAAATGCACGAGTTGGGCGTGCATGGCACGGGCGATCTGGTCAATCGAATTCGCGGCGAGACGGGGTTGATAGGCCAGGCGATCACGAATCTGTTTGGTAAGACACTGCGCGAGCCGCTGAAGATGTTTGCCTGTCTCGCCTGTGCTGCGTGGATTAATTGGCGTCTGTTGGTGGTTTCGCTGCTGGTCGTTCCAATCGCGATCGTGCTGATGCTGATTCTGGCCCGCAGCACAAAGCGGGCGAACCGGCGGGCGATGGAAGAGTCGGCCAAGTTGCTCAATCGCCTGTATCAGGCGGTGACCTACTCGAGAATTGTGCGGGCCTTCACGATGGAGACGCACGAGCGGGCCCGTTTCGAGGTGGTCTCCCGCGAGGTCTACAAACGGGGAATGAAGATTTCCCTCTATGGTGCGCTGGCCCGGATCAATAACGAGTTGCTCGGTTTGAGCATTATCGGCCTGGCCGTACTGGCTGGGGGGTATCTGGTGATTAAGGGCGAGACCAGCCTGTTTGGTATCCCGATATCAGCGACGCCCATGAAATTTGGCGAGGTGATGACGTTTTTTGCCTTTCTTTGCGGCGTGGCCGATCCCTTGCGGAAAATGTCCGACGTTTACGGCACGCTGCAGGCCGGGCAAGTCGCGGCCGACCGGGTCTATCCGTTGATTGACCAGCAACCGGCGGTCGGTAATCCAGAGCAGGCTGTTCCCTTCCCCGCGGGCCAAGTCGAACTGGAAGTCGAGAACGTTCACTTTGCCTACGACTCCCAGAAGCAAGTCCTCAAAGGGCTGTCCTTTCGCGTGCCAGCCGGATCGTCCCTTGCGATTATCGGGCCTAATGGATGCGGCAAAAGCACGTTTATCAATCTGGTTCCGCGTTTTTTTGATCCGACCAGTGGCTGCATTCGAGTCAACGGAATCGACCTCCGCGACTTTGGCGTCAAGCAGCTTCGCAAGCAGGTCGGCTACGTCACGCAGACGGCCATGCTGTTTGCGGACAGCATCGCCAACAATATTCGCTATGGCACTCCTCACGCCTCCCAAATAGAGGTGATCTCGGCGGCCCGAAAGGCTCACGCCGACA
The DNA here is from genome assembly GCA_021298375.1 of Blastopirellula sp. Lineage (GTDB taxonomy): Bacteria > Planctomycetota > Planctomycetia > Pirellulales > Pirellulaceae > BJ22. The sequence continues at coordinate 1,140 of JAJTFE010000291.1, read as the reverse complement.
GCTTCATCCAGGAATTAACGCACGGCTATGACACCGATGTGGGCGAGCATGGAGGTCGCCTGTCTGGCGGCCAGCGCCAACGCCTGACCCTGGCTCGAGCGATTCTCAAGGACCCTCGCGTGCTGCTGTTGGATGAGGCGACCAGTCAGATCGACCCGCAAAGCGAATTGCTCATACATCAGACGTTAAAGGAATTTATCAAAGGGCGGACAACGGTGATCATTACGCATCGCCTTTCAACGCTGGAACTGGTTGATCGGATCCTGGTGATGGACGAGGGACGCGCGGTGGACTGCGGGACCCATGAGGAGTTGATGCGGCGGTGTGAAACCTACCGCCGCTTGCGCGAGTCAGAAATGCAGGAGGCCGCCTGAGATGAGTTCAGCAGCGCGACGATCGGTTTTGCCTGGCAGTCTCGAAACGCCGTTCGAGAAGCTGCGGGCGGCGAGTGAAATTCTTGCAGCGGAAAGCGAATCGCTGGCTCGGCTCGCCCGACATCTGCCACTCAGTTTTGCGGATGCCGTCGATCTGCTGCTGCAATGCCGAGGTGCCGTGATCGTTACCGGCATGGGCAAGGCGGGCTGGATTGGACAGAAAATTTCAGCTTCTCTCGCCAGCACGGGGACCCGGTCCCACTTTCTTCATCCGGCGGAAGCGATGCATGGCGACTTGGGCCGGATTGGTCCCGACGATGTGGTCCTGGCGTTGTCCAACAGCGGAGAGACCGACGAACTGCTGCAGATTCTTCCGAGTCTGAGCAAGGCCGCCATCCCGATGATTGCGATTACCGGACAGGCAAGCAGTACGCTCGGACGGGCGGCGGAAGTCGTCATTGAATATGGTCGAGTGGAGGAAGCTTGTCACCTGAATCTCGCTCCCTCGACGAGCACGACCCTGATGCTGGGGCTGGGGGACGCGTTGGCCTTGGTGGTCTCCCAGGCGAGGCGTTTTCAAGCGATCGATTTCGCCCGCTTTCATCCAGGTGGGTCGCTGGGGCGCAAACTCTCCAGTGTTCGCGATCTGATGCGTCCCATCGCCCAGTGCCGCGTGGCCCGGACCGACGAAATCGTGCGGGCAATTTACGTTCGCAGCTCAGTTACTGAACGCCGAGTGGGCGTCATTCTGGTGACCGACCTGCAA
>JAJTFE010000290.1 GCA_021298375.1 Blastopirellula sp. | reverse complement strand
TACAAACTCATGCTCAAGCCCAGAGACGTACTCAAAGCCGAGTTGCTCAAAAAATCCACGTAAAAACACTATATTGTTCTCGACAGTGCCATTCGTTCCTGACACCTTTTCTCCACTGGGATTCACCACTTCAAAATCCCTCGCGTCACTTTTATCCCGCCGACGATGGTCGAGCCTCCATATTCCTTTGCCAACCGCAACAGCGATGCGTGAAATCCGCAATTTGGAAAAGCCTTCTCGACGAGCGTGATGTTTCTGCGGCTCATTCCTTTGCGGAACCAGCCCAGCGTGGCGTCGATCCAGTCGGCCTTTCGGCAAGCCTCGATGACATCCTCATGCGGGCCGCGATAGCGCCAAATCTTGTGATGCCAGTGAATCGCACCTCGAAGCGCATTCGGGTCGAGTCCCCAGCCATGCTGTTCATTGTCTCGAATCGCAATCGCTTCAGAAGGTTCAAGATAGGCCAGATCGCGATCTGTCCAAAGGCCGAGGTCGTGGTACACCAAGGCCGTCTCGACTAGTTGTTGATGCTGACCATTGAGGAAATGCAACGCGTAAGTAATCGTTCGATAGACATGATTCCGGTAGCCGTCGTAGTCCTTCCCGATCGATTCCCGGTAGGGTGCGAGGAGCTGTTCGACTCGCGGCAGCTCGAGCTGAATAATGATTTCTTTCAAGGCCGGCTACTCGCTTCCCGCAGGAGATTTCGGATAACTACTTTGCCAAGTCTCAGCCCAAATCCCGACTGCCATATTCCCCTGCCCTGGCTGGTCGGTTGGCTTTCAGTTGCGCGAACCCCGTCGAACTCGGCTGATCGCGTGCGCTCTGCCGGTGCGGTTACTTGCGCAGCAGCGGCAATTCCGTCCCAGCCTCGTCCGCCAGCGAATCGATCTTCGGACCGAGCAGAACCAGCCGCTCGTCGCGGAGGAAATAGTCGCACTCTGCAAGGACCTGATACTCCGCCGGCAACTGCGCCTGCAGCTCGCTTAAATGCTCTCGCGTGGTCAGCACCAACCCAAAGTAAGTATTCCGACGGTGCCAGCCGCGGCGGCGCCATCCAGCCCTTCGGTTTGGAAAACGACTCCACGCCCGTGGGCTCGCTTTGCAATTCGAGGAACGGCCGCCCACCGTAAAAGACCCAACTCGACTCGAGGCATTTGTAGGAGGCAATCCGCGTCTGAGGCGCCGTTGCCCGGATCCGACTGAACAGCGGCTCCATGCTCCGCGTCGAATCGACCACCACCGTTCCCCAGCCAAACATCAATCCGCAGAACAGGGCACTTGCAACCGCGACGCCCCCGAGCACCTCGCGGCGGAGCGTGGCCCACTGCCCCCAGGCCAACCAAGCCACCGCGACCAGGGGGATCGCAATCAGCCCCAACTCCCAGTGCCCCGCGACATACTTTTTGGCGACCACAATCAACGCCACTGCGACCAGCAGGCCAATCGCCGGCAACGGCCGCACGCCGCGGCGAAACCAAAGCTCGAGGTCCGCATGCCGCCCGGCCGCAAACCGGGTCAGGCTCGCCCCCAGCAGCAAGGCGACCGCCGGATAGCAGGGAGTAATGTAACTTGGCAGTTTCGTCTGCACCAAACTGAACAAGCCCAATTGCACCCCGGCCCAGCAAAGCAGAAACAGGCTGCCGTCGCGTCGCCGCACCGACATCCAGCGATCCGTGTCGAGCACCACCGGCACCGCAAACACACTCCAGGGAAATGTCCCCACCAGGAGCATCAGCGGATAAAACCACCAACCACCCGAGTGGTTTTCGAAACTCGTCGTTGCCCGGCCGAGATGCTCTTCGAAAAAGAACCGGCGGAGAAACTCTCCTTCGGTCCGCAGCCCGACCCAGAGATACCAGGGCAAAGCAATCGCCAGGACCACCAGCAGTCCCGTGACCCAGCGCAACTCCACCAGCGCCCGCCAGAAGTTCCCCGGGCCAAACACATTCCAGAGCCATTGCAACCCGCGCCGCAGTCTCCCCGGCGAATCCGACTCCGCCGCCACCAGCGGCCGATGATTGATCAGCAGCAGGTACAGCCCCATGATGCTCATCGGCAGGACCCAGCCGATTGGCCCTTTGGCCAGCACCGCCAGGCCGAGCAGCGCATTGATTGCAATCACCTGCAGCGTTGCCTGGGGGAAGCCAAGAAATCGGGACTCCTCTTCGGCTGAATTCTCAACCGGCTGAAATCCCAGCCAGACAAAAGCGCACAGCCCGGCCGTCATGAAGAAAATCAGCGGCGCATCGGGAGTCGCTGCCCGCGAGGCGACCCCAAACATCAGCATCGTCGCCAGAATCACGCCGCTCCAAAAGCCGGTCGCCCGCCCAAACAGCCGCACGCCCATCGACCAAGTCAGCAGGACCGTTCCCATCCCCAAAGCGGCTGACCAGAACCGAGCCGCAAATTCATTGATCCCAAACAGCCCATAAGCGCTCATGATCAGCCAGTACAGCAGGGCCGGCTTCTGATGCCGCAACTGGTCGTTGAAAATGGGCGTGACCCAATCGCCTGCCGCCAACATCTCGGCTGCGCAGCCCGCATTTCGAGGCTCGTCGCGATCCCACAATTGGGCCGAGCCCAGATTCAGAAAGAAGATGCTGCCGCTGAGCGCGAGCAACACCAGCGGCGGCGCAAAGCGACCAGCCAGAAAACGATCCATTGGCATCCCTGCACGGAAAAGTCAGGCTATCAAGTTCGCGGCAATTAGAATCGTCCGCGGCCGAGGCGAACAAGCCCAGTTGGAATGCGGAATGCAGAATATGGAACGCGGAATATGGAATGCGGAATGAATTTCGCGATCGGGTGCTAGCAGCTCGAGGGGGGCTTCATGCTGTGTTGATTGGTGCATGGCAGTGCCGCCAACAAAATGACGTTCCCCCTCCCCTCCCATCCCCTCAGTCGTTCCAGCGGAAGATCTTGAGTGCTGCGAAAAAGCAAACCAGACCCCAGACGGCGAGCACCGTCAACTCCTGGCCCTGGGCCCAAATCGATTCGCCGCGGGTCATCACGGCCCGCAGGGCATCGTTCAGCGCGGTCAGCGGGAGGAGCTTGATGAACGGCTGGGCAGCCGCCGGGAAATTGTCGCTGGAGAAGAAGACGCCCGAAAGCGTCCACATCGGCAGCATCACCAGGTTCATCAGTCCCGAGACGGTTTCGATCGTCCGGGCCCGCGAGGCGACCAGCAAACCGATCCCCGAGAAAACAAACGCTCCCAGAATCACCAGAAAGAACAGCGCCAGGTAACTGCCATAGACGCGGACGTCAAACAGCCAGCGGGAGAAGATGATCAACAAAATGATCTCGGGGACCATGAAGAACAGACGGCTGGAGCCAACGCCCCACAATCCGCCGCCCATCAGTCCCATGCCAAGCAAGCCGGGAACGAGAAAGTCGATGTAGCGGCTGCCCGGTTCAGTTACTTCGTGATCGGTCGTGGGCAAGGGATCGGTCCGGCCCTTGGCGACCTGGAGCGCGCGGTCGACGACAGCCTTGACTGTCAGGCTGCCCGGCCGGGTCGGATCGAAGTGATAATCGACGCTGTCGATCTGGCTGCCATTGGCAACCAGATACAGATCGCTTTGCCCGCCGCGCAGACGGCGCTGGCATTCCTCCTGCGGACGCAATGAAACGCGGACGTTGCCGGCCTGCTCGAGAATGCTTTGCACGGCCGCGGCGCCCGGGCTGTCGGCCAAGTCGAGCGCAACGGTCTCGACCCGTTTGTTGCGGAAGGCGGTGCCAAGCACGATCACCATCAGCAACGGAAAGAAATAAACCCAGAAGACGGCCTCCGGGCGGCGGGTAAACTCGCGCAGACGCGTCTTGACGATGGTCGCGTAAGGGGTCCAGGCTGAGGTCCGTGGTTCGGCGGTCATCGGCGTCTCCTGCTGCGGCTGGGCGCGGGCGGTGCATCCGACGAGTCAAACTTGCGCCCGGTGATTTTCACAAACACGTCCTCAAGGCTGGCGGCCCGCGTGGTCAGACTGGTCAAGTTCAAGCCGGCGGCCGCGACCCGCTTGAGCAACTCCGGGAGCACGATGTGCAGTTGGTCGACCCGAAGGCGAAAGATCCCCTCCGTTCGTTCGACGCCGCCGGCGGGATTGAGCTGTTCAAGCACCTTCTCCAGTTGCGGTACCTGGGCATCGTCCACGGAGAATTCGACCACGTGTTCGGCGCCGAGCGTCCGAATCAATTCCCGGGGTGTGCCGAGAGCAATGATCTTCCCCTGATCAAAAATGGCGACGCGGTCGCAGAGCCGTTCCGCTTCATCCATGTAGTGGGTTGTCAGCAGCACGGTGCGACCCTGGCCGGTAAAGCCCTGAATGATTTCCCACAGCTGCCGGCGGCTGGAGGGGTCGAGCCCGGTGGTTGGTTCATCGAGAAAAATCAGATCGGGTTCGCCGACCAGCGCGGTGGCAACCGCCAGCCGCTGCTTTTGTCCCCCCGAGAGTTTCTTGACCCAGGAGTTTGCCTTTTCTTCAAGCGAAACCCGCCCCATCGCCTCCTGCGGTGTGATCCCCTTGGGGTAAAAGCTGCGGAACAGCGTTAGCGTTTCGAGCACGGTCAACCGCTCGCTCAATTCGGTTTCCTGGAGCGAAACGCCAATCCGTTGGCGGATGCGGTCGGCGTCCTGCCGCCAGTTCATCCCCAGAATTTCGACTTCGCCCGTGGTTGCCTCGAGCAAGCCTTCCAGAATCTCAATCGTGGTCGTCTTGCCGGCGCCGTTGGGCCCCAGCACGCCGAAGCACTCGCCGGCAAGAATCTCGAGGTCGACGCCCCGGACGGCTTCGACGGGCGGCTTGCCGGGATACGTCTTCGTCAATCCCCGGCAGAGGATCGCCCTTGGTTGAGTTGTGTTCACCTGTTTGATCCTTAACCAATCTCGGAGTTCGGCAAAACGAATCCTGGCGGAACGAATGATGGTGTTGCCGAAGCGAAAATTCCCGCCCGCTGGGCTGCATCCACTCCGCTTCAATATCGAGTAAGGGCCTGATTTCCGCGAGGGGGCGAGCCGCACGTCCCCATCCCTTGGTATCGGGCTCTTGAGATTGGGCCGTTAAATGGAGCCCATGAATGGAGCCCATGAATGGAGCCCATGAATCGGGCCGATGGATAGGGCCGATGGATTGCCTTCGCGCTGGTTTCGAACTCAATCCCCGGCCAGCTTTGGCCTTGCCCGGCGGTCTGCCCTCGGTCTTTAACGGATCGGAATGATACCCGTGCCTTGTTCCCAAACAATCCTTGACCGATAATCCGGGTCCGAGCAATTCCCCGTTAGCTTCGGCTGACCCCCTCAACGGGTTGAGCGAGGTTTCCGGACCAAGCCTCTCGCGATCGACCCCACTGCGTTGGGTCCCCCGCGAGCAAGCCGATTCGGCTGATCTTGGCTTGTGCCTCTGCTTGGAAGACTAAACTGCTGCACTGATCTTCGTCGGTCAGGTCTCCGCCGCTGGTTTCTACCCGGCCGAGCCCAAACTTGCGGAGGCGAGTGCTGCTTGCCCTGTTCTCCTGTCGTTTTCGGTTCCTCTTTTAAGGTCGTCTCCATGCTCTATGTCGATACTCCTACGCTTGCCGAAATGCAGTCTCTGATCAATTTGCGTGAAACCGGCTGCGTTTCGCTCTACCTGCCCACGACTCCGCTCACGAAAGACGCCCAAGGCGATCGGATTCACCTGCGGAACTTGACCAAAGAGGCACTGGAGCAACTGGCCGAGATCAAAGCTCCCAAAAAAGTGATCGAGTGGATCGCGGAAGAGGCTGGCGACCTGGAGCAGGACGATGAGTTCTGGAAGCGTCAGTCGCACAGCTTGGCAGTTTTTATTTCGCCCAACTGGTCGCGAACCTTTCGCCTGGCCAATCGGTTGCAGCCCTGCGTTGAGGTCTCGGATCGCTTTCACCTCAAGCCGCTGCTGCGGGCCGTCAGTTTCGCCAATCGGGCATTCGTCCTCGCGCTGTCGGAGAACGAAGTGAAGCTCTACGAAATTGGCGCCGATCTCCGCCCGCTGGAAATCAGGCTGGATGGGCTCCCCAAAGACGCCGCCTCGGCAGTCGGCAAGTCGAGCATCAATGACCCGTCGCCCTCGGGCCGGATTCAGGGGGGAGAGGGACAAAAGGTGCGGCTGAAGCAATACGCCCGCAAGATCGACGCCGCACTGCGGCCGCTGCTCAGCGGCCAGCAGACGCCCCTCATTCTGGCGGCGACCCAGACGGTGGCTTCGATTTATCGCTCGGTCAACAGCTATCCGCATTTGCTCTCGGGCTTGATCGAGGGAACTCCGGACAAGCTGCATTGGGAGGACATCGATGCCGGCGCTCGCAAGTTGATTGACCAGCATCACGCCGATGAGCTGGCTCAGTTCAAGGCGGTGTTCACCCAGCGCAGCCAAAAGGGTCGGGCGACGACCCAGATTGCCGATGCCGCTCGGGCAGCAACGTTTGGGGCTGTCGAAACCCTGATGGTCGACATGGATCACGAAGTCCATGGACTGGTTTCGGACGAGGATGGCAAAGTCGAATTCGCTGACCGGGAAACAGCGAACAACTACGATGTGCTGGATGAAATCGCCCGCCGGGTCATTCACGGCGGCGGCCGCGTGATCTCGGTACGGCAGGCTGACTTGCCCGCCAACTCGCAGCTCGCAGCGATCCTCCGTTTCGCCGTTTGATTGCAGAGTACTGGAAATGAACCACGGGAGTTGCCTGTTCACTGCGTTCGTCCTCGGCGGGTGCCTGCTGTTCGCCTCCAACCTCGCGGCGCAAGTCGAGCCCCCCGTTCGCAGCGGTCCGGGAAACCGGGCCGTGCTCAGCGACCGGGGCTCCGGCTCGTTCTACGACTCCCGCGGTTCCTTCTCCGGCCGCAGTCAAGCCAGCGGCCAGACGACCCGCTTGTACGATCAGCGCGGCAGCTACGCCGGGCGCGTCCAGTCCAGCGGCGACGACAAATCCGCGCTCTATGACGCGCGGGGCTCTTATGCCGGCCGAGCTGAAACCAGCGGCGGCAGCACGCGGTACTACGACTCCCGCGGTTCCTTCGCCGGCCGAAGCAACTCCTCGGGTAACACGACTCGCTTTTACGATGGCAAGGGCGCGTTCTCCGGTCGGGCGGAAACCTCCGGCAACACGA
>JAJTFE010000289.1:3844-4815 GCA_021298375.1 Blastopirellula sp. | reverse complement strand
GCGAAGTGGGCAGCGCCGCGGGGCGCGGGGCTGGGGCTGTCAGCGGATGACTTTGATTTCAGAGCCGACCGATAGGATCCAGAACAGGTCTTTTGCATCATCCTGGGCGAAACAACAGCCGACCGGCGCGCCATCCGCCGGTTGGCCATGCAGGCTGACCTCAGGATGCTTGGTTTGCAGCAGGAATTGGCCGGCGGGATGCTTGTTTTCAACTTTGTTCTCGATTTTCCAAACGCCAGCAGGGAGGTTGGCGGAGAGCGAGACGCAGCGGAATCGACCGGCGTACAGTTCGTCGAGATACAGGGTCAGCAGCTGGCGGTTGACATCGAGTTCCGCCCGGAAGGGACCCGAGACTTTCTTGAGTTCAGTGCCCGCAGCGAGCTCGAACGGGTTAGCGATCCGCTCGCGGTTGAGGTTATAGATCAGCTCGGGCGGCACGCGCCAAGCTTCTGCCAGACTGGTGAGCGTTTCATTAGGTTGGACGATGTGCGGCTGGGTGACGAGGTGATGTTCTCCCGAATAAATCACTTTGCCTGCGAGTGAATCGAGCCATTTGTAAAGGGTCGTTTGATCAGGCATTTCCAATTCTGGATTGAGTAGTTGGCTGGAAAGTTCCGCCAACGCCTGACGCATTTGACCAGCCGCGACGAACTGCCGGGCTGTCTGAAGCGAGCTCTCCAGTGTCGGAAGCGGAGCCGAGCCGCTCATCAGGCCAACCGCTCCAGTCGATGTTTGGGCAGGAATTTCAGTCACATTTCTCTGTTGTGGAGATGGCTGTAGACTCGAGCCCCCGCCTGGAGCGCGATCAAACGGTGCGGCTCCGGTTTGTGGAAATCCAGGATTTGGTGCCGAGGGTGAGGAGGAGCCCAAGCCCGCGTTGAAAGGCGGAGGCATCGGAACCGATCCATTCGAGGTCGTTGGACTCGGGATGGCGGGCGAGGAGCCGCCCGGGGATCCGGAATCGGAAAGGG
>JAJTFE010000289.1:0-3837 GCA_021298375.1 Blastopirellula sp. | reverse complement strand
CCGGGCTGCGGCGGTTGTCCGGGATTTGGGCCCAAGGCGGTGGGCTGGATGAAGGAGCATTGGTGCCAAGTTGACGCTCAGGCATCGACTGGCCAGATTGATTGGAGGGGCCCGTCACGCCGGCAGGAGGCTGGACTGGCGGAGCGTTGAATTGGGGCGGTTTTGGTTGTTCAGTCAAAGAGAGCGAAGTATCGCTGTCAGTGTCGATCGGAGGAGGGATGAAGGTCTCACCCGGGATCTCGATCTCGGGTCCGTTCGCAGCATGAAATTCGGCGGTGGAGAGGGCCTTCGGTTCGGCTGTCGTCAGAATTTGGTAGACGCCGTAGGAAACGCCCAGCAACAGGATGGCGACAATTGTATTTTTGAGCGAGTTCACTTCAGTCCTCCTTGACCGACCAGATTTCGAAGCCTCAAATCCCCAAATTCCAACATCGCGGTCACCAAGTTGGGTGTTTCCACACTTTGCGCTGAGAGAACACAATGCAATCCGATCGGCTGGACGACGTCGATGACTTGGCAGATTGGGACGGCGACGAGGACGCCGACGAACCCGTGACGATTTTCTGCCCGCGTTGCGGGGCGGAAATCGACGATGAGTCGATTATCTGCCCGGTTTGTCAGGGGCCTTTGCGGCCGAAACTGGCGCTCAGTCGCCCCTTTGTCCTCGCCATTGTGCTGATCCTGATTGTGCTGCTTCTCTGGCCTTTTCTCAGTTGGCTGTTCTAACCCAAGGGGCGGGAGCGTCGCCTGTTCGCGATGCAAACCTCCCGGCTTCGATCTGCGACTTTAGCGAAACTTGTCCCAGCACTCCAGATCAAAAGAAATTCGGCCGGGGCAACGCCGCGCCTCGCTATGCAACTGCTCGCCATGCAACTGCTCGCCATGCAACTGCCAGCTCAGCAACTGCTAGCGAAAAAGTTTCTACCAGCTGAATACGCTTCACGTTCGCGGCTGGGGAGAACCGGGCTGGGGGCAAATTCAGGAACGGGGAGGTTTAAGATTCGGGCTGCTTTGGTTGGGGAGCCCCCGGGCCGGACTTCAGCAATTGACGCAGTTGGACTAGTCGCTCGGCCAACTGCTGCTCAAACCCGCGAGGAACGGGTTGGTAGTATTCTCGGTCCACTCCGAGATAAGCTTGGGAAACGACGCCTTCGGGGTGGTCGTGAGCGTACTGGTAGCCAATCCCGCGTCCCAGTTGCCGGGCACCGGCATAGTGCCCATCGCGAAGGTGTTTGGGAACGGGCACGATTGAGTGTTGCCGGACATCTTGCCGGGCTTGGCCAATCGCGGTGGTCGCGGCGTTACTCTTGGGGGCCAGGGCCAGGTAGGCGACCGTTTGTGAGAGCGTGAGTTGGCACTCGGGCAGCCCGATTTGCTCGCAGGCCTGAAAGCAGGCGACCGCCAGCGGGAGAGCTTGGGGATCGGCGTTCCCGATATCTTCGCTGGCGAGAATCACCAGACGGCGGCAGAGGAACCGCACGTCTTCACCACCCTCCAGCATGCGGGCGAGCCAGTAGATCCCGGCATCCACATCACTGCCGCGGATGCTCTTGATAAGTGCGCTGGCGCAGTCGTAATGCTCGTCTCCATCGACATCATATTGAATGGCTCTTCGGGCCAGCGATTCATCAAATAGCGTCCGCGACAGTTGGACGGGTGGCGCATTGCTGAGGGCTGCCGTTTCCAGAATAGAAAGGGCCTGCCGGGCATCGCCCTCGCAGAGTCGAGCCAAATGCTCCAATGCGCCGGGTTCGGCTGCGATCGCCACCTGACCCAAACCTCGTTCCGGGTCACTCAGAGCGCGACTGAGCAGTTCGGTCAGTTCCTGTTCGGAGCGCGGCTGGAACTCGAGCAACTGACTGCGGGAGAGCAGGGCACCGTTGACGGCAAAATAAGGGTTGCTGGTGGTTGCTCCGATCAGCGTGACTGTGCCATCTTCGACGTCAGCCAACAAGGCGTCTTGCTGGGCGCGATTGAAGCGATGGATTTCATCGATGAACAGGAGGGTGCCCTGGGCGGATACGGCGAGGCGATCCCTGGCGGCCGCGAGGACTTCGCGCAGTTCCTTGACTCCGTGCAAGACGGCACTCAATTGTTCGAAGTGCCTCCCGGTTTCCCGGGCAAGGAGTTGGGCAAGGGTCGTTTTGCCTGTGCCGGGAGGGCCGAACAAAATGATGGACCCCAGCCGGTCGGCGTCAATCAATCGGCGGAGCAATTTTCCAGGCGCGAGGAGGTGCTGTTGTCCGACAAACTCGCTGAGGTTTCGCGGTCGCATGCGAGCAGGCAGCGGCCGCACCGATTCAGCGTTCTTTCGTTCTTGTTCCGCAAACAGGTCCATGCCGCCATTCTAGCGACTTGGCTTGCTCGCCGGGGACGGGACGCGCAGGGAGTTTTGAACCGCGGGGAGTTGTGAACCGCGGGGCTTGTTCCGCATTCAGTGGACCAAACTTCCCAGCCCAAATTTCCCCGGCTATTTTTCTCGCTTCAGCCAAAAATCCTTCCACGGCCACCAGGCAGGTTGCTTCAGCCATTTGGGAGCGCGGAGCACTTGCACCAAGCTGCCGAAATCGTCGGTCCAGTGGATGCGCCAACGGTTGTCCCAAGGATGGGCTTTGTCATTGACGATGGGGTCCTGCCAAAACTGTTGATTGTCGGTGATCGGAATCCACGTGCTGGAGGTCTGCCAGACACCGGGGCGGGAATTTTCATCCGGTGAGTCTTCCACGATCCGGGCGGGCCAATGTTCACCCTCGGCCAGGGAGAGCGTAATCGGGCGGAGGTCCAAATGCTGGTTGGAGACGTGGACCGCCAGGATTCCATCCGGCCGGACGAGCTGGCGGTAGATGTGGAAGCTCTCGGCTGTGAGCAAGTGCCGGGGAATGGCATCACTTGAGAAGGCATCGATGACCAGAACATCATAGAGGCCGGGGGTGAAATCGGCGCCGGTTTCCCGAGCCGCTTGCTCCCGGGCCTTCAGCTCTTCGACCTGGCGTTCCATTTGAATGCGGGCATCTCCGAGAATGACCGCTTTTTCTCCCAGTGAATCAGAGAGAAAGTAGAACTGGGTTTCTGCGATCGCCACGCATTCCGGGTTGATCTCATAGAAGGTGATCTTGTCAATTGTCCTCGTCCAGGCCGCAAGCGTGCCGACTCCCAAGCCGACGACGCCGATGTGCAGGCGTTCGTTGGCAACTCGTTTCGGATGCCTGGAGATCGCCAGGCCGACGCCGCTGCCCTCGCCGTAGTAGCTGGTGATTCTCAAGCGGAGATCGGGGCGGGTGAATTGGGTCCCATGAAGAGTGCGGCCGTTGACCAGCTCGCGAATCATTCCCTCGTCTTCGACCTCGCCTGCGACGCGCGCGAACGAGGGACCTTCCTTGACTTTCAGCAGGCCGTAAAAGTCGCGTCGCACCTCAATCAGGCTTGGTTCCGGCCGATGGGCGTGCTGGTAGAGCAGCATCCCGATCGCGGTTGTCGCCAGGACCGCAAACAGGCCCGCGACGAGTTGGGGCCAGGATTTGCCAATTCCAAAGCGAACTTTGAAGGCTGAGGCAAACGCGATCAGGATCACAAAATAGACCAATGAACTTTCGCGCCACAGTTCGGTTGCCACGATCGGAAACAACCAGAAGACAGATGAAATCACCATCAGGACCAGAACGATTGCAATCAGCCAAGGGACGTTGAGCGGTGGGCCGGCGGGACTTGAGGGTTGGCCCAGACGAGCCGCCTGATAGGCCCGCCACTGGTCATTCCAGCCCAGCAGAATCGCGGTCAGAATCCAGAAGGCGGCGAGGCAGGAATTTCGCCAGACAAAGCTGCGTGAGAAGTACTTGG
>JAJTFE010000015.1 GCA_021298375.1 Blastopirellula sp. | reverse complement strand
AACCAGCCCGCCCGACGAATCGCCCGGTTACCCTTCCCGGCCAAATTGGCGGCAACGGTGGCAACTGGTGGAACGACAACAATGGCAATTGGGGCAATGGCAACGGTGGAAACTGGGGCAATGGCAACGGCGGCAATTGGAACAACAACAACTTCATCAACAACACCAACAACAACACTTGGAACAACTGGGTTCAAAACAACCAAAACAATTGGAACGTCAACATCAACAACAATTACAACAATTGGGGTGTTGCCAACAATTGGAACCGACCGGGTTGGGGAAATGGCTACAGCAACTGGGGCTATAACAACAACTGGGGCTACAACAGCGGCTTGTATTTCGGTGACTACTGGTGCGGAAATTACGTCCGCCCATGGCACAACAACTGGTACAACGGCTGCTGGAGCGGCAGTTGGTGCAACAACTGGTACGTACCGCTGGCCACCGGCCTCGCCGGCTGGGCGATCGGTGCGAACACCTCAAACTGGGGTTACAGCTACAGTTACTCCAATCCGTATTACGTTCAGTCGGCTCAGCCGGTCTATAACTACTCCCAGCCGATCGTGATTTACTCCGACTCCTCGTCGGCAGTCGCTTCAGCTGCGGCGCCGACGGGTACGGGGCAACCTGCCGGCCAAGCTGCGGCCCAACCCGCAGCCCAACCGACTTCCGCCGAACAGACGGCTGCCAAAGACTTTGAGCGGGCTCAGCAGGTCTTCAAGCAGGGTGATTACACGCAGGCACTGGTGGGCGTTGAGTCGGCGATGCGGCTTGTCCCCAAGGACCCGATTTTCCACGAGTTCCGGGCCTTGTGTCTGTTCGCTCTGGGTGAGTACCAATCGGCGGCGGCGGTTCTGAACTCGCTCCTGGCGACTGCTCCCGGAATGGACTGGACCTCGATGAGCAGCCTTTACGATGATGTCGATGACTACACCAAGCAGTTGCGGCGATTGGAGGATCACATCCGCCAGAAGCCGGATGACGCGGCAGCCAACTTTGTCGCGGCCTATCATTACCTGGTGCTGGACGACAAGGATGCGGCCATCGATGCTCTCAAGACCGTCGTGAAGGCCCAACCGAAGGACCTGACCGCGGCGCGACTTCTCGCTACCCTTGAACCACCCGCGCCTCCCAAGTCGGCTGTCGCGGAGAAATTGCCCGAAGGCAAAAGCGAAACCGGCGGTGAGGCTCCCGAAGAAGTCGAAGCCCCCACGACCAACCTCGTTGGGAATTGGGTCGCGAAGAACGACCAAACCGCGATCGAGCTGACTGTCAGCGAAGAGATGAACTTCGTCTGGAAAGCCTCGATGAACGGTCAGGCATCGGAACTGCAGGGCAAGCTGGAGACCTCGGAGAACTCGATTGCGTTCCAAACGGAAAAGCAGGGGAGCCTGGTCGGTCAGGCAGTATCGCAGGGTCCGGACAAGTTCCAATTCATCCTGCTCGGTGCTCCTGCCGGCGATGAAGGCCTGACCTTCGAACGCAAAAAGTAACCGGCTCACGCACTGGACTGCCGGGCGCAACTCTCTTGCCGAACGTTCGCGAGAACAACTGGCGGGAATGCTGCCCGCGGCTACTCCCTGAGCCAGGCCAGCTGACTGGGAATCGATGCTCAAGCCGCGCGACGGACCTGCAGTCCGTCCGCGGCTTCTTTTTTGTCCTGAGCGGCCTTTTCCTCGAGCAGCTCTGCGCGAAGCACGGCCAGAACTTCCCGGTCGCTCCAGTAATTCAGGTGCCCGCGCAGCCCAACCGGATGATTGGAGCAAATGCAATCGCTGTCGATCCCGAGTGTGACCGGCCCATCTGCAGACACGCCTTCCACCCGAGCGGCCAGCGGAAAATCGATTCGAGTGCCGACAAAATCATCCCGCCGATAGACGTTCATCCAGCGGGCAAGTCGCGACCTCAGCGGGAGCCAGGCCTCGTTGCTCAAATCGGGATAGAGGTGACCAAAGTAATGCTGGTAGATGTGGCTGAAGGGGCTCCCCATAGTCACCAGTCGAACCGAGGAAAAGGAGCGATTGAGCCAGGCCAGTTCCGGATCGTTGAGAACTTCGATGCCGATCATGGTCCCCTGGCTGTGGCTGATGATCGTCAACTTCGGCCGAGTTTCGAGGTTGTCCCGAAACCACGCCAGTAGCTGTTTGATTCGCAAATGGACCGCATCCCTTCGGGCAAAGAACAGCTGGCCCTCGTCGAGCGTGGTCTCGCGAATGTCGAATTCATCTCCGTCCAGCGAATCCTCCAGACGTGTTGGCCGGAAGAAAAAGTGGTTGATCACGTCGAGCATGATATCGAGGGCTGGTCGGAGGTGGGGGAAGGCGAGGAACAGCAGAAAACCGAGCGGCATCAGGATGCCCGCGGCATAGTGGTTGGCCTGCACCAAAAAGAACCCCAGCCAGAGCCGCTCAATCTCGACTCCCCGCATCAGCAGGATGCTCACTCCGGCCACGCCGCTCATGCCGATCACCGTGCAAATTGCCAGGACCACTTGCAGGCCCCCATGCACGATCAGCCGCGGGGGCTGCTGAAAACCCGATCCTGCTGCGGCGCGCAACGCTCGCTTCCGCCAATTGCCATAACGGACCAACACCGCCCCACCCGCCAACGCCACAAGCACCGCCATCAGGCACTGGACGCCCAGGAGCGGGACAGCTTCATTGAACAACTTTTCGAAATCGCTGAGTTGGACAAAGCGGCGCAGGGAACGGGCTGCGGCCAGCCAGGCCATTGGCATGACCAAGCCCCAGAAACCGACGGCCATCGCAGGCAGGAGAAAGGCGACATGCAAGCTGCGACGTTGCGAACCGGGACTCAAGTTCGCCGTCAGCCAGGCAAAACTCATCCCCATCAGCACGATCATTTCGACCAACCAGAGGAGACCGAGAAACATCACGAGCACGTCGCAATACCAAATCAGTCCAGGCTTGATTTGATTGGTCGCCATCAGGTTTGGAAGGCGATGATCGAGCCAAAACATCTTGCACAGTGCCAGCCCCAGCATGAAGATCGCCAGGACTTTCACCCAGAACCAGAACTCTTTAATCCCGGCATTCCGAGTCATCTGCTGACCGATCCAGCCGGAGGTCCAGGCGACCGCCGCACAGCCCAAAATCAGGATTCGGGCCCAGAACTCCGCTCGATGCGACTCACTCCAGGCTAACTCGGTGCCCGCGAGGGTGAGCGTCATCAAACCGAGAAAATAGGTGACCGCCAAGACCGGCCCATGCAGGATCCCCGTCGCCAGCGTTCCCAAACTTTGCAGCGCTGAGGCTGCCGGGCTGTTTTGATGGGCTGCAGCAAAGGCTACATAGTGCAGGCCGAAGACAATTTCGACCAATCCCAGCAGGGCGCCCAGAATCCCTTTGCGAACCCTCGAGACATCGCCCCAGAAAACCTCTGCCAGACAAACTGGCGATTGCCGCAACTGCAACTGTCGCAAGTGAGCGCCGAACGTCTGCACACAGGTCGCATGCTCCGACTTTTCATTCAGCCAGATCGTTTCCTGCCGCTCGATCAATGGCTTGTCCGGCTCGGCAATCGAACGCGCAAACAGGCTCAGCGTCTCACCGGGCTGTGGATCTCCCACCCCGTGAATCACCAAGACAACGTGTTCCGGTTCAAGCGGCTGCGGCCCTGACATCCCTGTCCAATCAAAAGCCCTGAAATTGAAAAATCGCGGGAGTATAGCGAGCTGCCTCACTCAACGCAGCAGGAAATCAAGCCCGACTGCTAGCAGCCATCGACCTTACTTCGGGTTCCATTTACTGGTCTGGTTCTGCGACTCGAGGCGGACTCGGTTGCCATTGCCCAGCAAGTTGGCATCCTGTCCCAGTTGGGCAAAGACCACTTCATCAGCCCCGCCGCGGCCATCGAAGTCAACCTTGCCGAGGTTGCGAACCGTGAGCTGTTCCATCGCCCGCTGCAGCAAGACCGCGCCATTTCCGGAGCGGAGTCGCTCGACTCCCTCTGAACCGACCAGCAGCGAGGTATCGTTACCCGCCCAGCCGTCCGCGGTCACCCGCTCTGCGCCGACCACGCGATTCAACGCGCCTCCAGCCGTTTGCATCGAGGTCCCGCTGGAGTCGCTGTACAGTTGATCGGTGCCAACGGTCCCAATCAGGTTGACGGTATCGCTTCCCCCCTGATTGGCAATCAGATTGACTCGCTGGAAGCCTTCCACCACGGTCCGGAAGAGATCCGCCGAGATTACGGTCCGGTCGTGATGCATCCAAGCGGTGTCGTTTCCGGCGGAGTCGATCAATTGGGCCGTATCTTGTCCGGATGTGGAACGGGCCTGCAGCGATCGGAAGCCCGTAACCTGGTTGTCAAACCAGGTGCCAAACATGCCGGCCGTGCCGGGAGTCTGATAGAACTGGTCATTTCCCGAGGAATCATTGAACCAGGCGGAGTCTTGCCCCCCGCTGGAGTTGGCGCGGATTTGCTCAAAGTCGCCTAACTGCACCTCTGTTCCGTTGATTTGAGCCAGCGCCGCGCCGGCGCCGCTGACTCGCAAATTGGAAAACCCGCGGGCCGTAATGCTGTTCAGGCTGCTGTGCAGTTCAGCATAGCGCTCGCCGGCGACGAGGCGATCGTCTCCAGCAGTGCCGACGAGATCAGCCCGGTCGTTTCCGCGTCCGGCAGTTGCCTCCACCTGCTGGAATCCGACGGTGTAGTTGGCATAGCCAGGCCCTTGCATCGCAACCAGCAGTCGGTCGTTGGACAGGCGGTCATCGCCGGCGGAGTCGAGCAATTGGGCTCGATCATTCCCCCCGGCCGAGAACGCGGTAATCGAATGCAGCCCGTTGGCAAACATGGTCCAGCCGCGGGAACTGGCGACTTGAGCCGTGCCTTGGCCCAAGGTCACCGTTTCATCGCCAGCGCCGAGGTTCAATGTCAACAGGTCGTAGCCGGCGTGTCCATAGAGTTGAACGTTGCGAACCTGACTTGCCGGAAAGCGGTAGACGAGCTCATTTACGCGGACTTCGATTTGCTCTCCGCTGGCCAATTCGAAGCGATCCTGTGCGTTGGTGCCGTGCACTTCAAGGCTGCCGTCCTTGAACTGCACGAGATTGGCAGCGTTCAAATCGAAGGCAGCCGTTCCCACCACCTTCAAAAACACCTGCTCGCCCGCATTGACTGCCGCATCCAGCCGAAAGTTCCCTCCGCCAGTCTGGCTGCTGGCCATCGTGCGACCCAGCGAGTCGACGACCGCAAAGGTCGCCGCCCCGGATTGCAACTTGCCATGGACGCTCAACAAACCGTCGCGCCCAGGGATCAATTGAAAGACTTTCTCGCCAGCGACTTGCTGGTTGCCAAACTGGTTGGAGAGGATTGTCCCGAGGTTGGTAAAATTTCCGAACGGCTGGATTTTGGCATCGACCTGATAGTGGCCGATCCCCTTCAACGTCTCGACACTGAACTGATACTGTTGTCCGGCAGTCACCTGCAGCGTCAATTGATTGCCTTGCCACTGGAACTGGCTACCCAGCATTTTCACCAGCGGTTGCAGGTTGTGCGAGCCTGAGAAGTCGAGCGTGAGAGTACCGCTCTGAGCGGCGGTAAACCGGAACGTGTCGACATCATCCGTGCGACCAATCGTTCCCTGAAAACGGGTGTTGGTTCGGAGCAGTCCCAGATTGAGGCTGTTCGTCCAGTCATTTCCCTCGAGGTCCTTAATCACGCTGGAGATGGCCCGGTCGAGATTGATTCGGTTGTACCAGGCGCTGGTGACTGCGTCGAAGACTCTGTCGGCCGAGGCGACAAATGTCTGGTATGAACTCATAGGCTTCGCGGAGCAGGGCGGATGCCCCAGCCACGTACGGAGCAGCCATGCTCGTGCCGCTGGAACCGAGGAACTGACCGGTGGCACCGCCGGTGAACAGATGGTCCGGAGCCGTGCTGCGGATATTTTCGCCCGGAGCAACCAGCACGCGGGCCTCGCGCTGGCTGAAGCCGCTCAATTGCCCGCTCGCTCCGTGGCTGGCTACCGGAACAACGCTGCTGCTCACTGCCGGATAGGCCAAGCCTGCGGTCTTGTATTGTGCAAAAGAGTTGCCAGCAGCGACGCTGATGAAGATCCCGTCGGTCTTCAATTGAGCAAACTCGTCTTCGAGTGTTGCCCAACCGGGGACCGTGCTGGAATTCCAGGCTGAGCCCAATGAGAGGTTGACTGCCGTGATCGGGTTCTCGAACCGGTTGCGGTTTTGATGAACCCACTGCAGGGCCTGCTCGACCCATTCCATGCTGCCCGCGCCCTGATCGTTGAAAACGCGGAGCGAGACGAGGTCCACGCCGGGAGCGACTCCGCGAACATTCGGGTCTTCGCTGCCGATGATCCCGCTGACGTGGGTGCCATGAAATCCGGCTCCGCCATCGTCATATGGATTGGCGTCGTTCTCGGCGAAGTCCCAGCCCCCGACCACTTTCGCCCCGTTGCCAAAGCCGCCGCCGAGCGCGTAATGATCCCACGCGATCCCGGAATCAATCACGGCTATCGTTTGTCCCTTGCCCTGAAACCCATAGTTGGCGTGCACCGCCTGAATCGACTGCTGGTTGTAGGTCTGGGTGAACTGGCTCCCCTGAGCCTGGGTTTGCAGCGCTTGAGTCAACAAATCGGCGAGCGGTTGGGCGGAAAGCGCCAAGCGTTCTTCGCAGGACTCAAATCGGGGGGATCGCTGAAGATCCGGGCGAATATCAGATGACATGCTGAACCGGGGGAACGCAAACCGCTGAAACCATCAATGGCTTGTGGTTCACGCCCAGTTCCATTTGGCGCGAAGAGATTCTCGCGACTCCCGGCCGGGGACTTCTGGCCCGTTTTGGGGTGGAGAAAAACTCGCGGAACTATACGTTGCGACCGGCGGATTCGTTCAGGTCGAGGCAGGCAATTCAGTTTCCCGGAGCCTCCCACTCGGCTGGCCAAGCCCGATTGTACCGGTTGTAGGAGGGGAGAGTAAAAGCCGCGTGCGGCCGCCGCGGGCGAGCGAAGACTTGGGGCGAATTTGGCAAGCTGGTGAAAGGTTAACGCCGGGGAACCTGTCTCAAATTCCCTAACCAAACCTCGACCGATAATGATCGCGTCAGTTCTGCCGGTTGCACCGGCGCCGCAGGGAGTGTGAAGTCCGTGAGAAAGCTATCCAAATTCCAGTTCTGGGCCCTGACTTGGTTCTCCAAGCCGGTTTGCGACCGCCAACTCTACAAGCTGGCTGCCAAACTGAAGCCAAAGTCGATCGTGCAATTTGGGCTGGGTAATCTGCGCCAGGCGGAAACGCTGATCACCGTTTGCCAGAACTTCTCCGGGGTGGAGGAGATTCGTTTTACGGCGGTCGACTTGTTTGAAGCCCGCTCGGCGAAAGTCCCCGGGTTGACGCTGAAAGAAGCTCACCGGACGCTCGCCGCGACCGGAGCCAAATCGCGGGTTTTCCCCGGTGACGTTACGTCCAGCCTGCCGCGTTTGGCTAATCAGTTGGGCGGAACCGACTTGCTGATTATCTCGCTCGAGGGAGCCCGACAGACGCTCGACCCCTGCTGGTTCTTTATCCCCCGCATGCTGCAGACCAACTCGCTGGTGCTGGTCCAGGAGCGAGCTGCATCCGGTTCCGTCTATCAGACCTTGACCCTCACCGAAGTCGAACAGTTGTCGAAGGCCGTTGGCCGGCCTGCGGTCGCAGCCTAGTTCGCGCACAAGCTGGTCATTTGGCTTGAAATTTGAAGCCTGAGCGGCTCCGCTTCAGCCCCAACTGCAGAGGTTCGCGGCGCGCGGTGCCGGAGCCCTTTTTGGCCCAGCCCTACGCTCCGCTCGGGTGCATCGACTAAGATGCAGGCTATGGCGAAACCAAAGAAAACGGATCAAGCTCAAATCTTTCATGCCGGCGAGCAGGAGGCTGGCGATACGCTGCTGGCCGCCCTCCGCGGCTGGCTCCCTGAAACCAGCTGGAATGAAGCCCGGCGGCTGGTGCGAAAGCGGCATGTCCAGGTCAACGGGAATCTCTGCCTGGACGAGGCTCGTCGACTCAAGGCGAAGGAAGTCGTCAAGGTGCACAAGTTTCCGCTTGCGCCGCCGCCGACTGCCGATCGGGTCAAAATCATCTACGTTGATGACCAGATTATCGTCGTGGAAAAGCCGATGAGATGCTGCCCAAAGTGCTCGCCGATACGCTCCGGGCGCGGGGAGAAAGTTTCACTCCGGCACCCGCTCCGCCGCGTTCCCCTCAGCGGCATCCCCGCTCGCAAAAACATCGACTCCCGCCGCACGCTCAGCGGGGTAAGCATCGCAACGACCCTCCTCCGGCGCGATTGCCACTGGTGGTTCCAGTGCATCGACTGGACCGCGAAACGAGCGGCTTGATGGTCTTTGCCCGAACTGCGGCGGCCGAACACAATCTGATTGCCCAGTTCAAAGAACACAGCATCGAGCGGGCTTATCAGGCAGTGGCCATTGGAGTCGTATCCGCAGAGCGCATTGAGACCTGGCTGGTTCGCGATCGAGGCGATGGCCTGCGCGGCAGTGCTGCTCAACCTGAAGGTGCGCAGTTAGCCATTACCCACGTCCGCCCTCTCCAGCGATTGGGGCCTTACACGCTGGTGGAGTGTCGCCTGGAGACCGGCCGAACCCACCAGATTCGGATTCACCTCTCCGAGCGCGGACACATGCTTTGCGGAGAAAAGGTTTACTTCGGACCACTCGGCGGCAAGAAAGCCTCGGATACCAGCGGCGCCCCCCGCCTCGCTCTGCATGCGGCACGACTGGAGTTCATCCATCCGACAACCGGCAAACCGATGAAGTTTCAGTCCGAGTTGCCTCGCGACTTGGCCCAATTCGTCGCGCGGCTGGAGCGCGGCTCGCAGGACCAACTGGACGGGGACCAGCTGCATGAATGAGTTGACGCTGAAACAAGCCCAAACGATTGTCGACGACTGGATCAAGACGGTCGGGGTCCGCTACTTCTCCGAGCTGACCAACCTGGCCCAATTGATGGAGGAAGTAGGGGAGGTAGCCCGACTGATCTCGAGGACTTATGGAGAGCAGAGCTTCAAGAGCGATGAACCGCGGAAAGAGCTTGCCGACGAATTGGCTGACGTCTTGTTCGTCCTGATTTGTCTCGCCAATCAGACGGGCGTCGATCTGAGCTCGGCTCTCGAGGCGAATTTGCAGAAGAAGACCAACCGGGATCGCGACCGCCACGCCCAGAACCCGAAACTCAAAAGTCAGCCTTGAGGGCCAGCTTCGACTGAGCTCGGGTGAAAGAGGAATCGTCCGCCGAAGAGGGCGAAAGGAGAGTTCGCTGCGCTGGTCCCGCCGAATCGCCGCCCGACAACCCTTTTCCCGCTGCATTCCTCGGTTAAGATAGGGCATGGCTGCCAGCGAAGGCGGCACGGTATCTTCAGGTTGATCGATTCGCTTCTATGGTAATCACTGTCATGCGCAAGGTGCCCTTTTGTGCGGGGCATCGCCTATTGCACCACGAAGGCAAGTGCGCAAACCTGCACGGCCACAACTACGTCGTCGAGTTTCATGTCACCGGCAGCGAGGTCGATGAACTGGGGCGGGTTGTCGATTTTGCAGTGATCAATCGACTGTTTAAATCGTGGATCGATGAAAACTGGGACCACGGCTTTCTTCTTTGGGAAGAGGATCGCGATGCCCTTCAGGCGTTGCGACAGGTTACTCCGCACAAACTCTACGAACTGCCCTACAATCCAACAGCCGAGAACATTGCCCGCTACCTGCTGCTGGAAGTTGGTCCTCGGCTGCTGCAACAGGTAACGGGGTATGAACTGCAGTTGACCCGCGTTGTCGTGTGGGAAACCGTGAATGCCTCGGCGACCGCTGCCTTGAATGCCGAAGCCCAGCTGTTTACAACCCTCGACAGTGCGCAGGAAGCGACCGAGTAAGCGCGCGGGAAGGCTGCCAGCGATTGCCCGGTTTGCGGCTCGGCCGGCAAGGGGCAAGTGAGCTGGAGAGCGGGAAGCCATAACTCTGGGCAGAGTCGATGGATTTGTACTACTCCGACATCTTTGAGCTTCCCCTGCCGCCGGGACATCGTTTTCCGATGGCCAAGTATCGTCTGCTGCGAGAACGGCTGGCAGCCTCCGATTGGACGGGCAATTGCCGCTTCCTGATTCCCGAGGCGGCCTCGGATGAGCAACTCGCCCTGGCCCATTCCGCCGAGTACATTCGCCGCGCGTCCTCCGGAGAGCTGAGTGACGTTGAGCAGCGCCGAATTGGCTTTCCCTGGTCCGAACGGATGATCGAACGCTCGCGGCGTTCCTCGGGCGCCAGTATCGGTGCGGCCCGGAGCGCACTTCAGGATGGCGTCGCGGTGAATCTGGCGGGGGGCACCCACCATGCCAATTGGGATGGCGGACAAGGCTATTGCGTTTTTAATGATGTCTGCGTGGCAGCTCGCGTCCTGCAACTGGAGGGCGCAATCCAGCGGGCGCTGTTTGTCGACTGCGACGTGCATCAGGGGAATGGAACGGCAGCCATCGCGGCAGGCGACCCAACGCTCTATTCTTTTTCGATTCACTGCGTCAAGAACTACCCCTTTCGCAAGGCAACCAGCGACCTCGATATCGACTTGGCTCCCGGCACGGGCGACGGCGAGTACCTCGAAGAGCTGGAACGCGCTCTGCGGAAAATCGACCTCGTTTTCGAGCCCGATTTGGTTTTTTTCCTCGCCGGCGCCGACCCCTTTGAACACGATCGCCTCGGTCATCTCCGCTTGTCCAAGTCGGGCCTGCGGCAGCGCGACCAACTGGTGCTCGATTTTTATCGAGAGCGGCGAATCCCAATCGCCATCTCGATGGCAGGTGGCTACGCCCCGGACGTGAACGACATTGTCGACATCCACTACGGCACGATCGAGACCGCGTGGCTGAGCTGGAATTCAGACTCGCGGCGAATTGTCAAGCAGTGACGCCCCGGGCGCGACTCTGCGTTTCCAAACCGCGAGGAACCACCCAATCGCCATAATCCGCAGCTGTTTCCCGCTGGTTTTCTTCATCTTTACCCAGCTTCTCGCGGACTGGTTGGCGCCCGTGGGCATCCCCCGATAAAATCCGCGACATGACAAGCGAGCCAGGCAGCCACTGCCGGTAACCGCAGGAGAGCTTGTCGTCGGGAAAGGATCGTCTGATTTTGCTTTGTCGCGGGGAAACGCATCGCGCCTGTCAGGCCAAGTTCTGTCAGGTCAAGTTCTGTCAGGCCAAGTCCGCACGCCGGTAAACGGTACCGCGGACAGCTGGCGGGAAGCGGTGTTTGCCTGGCACCTGGCCAGGCTGGGGAGGGGAACTCGATGTCGATTGCACAAGTAGAACAAATCCTGGTCGTTCCAACCGAGGTCTTTCATTCGCTCGGTTATTTTCAGGGGTTCTGTCGCGATGTGGACCAATATCTCGAGACGTTGCTCGACCCCGTCCACGTTCGCTTTCTCCCCCGTCCGGAAATGGAGTCCGACCCAGGTTTCAAGCAACTGATTCCCTACTGCATCCTCCAGCACCGGGACGAATCGGGCAACCTTTGGCTTTATCAATATCGCCGCGGTTCGGGCCAGGGTGAGGCCCGCTTGCACGCCCTGCGGAGCATCGGCATCGGCGGTCACATTTCCTCGGTTGATGCCGCCGACGGAACGGGCTCTCCCTATCTGGAAGGTTTAAAGCGGGAACTGGATGAAGAGCTGGCTATCGATTGCGGATTTGAGGAACGCTGCGTCGGCCTGCTGAATGATGACGGCAACGACGTGGGCCGCGTTCACCTCGGCGTCGTCCATTTGCTGGATCTCGAATCGCAAGACGTCCGCCCTCGGGAAGTCGATCTTGCAAACGCCGGATTTGAGAGGCTGGAGAGCATTCTGTCGGAGATCGACCAATTCGAAACTTGGTCTCAGATTTGCCTCCGCGCGTTGTTCTAAATTTCCGCCGCCGGGAGGACTCGGGCAAACCTGACGACGGGTCCAGCGGACTCAGCGCGGGACGGCTCACGACAATCGGTATCTCTGGACTGCTCAGCTTGATCGCTTCTCTGCTCAAGCCCAGTCAACCAAATTGACAGCTCCTCCAGTTTGTGTGAATCACGGCAAGGCAACTGGCGATGGTTTAACGAAGAGGACCGCTATCGGACTGCATTCCTTTCCGACGAAACTCGTCTGGTTTAAAGTTTGCGGCGAATGACGGTCGTGGCGATTTCGCGGCAATCGTTGGAGCCAGCCCCTGTGAGACGCTGTGGAAGAATCTTAGTTTTGTGCGTCGCGTTCGCTGCCCCTGTTCAAGTGGGGATGGTGCCGGCCGAGGCTCAGTCTCGCTGGTCCACCGAAGACAACTGGTCGAATCAATCGACGTCCACTCCCCGTCCTGCTCCAGCTGCCCCAAACTCGGGCTCTGTCGAATGGAGTCGGCCGAATAACTATCCGGGTAATTACCCACCCATCGGTGCTTACCCGGGACAGCTTGGCGGACAGGGCGGTTACGGGCATCAACATGGTCACCATGGTCAGCATGGTCAACATGGTCAGCATTTCGATGACGTAAACTTGGGACTGATTCTCACTCCGGACTGGGTCGGCGGTTGGAACTCCGCCCCCAACTCGGCCAGTGGCGGATACTACGCGCCCGGTGGGGAGGCCTTCGGGCAACCGGTGTTGAACCAGCCTCCCTTTTACTCCGGGCAGCCGGCACCGAATTTCTACCAAGCACCGCGTGCGGGATTGGGAACAGCGGAGGGACGAGGACAGTCGCAGTACATCCCCCCTCGCTCAGGCAGCGGATCGGGTGGTGCGAACCCAGCGCTGGCCAACGATGGCGCGGAGCCCGAGCTTGCCGCGACTGGCTCGGGCCGGAAAATTGACCACGCTGAATCGACCAGCAAACGTCGCTCCATTTTGGTTCGCCCGGAATCCGACCCAACGCTCAGCCAGACGCTGGCGACCGGAACTCCGGCTGAATCCGATTATGAAACATCGCGAGCAGCATTTGCGGCCGGCGAATACCATGCGGCGCTGGGCGCCGCCACGGCAGCTGCTGCCGCTGATCCCGCCAATGGCAAGCTGCAACTCTATCTCGCGCATTGCCATTTTGCCGTTGGCGAGTTCGAGCAGTCAGCGCGTGCTTTGAACAGCGCCTTCGCGCAGCTGCCTCCCGAACAGTGGGGGCTGGTGATCGAGAATTTCCGACAGTTTTACAAACGGAATGACTACGTCAAGCAATTTGACGAATTGCTCAGCTTCTCGCAGCAGGCTGGCCAGAAGGAGCTGGGAGCCGCGCTGCAGGCCTATCATTACCGCTATCTTGGACATCCCGATGCGGCCGCCGAGCAGTTGCAGATAGCGCTGCAGTCAGCCGCGCCACCGCAACTCGCAAAGGAGTTGAAGTCGCTCCTGCAGTCCTCAGCGAATCGAAGGACTCCTCCGCTGCCAACGCCCATCGCTGGAAATTAGTCGGGGCTCGCGCTGGGCACCGCAGCCAATGTCCCATCGCCTCTCTCCCCTGCAACCGTGGTGACGCCGCGGGCGGTGGGGGTGCATTCCGCCACTGTCTTTTCGCGCGGTGGCGGTTTATGCTGGACCAAGGAAGTTCCCTCTTCCAGGATGGTTCCTCGGCGACAGACCCAATTGAACGTCGAGGACTCGCTCCGGTTTTTTGAAAGGGGTCCGAAGTTGGCGTTGCAATCTCCCTTGGGCAATCTTTGGCTCAGCCGTCTGCTCTATTCGCTGCTGGCGATCGTCACGAGCTGGACGCTGATCGCGCAGCCCCTCGCGGCTCAGGCGCAAGCAACCGCTTCGCCGGGAATTGATTTCGTCCGCGAAATTGCTCCACTGCTTTCGGCTCGTTGCCTTCAGTGCCATGGCCCGGAAACCGCAGAAGGGGGCGTGCGTCTGGACCGGGCCGAGAACGCTTTGGCCGAAGCCGACTCGGGGTCTCGGCCGATCGTGCCGGGTGACCCGGCCGCCAGCCATCTGCTGGAACTGGTCGCCGGCGAAGAACCCGAAATGCCCGAGGGAGGTCCGCCCTTAACAGCCGAGGAAATCGAGCGACTACGCGTCTGGATTGCGTCCGGCGCAGATTGGCCAACAGGTTTTGTGATCGAGCCGCGACGTGAGCTCTGGTCGGTACAGCCTTTGGCGGTGACCGAGCCCGTTCCGGCTTCCAATCCCTCCGAGGTGCTGGACAGGTTTGTCGAACGCAAGCTGTTCGAGCTGGGATTGCAACGTTCAGCTCCGGCCGCGCCGCAGACGCTCATCCGCAGGCTCTTCCTCGACGTTATCGGTCTGCCGCCAAGCCAGCAGGAAGTTAACGAGTTCGTCGCGGACCCCAGCGACGCGCGCTATGCACAGCTCGTCGATCGCCTTTTGGCCAGCCCGCAGTATGGCGAACGCTGGGGGCGGCACTGGCTGGACGTGGTCCGCTTTGCCGAATCAAACGGCTTTGAGACTAACGTCGAGCGTCCTTCGGCTTATCACTATCGAGACTGGGTGATCGAGGCGCTCAACCAAGACCTCCCTTACAATCGATTTTTGGCTTTACAGATTGCGGGAGACCAACTGGGGGAGGATCGCGCGACGGGGTTTCTCGTCGGCGGACCTTGGGACCAAGTCAAAAGCCCAGACCCGATCCTGACCCAAAATCAACGCCAGGACGAGTTGGCGGACATAGTCAACACTACGGGCACCGCCTTCTTTGGCCTGACGTTGGGTTGCGCCCGTTGCCACCACCACAAGTTCGATCCGACCGGTACCCCTCCGCAAAGACGGGCGGCGGTGAACTCGCGTGAGAACATCGACCGCTTTGCTCCCGTCACCGCCAAGTGGATCCGTTTTACCTGCTTGCAGACGAATCAGGCCGAGCCTTGTCTGGATGAACTCGAGGTTTGGGCGCTCGACGAAGTCCCAACCGCCGCTGGAAGGCCTGAATCACCGGGCGCTGCCAAGCCTTGGCTGAATGTCGGCTTGGTGACCTGCGGGGCCAAGGCCAGCTCCTCGGGCGACTATCCGGACCGCAGCAAGCACCGCTTGGAGCAGGTTAACGATGGCCGTGTCGGCAACGATTACAGTTGGATTTCCAGCGAGTCAGGCAAGGGCTGGGTTGAGATTGAACTCCCGGCCGAGCAGTTGATCAGCGCGGTCGTTTGGGGCCGCGACCGCAACCAGGTTTACCGCGATCGGACGCCGATTGAATACCGGATTGAAGTCGCCCGACAGCCCGGTGAATGGCAAACGGTCGCCACGGAAGCGGACCGGCTACCGTTTGGCGGCGATGCTCCCGCCGCTGTTTCCGAGGCGGTCCCCCCCACCGCCGAGTGGACTGCCCTGCAACGCGAACTGGAGCAACTCGACCAGTCCATCGCCACGCTCCATCGTCAGATCACGCTGGCCCAATCAGCCTATGTCGGCACCTTTGTCAGTCAACCTGAACCGACCAAGCGATTGGAACGGGGCGAGGTCACTGCACCGCAGGAAGTCGTTGGACCGGGGCTGCCTCAATTGCTGGGAGACCTTGAGCTGCCAGTGGACGCCACGGATGGCGAACGCCGTTTGACGCTCGCCCGCTGGCTGGAGACTTCAGCGCATCCGCTGCTTGCGCGCGTGATTGTCAATCGAGTCTGGCAGTTTCACTTTGGCCAAGGGCTGGCCGGGACGCCGAGCGATTTCGGCACGAAAGGGGTGCCGCCGAGTCATCCGGACTTGCTCGATTGGTTGGCAGCGGAACTCGTCGCTCGAGGATGGTCGTTAAAAGCAATCCACAAGCTGGTCCTGCTTTCGGCGACGTACCGCCAGGATAACAAGCCGAGGTCTGAGGCTCTGCGGCTGGATGCAGGCAACCAGTGGCTCTGGCGGTTCCAGCCGAGGCGATTGGAGAGCGAGGCGATTCGGGACGCGATGCTCCTGGCCAGCGGAGAGCTCGACTTAAAGCCGGGCGGACCGGGATTTTCGGCGTTCGAGCCCAACGATAACTATGTTCGGGTTTATCTTCCGCGAGAGACGTTCGGTCCAAACGAGTTTCGTCGAATGATCTACATGCAGAAAATTCGGATGGAACAAGACGCAACCTTTGGTACCTTCGACACGCCGGATGCCGCCCAAGTCTGTCCAGTCCGCAGTCGCAGTGTCACGCCGTTACAGGCACTCAACCTGCTCAACAGCCCCTTTGTGCTGGGACGAGCGGCCACCTTGGCGGGGCGTTTGCAAGCCGAGGCGGGGGACCAGGCGGCTGCCCAAATCGACGCCGCTTACCGGCTGCTGTTTGGTCGGTCCGCGACCGAACCGGAACGGATCGCTGCGGAGCGGCTGGTTGCCCAGTACGGGCTGACGGCACTGTGCCGAGCGTTACTCAACAGCAACGAGTTTCTGATTTTGCCCTGACCGTCAACTGTCGCATTCCTCCCGTCGGAATATTTGAAAGCGGACCCTGACATGCATCCACTTCTCGCACGCCGTGGTTTTTTGGGTTCGCTGCTGTGGGGCGGCAGCCAGCTCGGGTTGCTCGGCTTGCTGGAGGCGGACGGCCAATTGCGGGCGGGCGATCAAACTGCGGGCGGGGGAGAGGAACGTCAGCCGCATTTCCGGCCGCGGGCCAAAAATTTGCTGGTCGTGTTTGCCTCGGGAGCCTGTAGTCATCTCGACAGCTGGGATTACAAGCCCGAGTTGATCAAGCGCGATGGCCAGCCAATGCCGGGTGAGGGCCTGATCACCTTTCAGGGGGAGAATGGAAATCTCACGCGGAGTCCCTATGATTTCACGCCGCGCGGCGAGTCCGGAAAAATGGTCAGTTCGCTCTTTCCCCGGCTCGGGGACTTGGCGGATGAAATCTGTTTTTTGCATGCGATGACCAGCCGCACCAACACGCACGGTCCCGGCGAGAATTTCATGTCGACCGGGTTTACTCTCGATGGTTTCCCAAGTCTGGGGGCTTGGGTCAACTACGCTCTGGGATCCGAGAATCGGGACTTGCCCGCGTTTGTGTCGATCCCCGACCCGCGCGGGGTACCCCAGTCGAGCCTGAACAACTGGAGCACCGGCTTTCTTCCGGCAGAGTTTCAGGGGACGCCGATGAATGCGCAAAAGCCCCTCCGCAATCTCGCCCGGCCGGCTGGAATCTCGGTCGCTGAGGATGAGGCAGTGCGCGCCTTTCTGGACGAGCAGAATCGCAGGCACGCCACCGAGTTCCCCGGTGAGGATCAATTGCGGGCCCGAATTGCCAGCTATGAACTGGCCGCGCGATTGCAGCTATCGGTGCCCGAAATCATCGATTGGACTCAGGAACCCCAATACCTTCTCGATGAGTATGGGGCCAACGATTCGGCCAATCCGGTGAAAGCGGGCTTTGCGCGGAATTGCCTGGTGGCCCGCCGACTGATCGAGCGCGGCGTGCGGGTCGTTCAGTTGTTTAACGGCGCGTATGCGATGGGCGAGGGGGTCGGCAATTGGGACGGCCACAAGACGCTGAAGGCCCAGTACGACATTCACGGTCCGATTCTCGACCAGCCGCTGGCCGCCCTGCTGACTGACATGAAACGCCGCGGCCTGCTCGAGGAGACCCTGGTCGTCTGGTGCACCGAATTCGGCCGAATGCCGACTTTCCAAAAAGGAGCAAGTGGTCGAGACCACAATCCGGCGGGCTTCACCTGCTGGATGATGGGGGCTGGGGTTAAACGCGGGTTCTCCTACGGCGCCACCGATGAGTTTGGCCACAAAGCCCTCGAGCAGGTAACCACGGTTTACGATTTCCACGCCACCATATTACACCTCCTCGGGCTCGACCATGAACGTCTGACTTACTACCACAACGGCGCGCAGCGTCGACTGACCGACGTTCACGGTCACGTGATTCGCGAGATTCTGGCCTGAGCCACTGCGATCCATCCGCCTCTTGTTCGGGAACCATCAACAGATCAACATCGACCGGGAATGAGCTGAGCGGATGGGTCACCGCCCGGAGGGCTGGCTGCGCTGAATCCAGTGAATCTTTTTCGGCGCTTTCGGTCTACAGACGCATTGACATTGGCCTTTGTCTCAAGATTCAAAATCCATAGCTGTAAGGAACATCGCGATGGCTAAGAAAACTGCAGCCTCCAAAGCCCCTTCGTCTCGAAAAACTACCATCGCTAAGTCGGCAAGCATGAAGCCCGCGAATGCCAAATTGCCGGGCAAACCGAAAATTGCAGCTAAGCCCGTTGCAGCCAAGCCCGTTGCGGCTAAGCCCGTTGCGGCCAAGGCGAAAGCGGCGGGCGGCCCCGCGAAGTCAGCTGGCAAGCCCAGTGGCGGTAAGCAAGTTGAGTGGAGCTACCTGCGAGCCAACTGCAAGACCTGCGAGAAGGCGGAAGCCTGGTTGGCGAAGGCCGGCGTGGCGATTGGGCCCCGGGTCGATGCGCGGAAGCAAACCATTGGTGCGGCTGAGGGGCTGAAGCTGGCCAAGTGTGTGGCCGAGGTCCGTGTTGCCAAGGGTACGGCGGTAACCAGGTTGGACATGAAGAAAGGGGCTCCGGCGGATGCGGAACTCAGCAAGCTGGTGATTGGCCCGACCGGTAATTTACGGGCCCCCTCACTGCGACATGGAAACACACTGGTGGTGGGCTTCAACGAACAACTTTACGGAGAGTTCTTTGGTGGCTGAGCGACTTCCACCGCGACAGCCGAGCAGGGCGGGGGAGCGAGCAATCGGGCCCGCTCCCCATTCGGGCCGGAACCGGGCAATCTTAAATTCAAGCCTGGATCGAAACTTCCCCCCTTCCGCGTGAGCCAAACCTGGTCAGCAGGCTGCATTCTTCCCACTGAAACTGAAGTTCTTTTGTCTGGTGCTATGCCCTTTTGCCCTGGGGCCTAAAACAAACTCCCCTGAGGCCCTCAAGGCAGGTCACCTGTCCACCAAACAAGCGGTTCGCGATTGGTGAAAATCAAGTTTTCTTGCGACGGATTGGCGATATTGCCTCGCTTCGGATAAATTGAGCGAAACCTTTTTTCACACTCCTTTCCGTGGTGTTGCATGTCGCCAAGTCTTCTTCGAAACATGGCAGGAATCCGTAAAACTGCCGCTGCTATTGTTTTTCTACTCGGAATGTTCGCTCTGAACCAGGAACTTTTGGCTCAGTCAGCCAATCCGGTTCGGCCCGCCGTGATGTCTTTTTCGGTCGATATTGCGAAGCTGAAATCGTCGCTGTTGTCTCCGTTCTTTGCTCAGATGGAAGAGGCTCCAGTCCGTTCCGGCCCGCAAGCGATCATTGCGAGTGCCAAGTCGCTCTCAGGTTCCTTCTCCCTGCCGGCGAGTGCACAGGACCTGATGACCATGGGCCCCCAAGAAGACCTTCCCTTTGACTTTATGGTGCAAGTCAATTTCCCGGATTCGGCCACGATGTCCAAGATCTGGGGTTCGATCACCGCCGATTTTGAACCGACCGTGGTAGATGGGATGGATGGCTTCCGTCTTGCCAGCGGCGAGACGCCCAACATGCTGTTCACCCAGCTTGATGACGTCTCGATGGCGATTGGCACGCCGGCCTATATCAAACAGGCAGGCAAGAGCGGAAATTCCAAAGGCGTCAACGATTTGATGGCCTCTTTGCCTGAGCACAGCGTGAAACTGGCCATCGACCTGAGCAACTCAACCGATCTCCTGGACGAAGTCAACGACATGCTTGGCGGACAATTGCCGCCGGAAGCAGCTCCGTTTTTTGAGGTCGCGATGAAGGTCGAGTCGCTCAAATTTTCATTTGACATGGAAGCGGAGAAAATGTTGGTCCTCGGTGTTCGAGGCCGGGACGAAGAATCGACCAAGGAAATTTTCCAGACGGTGGACGGGCTGTTGAACATGGCCAAGTTTGCGGCCGGCGCTCAGCTTGCCCAACTGAAAAAGGACTCTCCCAAGACAGCTGAAGTCGCCTCCAAGTTGCTGACCGCGCTCAAGCCCAAAAACGAAGGCAACGAGATGACCATGGAGGTAACTCGGCCAGAGGGAATGGACGAGATGCTCAAGGAATCGATCGAAAGCGCCCGGAAATCGGCGGAGCAAGTCACGCAGCTCAATCGGCTCCGCCAAGCAGTCCTCTCGATTCACAATTACCACGATTCCTATGGCAGCTTTCCGTTTGGCCCCAGCGAGCAAAAGATCTCAAACGATTTGAGCTGGCGAGTCCGAGTCCTGCCTTTCCTCGAAGAATCCGACTTGTTTAACGAGATTCAAACGCAGGAAGGCTTTAACTCGGCGGCCAACCAGAAATTCGCCGAACAGATGCCGGAGATATTCGGGTCCGGTTCGAACAAGCTGAGCGACTTGGCACATATCGCCCTCGAGCAGCCGATCAAACAATTTCAGGACATTACCGATGGAACCTCGAACACAATCATGCTGGTGCAGTACAAGCCGGGACTGGACTGGATGGATCCTCAGGGGCTGACTGTCGACAAGGCAGTTGAGCTGTTTACCAATCTCGCTGATGGCGAAAGCCTGCTGGTCGCTTACTTCGACGGCTCGGTGCGGAAGCTCAGCAAGCCGGAAATGACTCCCGAAGAGTTTCGCTCGGCCTTGCTGCCCAGGGACGGCAAGTAAGGGCTGCGAACTGGCATCGTCCCAAATTGGCCCGGGGGACCGACGTTTCCGCTCCTCGACCTCACTGGCGAGGGCTGAAATTCGGTGTCGATGCGGGCGAGGTCGATACGGGCCAGCTCGATATGAGCCAGGTGGCTGACCACGAACTGGTCGGTTTGGATTAAACTGGAAAAAGTCAACGGACGGCTGGTTCGGAGAGCGAATCCGATTCCAGCCGTTTTCGTATCGTTCAATCAAACCCGGGTGAGAGGTTTTGGGACCATGAAATCGGTTTTGGCCAGATTGCTTTTTGTGTTCACGTGCGCCGCCCTGGCGGGATGGCAGCCTGTCTTGGTCGCCCAAGAGACCGTTGAGAAATTCAAGCAGGAAGACAAGTTCCGCCAGTTGGAAGAGATCCTTCCCACCCCCAATGGTTACCGCAATGCGTCGGGAGCTCCGGGCCATGAATACTGGCAGCAAACTGTCGATTACGTGATCGATGTCGAGCTGAATGACAACGACCAGACGATCAAGGGTTCCGCAGAAATCACTTACCGCAATGCTTCGCCTGATCCGCTGAAGTATGTCTGGTTGCAATTGGACCCGAACATGCACGGCCACAACTCGGATGCACGGTTGACGGAGACGACCGATGCCGAGCGAACTCCACCCGGGCAGACAGCCGGGGCGATGAACCTCCAAGGCCTGCAGGGCCGGCTGGCCCGCGATCGCTTTGACGGTGCGATTCGGATTGAGGAAGTCGTCAGCAGCAAAACGGGCGAGGCCCTGAAATACTCGATCGTGAAGACCATGATGCGGGTTGATCTTCCGGCTCCCCTGAACTCTGGCGAGTCGATCCAGTTTCGGGTCGGTTGGAATTACGCCATCAACAACGCCAAGGTAGCTCGCGGCCGAACCGGCTACGAATTTTTTGAAGAGGATAAAAACTACATCTACGAATTGGCCCAGTGGTACCCCCGGGCCTGCGCCTATACGGACGTGACCGGCTGGCAACACAAGCAATATCTGGGGACTGCCGAGTTCACGCTGGAGTTTGGCGATTACCTGGTGCGAATCACGGCCCCGGCGGACCACATCGTCACCGCTTCGGGAACATTGGAAAACGCCGGAGAGGTGTTAACGCCTGATCAGCTGAAGCGCCTGGAAGCTGCCCGCACAGCCGAAAAGCCCATGTTCATCGTCACCCCGGAGGAGGCAAAGGCCAATGAATCCTCCCGGGCGACCGAAAAGAAGACTTGGGTTTTCAAGGCCGACAATGTCCGCGACTTTGCCTTTGCCTCATCGCGCAAGTACATGTGGGATGCCCTTGGCGTCCGGCTGGGGGACCGCACGGTCATGGCGATGTCGTTTTTCCCCAAGGAAGGCGAACCGCTCTGGAGCACCTACAGCACCCACGCAGTAGCCCACACGCTGGAGGTTTACTCCAAGTTCACCTTCGACTATCCCTACCCGGTCGCAATCTCGGTCAATGGGCCGATCGGCGGCATGGAGTACCCGATGATTTGCTTCAACGGTCCCCGCCCCGAGAAGGACGGCACCTATTCGGACCGAACCAAGTACGGATTGATTAGCGTCGTGATCCACGAAGTCGGCCACAACTGGTTTCCGATGATCGTCAACACCGACGAGCGCCAGTGGACCTGGATGGACGAGGGCTTGAACACGTTCATGCAGTTTCTTGCCGAGCAGGAATGGGAAGAGAAGTATCCATCCGGCCGGGGCGACCCGCGGAAGATTACCGCCTACATGAAGTCGGCCAATCAGGTTCCGATCATGACCGCGGGCGACTCGGTGATTCGGGTCGGGGAAAATGCTTATGCCAAACCGGCAACGGCGCTGAACATCCTTCGCGAGACGATACTTGGCCGGGAATTGTTCGACTTTGCCTTCAAAGAATACGCTAACCGCTGGAAGTTCAAGCGACCGATGCCCGCCGACTTCTTCCGCACCATGGAGGATGCGTCCGGGATCGACCTCGATTGGTTTTGGCGTGGCTGGTTCTACACCACGGACCATGTCGACTTGGCGATTGAATCGGTGCGACAGGCAAACTTCAACACGACCGCTCCCTATCTGGAGAAACCCAAGCAACTGGCTCAGCGCAACTCGGCTCCGCCCTCGCTGAGCGAGGAGCGAAACCAGCAGATTCCAAAACGAGCCGAGAAGTTTCCCGAGCTGAAGGACTTCTACAACGAGTACGACTCGCTGGAAGTGACCGAAGAAGACCGCGAAGCTTATGAAAAAATGGTTGCGGCGCTGACTCCGGAGCAGAAGGAATTGCTGGCCGACACCCCCTACATGTACATGGTTACCTTCCGCAATTCGGGCGGTTTGGTGATGCCGCTGATTATCGAAATCCAGTACGAAGACGGCGAAAGTGAAGTGCAGCGCATCCCGGCTGAAGTCTGGCGGCGCAATAACGAGACGGTGACCAAGTTGCTGCTGGTCGAGAAGCCGGTCAAGGTGCTGAGGCTGGACCCCCGGTTCGAAACCGCCGATGTCGATGACAACAACAATTGGTACCCGCGGCGAATCGAAGCCCCCAATCTGAATGAACCGCCTGCTGCGGATCCTGCGGCCGGACGGCGCGGCGCGGGCGGAGGACCCAATCCGATGCAACGGGCCCGGGAAGCCGAACGCAAACGGGAAGCAGACCGACTCAAGCAGCAGGAAGAGGCCGAGAAAGCCAAGGCAGCCGAAGGCGGTGGCGAGGGGACCAAGCCTACTCCTCCCGCCAACCCGGATGGTGGCAACGGCGGGAATTAAATCCGCCATTCCCCCCAAATGAGCCTCTGCTTCGATGGAACCGTGCCGGCGACCGGCCCAGCAGCTTCGCGACCGATTATGGCGACTGCGGGCCGTTCCGTCTCGCGGTTAAGTCGGTTGGTAAACGGGCAAGTCGGTTGGTAAACAGCGATGAGCAAACCAGGGACCATTTACCTCGACAACCACGCGACGACCAGAGTCGACCGTCGGGTGATCGAGGCGATGTTGCCGACGTTTGAGTACGAGTACGCCAATGCGGGCAGCGTCACGCATCGCCTCGGCCAAGCGGCTCAAGAACTGGTAGAGCATGCCCGCTCCGAAATCGTGTTCACCAGCGGGGCAACGGAAAGCAACAACCTCGCCCTGCGCGGCTACTCGCTGCGCCGCGGGGCAGGGCACCTCGTGACGGTTCAAACGGAACACCTCGCCGTGCTCGCCCCGCTGCAGAAGCTGGAGCAAGTCGGTTTTCGCGTCACCCGCTTGCCTGTGCAAGGCCCGACCACGGCCTGTCCCGGTCTTGTCGATCTGGAGCGGTTTCGCGAGGCACTGCAGCCAGATACCGTGTTAGCCAGCGTGATGCTGGCCAACAACGAGATGGGTGCGATCCAGCCGCTGGCCGAGATCTGCCAGTTGTGCCGAGAGCGCGGCATCGCCGTGCATTGCGATGCCACTCAGGCCGTCGGCAAAATCCCCGTCGATGTCGAGGAACTCGGAGTCGACCTGCTCAGCTTTACCGCTCACAAATTCCACGGCCCCAAAGGCTGTGGAGCCCTTTACGTGCGCGGTAGTGGACGGCGGATAAGACTGCAGAGCCAGATTGACGGCGGCGGCCAGGAGCTGGGCAGACGCGGCGGAACGCTGAACGTGAGCGGCATCGTCGGGATGGCCCGGGCACTCGAGCTCGCCTTGGAAACTCGCGCTGAGGACAGCGCGCGAATGGCTCAACTCCGCGACCGGCTTTATCGGCAATTGCAGGCCAAACTCGGTGAGTTGCCGCTGAATGGCCCGCGGCTGGACGCCCCCGGGGAGCGATTGGCGAACAACCTGAATTGCCAGTTTCCAGGACTCGATGGCCATTCGCTGATGGTGGGAAGTCCGCAATTGGCCCTCTCCAGCGGCAGTGCCTGCACCGCAACCAGTAGCGAACCGAGCCACGTGTTGACCGCTCTGGGCTTGGACCGCGACCAAGTCCGCTCCAGTTTGCGATTTGGGCTTAGTCGCTTCACGACCGTCGAAGAGATTGACGCAGCGAGCGAACTGCTGGCGGACTCGGCTTGCAGGCTCCGCGCCTTGGGAAGTCATACCGCCCCTTAAAACGAGGCTTCCCTGCACGATTTGACAGTGAATTTTGCCGGTTGCGCAGGGTCGGGAGCCAATGGCTCTGGACAGCTTCACCGAACTGACGAAGAATAGAGACAACAGGTAAACAGCCGCGGGATATGCGGCTGCGGGAATAGAATTTTGCTTTCACTACTGGACTGGAGTGATCTCGGATGAGTGTCACAATTACTGAGAAGGCTGCGGCCGAAGTCAAGAAGTTCATCGTCGACGGACAGCACGGCGAAGGAGCCATGCTGCGGGTGGCCGTGACTGGCGGCGGATGCAGCGGCTTCAACTACAGCCTGAACATCGATACCCAATTTGACGAAGCGAATGACACCATGAGCGAGCAGCACGGTGTCCAGGTCGTCGTCGACAAGAAGAGCGCCCTGTTCTTGGATGGAACTTCCGTTGATTACTACGATGGGCTGGAGCAACGCGGATTCCAGTTCCACAATCCAAATGCCAAGCGAACCTGTGGTTGCGGCAGCTCGTTCAGCGTCTAGCCGGCTCCCCTGCCGTTGGTCGCCCCCCGAGGGCGACCCTGTCGTTCGTCGCCCCTAGAGGGCGACCCTGTCGTTCGTCGCCCCTAGAGGGCGAACCTGTCGTTCGTCGCCCCTAGCGGGCGAACCTGCGCGACCGGTTGCTCGGCTGAGTGCCGGTTCCGACCAGTCGCGAGGGAGTTTAAATGCATCGTTCAGGCGGTCCCCAAGACCGCCTGCTTCGTTTTTGGTTGCTGAAGCCAACGCACCGGGCCCATTTTTTTCCGCTCCGTCAACATCGTCTCGACGATCCAGGTCAGCTAAACATGCGCATTCGCCTCGCAGAAAGGACCGATCAGCCGCAAATTGTGCGGTTAATTGCGGACATTTTCCGCGAATATGGCGAGACGATTTGCCTCGATAACTGCGACAGCGACCTGCTCGATTTGGAGCGGAACTTTCAGGCCGTGGGGGGCAGCTTTTGGGTCTTGGAAGAGCAGGGGAAAATCAAAGGGACAGTGGCCGTCACCCCTTCGCACGAACCGTCCGCCGACCCAATCATCCCCTGCCTGCTCAAGCGACTCTATCTTCACCCCAGCCTCCGCGGCGGCGTTTGGGGGCGCGAGTTGATGCAAACGGCCGTGGAATGGGCCCGTCAACAAGGCTTCCAGCGGATGGAGTTCTGGTCGGACAGCCGCTTTTCGCGGGCGCACAACTTCTATCAAAAATTTGGCTGCCTCATGACGGGGCAATCGCGGGTGATGCACGACAGCTACGAGCCGTATGAGGAATATCATTTCCGGCTCGATTTGGCTCCGGTTGCCCGCAGGCAAGTTGCTGAGTAGGGCCCTCATTCCGAGGGGCGCGTGGTTCGATCCCCCAAATAGCCTGTGGCCAAAACTCGGGAACCCGAAACCCGATGGCCAAAATGAGAGCCGGGCGAAATGCAGGCAGTTTGGCCGCGATTCCTTCCGGGCCCTTTGCCGCCAGCGAACGTTTGCCAGTAAAGCCGGCAGGCTAGGGAAGCCAGGCCGTTTCTTGCAGGCAGCTACCTGCGGTGGGTTTCACCTCAACTCGTGCTCGACAGGCCGGCCGGTCAGCCGCTCTAACGCTAGCAGCCCAGGGCAGTCGGAGGTGTATTTCTCTGGGGCGACCGGCGAACCTTTTTCCCTTGTGGCTCGTAGGGCAGTCGCTGCCACTCAATTGCCCTGGTGACCTAAAGGGAATTGAGGCGATCACCCGGTTCGGAGTGATCAGCGCTTTTTTCCTGGTCCCGGCAACTCGCCTTGTGAGTTTGAAATGCATCCTGTAATTAACCGCCCGGGCAGCAGCTCTTTTGGGTCTCTGGTCAATGGAAGGACAGAGGAAATGTCAATTCAGGGAAGTTTCCCGGTAACTATCGCGCGGCCGAGTGCGCCGCCGCTCGGCCCGTTGGCTGAAAACACGCCGGCAACTGCTCGCCACTATTTCTCCGCGCACTCCCAACCCGGACCCACTTGTGCGGGACAGGCTTATAGCGGGCTGTCACTCAGCTGGTTGTGGTTGACGCTGGTCAAGCTCTGGCTGGTCGCGGGCGCCGCTTGTCTGTTGAGCGGTTGTCAATTGCTGGAACCGCATACCTTGGAAACGCCTGCCGGGATGATGCGGTTTCAGAGTCCCGACATCAAGGCGCCTCCCAGTTTCGATCGCAGCCTGAGTGAGGCTTTGAAGGATCCGCCAAAGGGCGGTGAGCGTTTATCGCCGACCGAGCCTGGAGCGGGCGAGATTGTCGCCGAAGTCATCGTCAAGGGAAACAAGAACCTGCCGGAGCATTACCTGACGCGGAACATTCGCACTCGCCCGGGTCGTTACTTTGACCCCGACCAATTGCAGCAGGACGTGGACCAACTTTGGCGGATGAAGGAAGTCAAACGCATCAATGGTCCCTATCTGGAGCGGACACCTCAGGGCTTGGTGATCACGATCGAAGTGGTTGAAAAGCACCTGATCACAAAAGTGGAATTCATCGGCAATCGGGGAATCTCAGACAGTACCCTGAAAAAGCAGACTGGCCTGGAGGATGGGGAGCCGCTCGATGTTTACGAAGTAAAGATGCTCAAATCACGCATCGAGGACTTCTATCATGAAAAGGGGTATCCCAAGACCCAGGTTGAGATCCTCGACGGCGATCAACCCGATGACGAAAAGGTGGTCTTCCTGATTCATGAAGACGAAAAACAACGCATCTGGGAAGTCCGATTTGAGGGAAACAGCATCGCGACCGACGAGCGATTGAAAACTCAAATTAAATCCAAGCCTGGCATCATGAAGGTCTTCGGGGGGCTCGTTAAGCGGGAAGAGATTGACCAGGACATTTCGCGATTGATGAGCTACTACCGGAGTCTCGGCTACTTCAATGCCCGAATCGGCCGCGAGATCAGCGAGAGCAATGATGGTCGCTGGATGACCCTGCGTTTCATCATTGACGAAGGGCCGCGATATCGCATCCGGAATGTCGCCTTCATCGGCAACAGCAAATACAGCCAGGATCAATTGCTGGGTGTTGTGAAGCTGAAGCCCGAAGCGGGGACGCCTCCCGATTTCAATTCCGCCAAGATGGAGCGGGATGTCGTCAACCTCCGCGAACTCTACGGTTCCGAGGGGCATGTTTTCGCCGAGGTGGAAGCTGAACCCCGCTTCCTGGAAGAGCCCGCCATGATTGATATCGTCTACAAAATCAGTGAGGGCGAGCAGTATCGGGTCGGCAAAATCAATGTCCACATCGAGGGCGACTACGGTGTGACCAAGCGAGAAGTGGTGCTCAACCGGTTTGGCCTCCATCCGGGAGACATCATCGATTCCCGTGAATTGAAGAAGATTGAACGGCGGTTGGGCTCAGCCGGCGTTTTTGCTGGCTCCGATCCCAGTATGCCGGGAGCGCCACCCCAAATCGTGGTCCGTCCGCCGGAACAGCAAGAAATCCAAGCGATGGCTGAGCGAGGACAAACCTCCTCTGCCCGGCGCTAGATCGACCCAACCGAAGTCGTGATCCCCCCGCGAACCGAAACATGAAATTCCCGCTGCTGCTTCAACTGGTTGGATTGCTATCCGCACTCGTCCTGCTGTCCGCTGGATGTGTGAGCGGGCCGCCGCACCGCCTCGCCGCGGAGGCCCAACCCTCCTCGAAACTCTGGCAGCAACCTGTGGTTGTCAGCGCTCCGACTCCTCCCATCCTCCCATCGGCAGGTCCCCAGCCTCAACCTGAGTCGACATCTCCCGCCCTGTTTTTCGCCGACCATTCACGGGACCAGGAATCAGGTTTCGACACGCCCAGGCTCCTTCCTTCAGCGACTGCTGGCTCTGCTTCGGCAAGCGCCTCGGCGGCCGCCAGCCGGGTAATCCCGGATTCGCAAGCAGTGGTCCGCGCTCAAAGCCCGGTGCAGCAACCGCAGGGGGGCGGGCAGACGCTGCTCGACCCGAATGTGCGGCCGATGACTTATCAATACCCGACTACCCCGACCCTTCCCCCGGGCCAGGTTCCGGGAGCACAACTGGGCACTCCGACCTTCCCGGGTGCGGTCCAGCAATCCTATGGACCGGCTGGCCCTCAGAGCTTCCCCCAGAATTACGCGGATCTCGATGTTTACGTCACGGAGACAATGACCGGTCGCATCAACCTCGGCGGTGCCTACAATTCTGATAACGGCTTGGTTGGGCAATTCATTATCGATGAGCGGAACTTCGATCTGTTCCGCTTCCCCCGTTCCTTCCGGGAAATCACGGACGGCACGGCTTGGCGCGGCGCGGGACAGGGCTTCCGGCTCGAACTTGTTCCGGGAAATCAAGTCCAGCGTTACCTCGTCAGTTTTACCGAGCCCTATCTGTTTGACTCGTCCGTCAGTCTTTCGGTCAGCGGATTCCTCTTCAGTCGCAACTACTTCGACTGGAATGAACAACGCTTGGGCGGACGCGTTTCGCTCGGTTATCGCCTGACTCCAGATGTGAGTGTCAGTGCGGGCTTGCGGATGGAAAACGTTGAGCTCAGCGATCCGCGGGTCAACACCTCACCGGAGCTGAACGAATCGTTGGGGAATACTGACCTGTACATGGCTCAATTCAGCCTCACCAGCGACACCCGGGACCATCCATTCCTGCCGACAGACGGTCAATTCCTCTCGCTGACCTACAGTCAGGGCTTTGGTGAAGTCGACTTTCCGCGCGGCGACATCGAGGTCCGCCGCTACCGTCTGATGTACCAGCGGCCTGACGGCTCAGGTCGCCACACGGTGAGCTATGGAACGCGACTCGGCTTTTCCGGATCCGGCACGCCGATTTTCGAGAACTACTTCGCCGGTGGGTTCTCCACCATGCGTGGTTTCGAGTTCCGCGGCGCCAGCCCCCTGGAAGGAGGTGTCCGAGTCGGTGGTGAGTTCCAGTGGCTCAATACCCTCGAGTACATGTTCCCGATCACTGCAGACGACATGATCAAGGCAGTCGCCTTCTGCGACTTCGGTACCGTTGAGCGTGAAATCGATATCAACTGGAATAACTTCCGCGTGGCTCCGGGGTTCGGTTTCCGCGTGCACATGCCAGCTGCCGGCATGGGGGCTCCCCTTGCGTTTGACTTCGCCTTTCCCGTCTCCTCGGCAGACGGCGATGAGAAGCAAGTCTTCAGCTTTTACATGGGCATGATCCGCTAACCAGCGGCGCTCCCAGCATGGAATTGGTGGGAACACGACCGGCTCGGCAGACCGCGCGTTCGCGTACTTCGATTTCTTCCGATCAGGAGGTTCGATTTTGGCAGCCGACCTTTCGCCATTGATTCGGGCAGCAGCTGACCTCATCCGCGAGGCCCGGAATATTCTGGCGATCACCGGCGCAGGCATCTCGGCCGATTCAGGCTTGCCAACCTATCGGGGTGTCAGCGGTCTGTACAACGGCAGACTCACCGAGGATGGAATTGCAATCGAACAGGCACTCTCAGCCGAGGTTTTTCGAACCCGACCGGAGATTACCTGGAAGTACATGCGCCAGATCGAATCGGGAGCGAGAGGGAAAACGTTCAATCGCGGCCACGAGGTTCTCGCTTGGCTCGAGCAAACCAAACCTCGAGTTTGGGTCCTGACTCAGAACATCGACGGTTTGCATCTGGCAGCCGGTTCCCGCAACGTAATTGAGATCCACGGCACAATGCGACGGGTACGCTGTGTTCAATGCCAACGAGTGGAGCCGGTTGAGGATTACTCACAGCTCAATTTCCCGCCCCACTGCGGCGAGTGCGGAGGATTGCAACGTCCGGATGTCGTCTTGTTTGACGAGTTTCTTCCGAGCGACGCCCTCGGGACACTGGACCGTGAATTGCGTCGCGGTTTCGACCTCTACCTCAGCATCGGCACCTCGAGCACTTTCCCCTATATCCTGCAACCCATCTTGCAGGCGCGCACGCTCGGCTTGCCAACGATTGAAATCAATCCGGCAGCCGAGACCGACATCTCCCGACTGGTGAGCATTCACTTGCCATTGGGGGCAGCAGAAGCGCTGAGCAGGATAGCCGACCAATTGGCCGCGAATTAACCTACATCTGGTTACGGTTGGCAATTCCGGTCAACTGCGATCGCAATTTCGCGCGTTAGACTTCGCCCCCCTTCGACTTGCCTCTGTCGACTGTGCCGCGGAAAGCTAGAGAACAAAGGCTGCTTTCAGGCATCCTTGCTCGCGGCGTGAAAACACCTCGTATCCCCGCATGCAATCCTCGAGCGAAAACTCGTGCGTGATAAAGCGGTCGAGGTCCAGTCCACTGGCGACAACCTCTTTTGCCAAGCGCTCCATGTAAGCTCGCGCCGGACAGCGCCCGG
The DNA here is from genome assembly GCA_021298375.1 of Blastopirellula sp. Lineage (GTDB taxonomy): Bacteria > Planctomycetota > Planctomycetia > Pirellulales > Pirellulaceae > BJ22. The sequence continues at coordinate 24,427 of JAJTFE010000015.1, read as the reverse complement.
TCCGATAGGTAAGATTTCTGTCGTAGGCTTCGACTGGCGAAAATGAAAAATTCGGCGTGCAATGACAGCCGATGACGGAAAGCGTGCCACCTGGGCGGACCAAGTCGTAAGCCAACCTTTGGGCCGAGGGCAATCCGACCAACTCCATAACGGCATCCGCCCCGCGACCGTCCGTCCAACTGCGGAGCAAGTCGCGCGCGGAGACCTCGGAAGCCGGAGCTGCTGCTCCCAAGGATTCGGCCTGACTGCGCCGCGCGGCGACCGGGTCGATCGCCACAATCCGATCGGCTCCCAGTTGCCGAGCCGCCAGAATCGCCAGCAAGCCCACAGTGCCGCAACCAATGACAGCGTACACGCCCCCCGGAGCAACTCCTGCCATTTCCGCGCAATAGTAGCCGGTGCTGTAGTTGTCTCCCAGCAACAACGCAGCCAACTGGTCGAAAACGGGGCGAAGACTCGGTCCCCCACCGCGAATTTGCGGACTTCCGGACCGACGGCCAAAACAGTGCCGACAAACTCATGCCCCATCACCGTGCCCGGGTCGAGTCCTTGTTCCCGCCCGAAAAACGGATGCAGATCGGACCCACAAAGTCCTGCCAATTCAACGGCCACAATCGCATCGCGAGGATTCTCCAACACGGGCTCCGGGAGGTCCCCGCAGGCAACTCGCTCGACGGCCTGAAACATCACACCGCGCATCGGCTTCCTTTCACATTGTCTCGCGGACCAGAACGGGACCACCCCACCAGTCCACGCTCGACTATCTCAGCCAACCACCCCCGACCGTCCGAAATCCTCCTGTTCGAGCATCAGGCGACGAGCCTCGGCAACCAGTTCTTTCCAAGGCCGTTGAAATTCGAGCGGGTCTTCGAGCCCCAACTGGTCAAAAGCCAGGATTCGCTCCACATCCGATCCTGTCAGTCCGTGAGAACGGCCTGCCTCATCCGGAAGGTAACTGGTACAAGTCTGTCGGTAAATCAGTTGGCAGTCGAGCTGCAAACGCGCTGCGCTGCGCAACCCATCGGCCAGAATCTGGGCCTTGTCCCAATTCAAATAGGGAAGGTAGGCAGTCACCTGCTCGCTCTCCCAGTTCCCCAGAGCAAAGGCTTGCAGCAAGGCATCGTAGAAAGCGGGACGGCAATCGGGATAGATGGCATGGTCGCCGCTGTGAACGGCCAGCCCAATCGCGACTCGCTCTCCCGTTCGGTTCGCGAGGGACAAAGCCCAGGCGTAGGCGATGGAAGCAAAGATCGCATTGCGGTTGGGCACGACGGTCTCCCGCATATTCTCGGCTGCGTAATGCCCCAGCGGCATTTCCCGGCCACTGTCGGTCAACGCCGAGTGCAACAGCGGCTGAAGCGTGCGGAGGTCGATGAGTTGCCAATCGACCGGATGTCCCTGCCCGCGCAAGTAATCGAGATTCGACTCAAGCCGCTGCAGTTCGACCGCGTGACGCTGGCCGTAATGAAAACTCAAGCCGTGAATCTGGACATTCGCGTCGAGCAGGTGCAGCAGCAGCGATGTCGAATCCATGCCACCACTGAGGCAGAGCACCGCGCGACGAGCGGACAGCGATTGGGACAAATCCAAAGAAGCCATCGGTTCAAGATACTTTCTGTTTCTGAGCGAAAATTTCTTCGGGGAATCAGACCCAGCCGTCGAAGCCAGCGTTGATTCATGCACCGCCAGCCCTCGCTTGGACCTTGCGGCCGGCATCCACTGGGGCACATCCGGTTGGACACATCAGGTTGCGCACATCCGGTTGGGCGGACAAGCCATTTCGCAGGCGAGGGCCAGGCAGGAATCGTTGGAGGAAAGAGCAGCAACGCCGGCCTGAATTGCGGCTGTTTTTGGGATAAAAGCCGGGGGGACCAGGGAAGTGCTCGACTGTCACTGGCCTGGAAGTCCGGTCCAGAACATCGTAACTCAATCGACCGCTCCGGTGAGTTGGAGGCGTCTGCTTCTTTCGGCGGCAGGGACGGGTGCCGGGGCGGCAGGGGAATTGGAGGGATACCAGCGAAAAACGGCAAGGTATTGGCGGCGTTTAACCGAAATGATAAATTCTAGGGCGTCCCGCCAGCGTAGCTTCAATTGGCAGAGCACCGCATTCGTAATGCGGGGGTTATGGGTTCGACTCCTTGCCGGTTTTTTCACCTCAACTTCCCGGTACCTTTTGGCCGTTTACGCGGCCTCGCCCGCTCTTGCGAACCGGATAAAGCGCTGGCCCGGAACCCGCTGTTTTCAAGTTCCCAATTGAAGACAGTCCCAAAATCTGGCAAAATGCGAGGATCGCTACGGCAGGCTCGGCAACTTTTTATCCCGGTGGCGTGTAACTGGCAGGCCCATTGGTTGGCCGGCTGGTACCACCCCCAAAGCGCACCACCCCCGCTCAAGCGGTCCCTTTTCAGGCGGCCTCGCCGGCGTTGGGCTCGTCCCCGGCGAAGCAACCGGGAGCGAACGCTGAAAACGACCCGTTGGCTGGTGCGTGAATCCCTCTCAGGATGCGCGATCGGTTTGCCGAACGCCGCCTTTGGTGGGGACTGAGTTTTGCTGTGTTGGACTTTTGCTGTGTTGGACTTTCGCTGTGAATGGCGAGAAGCACAGCGGGATTCGCGTTGTCGCGGTGACCATTGCAGCGGTGACCATTGCGGCGGTGACCAAGGCAAGCGGTGACCAAGGCAAGCGGTGACAGTTGAGTTTTCGGTTGGGAACTCGACTGCGGGAATGAAACACCAGCCGCTGAGAAAGTCAGTTTGCCGGTAGCGGCGGACTTGAGAATTAGGCACGAGGAAAGCAGAAATGATTCCAGTTGTAGACACGGAACTGAAGGACATTGTGTTGTCGAACAATTCTTTTGGTCCCAACGAGATCAAAGTCTTGTCGCGGCGAATCAGCGATGATTACTCACAATTCCCCGTGCTTCGCGATCTGACGAATGAACTCGAGTCGCAGCCATCCCGGTCGCCAGCCTCTTCGGTTCGCCTGGGCGTATGCCAGTACCTGCTCGGTCGTTATCGCTCCGCGATTCAGACGCTGGAGTCTGCTGACGGCGGGGCACTGGCCTATTTGTATCAAGGGCGGTCACACGCTGCTCTGGAAAATCACGAGCGGGCGATTGAATGCTACGAGAACGCCAAGAAGGGAGGCTACGATCCCGCTTTCTGTGCCGTCCTGACTGCCGAAGCCAAACGTTTGGGGGGAGACGCCCCAGCCGCGATGTCGATCCTCGACAATCTTTTCGGACCGATTGAGCAAACCGCTGAGTACCTGTACCAGCGCGCCGCCACGATTGCAGTCCTGGGCACGAACCCGGACGAAGTTGTCAGGTTGTATTCCCGCGCGGTTGATGCGGATGAAAAGCACTCCGGCGCTCTCTTTGGATTGGCCTTGGAAAATGACCGCCGCGGCAACGATGAAAAGGCGATCGAGCTTTACCAACGGGCCTCCTCGGTTTTTCCGACCAACCTCGGCGCTCTGCTGAATCTCGGCGTGATGTACGAAGATTACAATCAATTCCAGCGAGCCGTACGCTGCTACGATCGCATTCTGGAGTCCTATCCGGGCCATGAGCGGGCCCGGCTCTACCGCCGCGATGCCCTGGAGTCGGTAAACGGCGGCGACCGCTGGGACGACGATCGCGACCGCCTGCAACGCAAGATGCAGACTGTCATGACCATTCCGATTGCCCAGTTCGAATTGAGCGTCCGCAGCCGCAATTGCCTGCAAAAGATGGGCATCATGACCCTCGGCGACCTGACCAAGGTGACCGAGTTGGAATTGCTTAACAGCAAGAACTTCGGCGAGACCTCGCTGCACGAAATCCGCGAAATGATGAAGAACAAGGGGCTGGTGATCGGCCAGTTCTCCAATCAGAAGGATGTCGAACCGGAGACGTTCGACACGGCGGCGCTTTCGCCCGAAGAATCGGTTGTTCTGGAGCGTCCGATTTCCGACCTCAACCTCTCGGTTCGAGCCCGGAAGTGCATGACCCGCTTGGGCCTGACCACGATCGGGGAATTGCTGCGGAAGTCTGGCGACGATTTGCTTGAATGCAAAAACTTTGGCGTGACCAGCCTCAATGAAGTCCGCGAGAAGCTGACTCAACTGGGAATGAAACTGCGTGGCGAATAATCGCCTTGGATGATTCCGCTCGATGCCGGACGGCAGCGACTAACCGACTGAACTTTCTGGCCCGGTCCACTTAGGTCCGGGCTCTTTTTTGGGCGGCTGCAGGTCATCCCTCGCCCGCCCAATCTGCGGCCCCGCGACAGGCGAGTGCACGATGTTCCAGACCTCACCAGCGACCGCGGAGGGTTCTTCCCGTCCCGCTTTTCAGTTCGAACTATTACATGTCGACCGCCACTGCGGAGCGCGATTGGGCCGGCTCCACACTCCCCATGGGACCATCGACCTGCCGACCTTCATGCCTGTCGGCACCTGCGGCACAGTCAAGGGATTGACGTTCGATCAAGTGGCTGCCGCCGGCGCTCAAATCGTTTTGGGAAATACCTATCATTTGGCGCTCCGTCCCGGTCCGGAGCTGGTTGCCCAGCTGGGCGGCTTGCACCAGTTCATTGGCTGGAACAAGCCGATCTTGACCGACAGCGGCGGCTTTCAGATTTTCAGTCTCGCCCAAATGACCAAAATCACCGAGGCCCAAGCGGTGTTTCGCTCGCACATCGACGGCTCGCAACTGGAGCTTTCACCTGAGCGCGCGGTCAGGATTCAGGAGCAGCTCGGATCGGATATCGCGATGGTCCTCGACCATGTCATTGGATTGCCGGCAACTTATGCCGCCGTCGAAGAGGCGATGGAACGGAGCACGCGTTGGGCCGCCCGCTGCCAACGGGCTCATCAGCGTTCCGATCAGATCCAATTTGCAATCGTGCAGGGTGGCTTGGACCCGGGCTTGCGGCGGCGCTCGGCCGAGCAATTGGTGAGTCTTGAGTTTCCCGGTTACGCGATTGGGGGATTGAGTGTCGGCGAGGAGCCGGCAGCAATGTACGAAACGATTGCGGCGACCTGCCCCTGCCTCCCTGTGGACCGACCGCGTTACCTGATGGGGGTTGGCACTCCCCGGGACCTCCTGGAGGGCGTGCTTCGCGGCATCGATATGTTCGATTGCGTGATGCCCACCCGAAATGGCCGCAATGCCTCTGCATTCACCGACTCGGGTCAACTGAAAATCCGCAACAGCTGTTATCGGGATGACCCACGCCCCGTCCAGGCAGACGTCGAGACTCCGCAGTCCCACCTCAGCCGAGCTTACCTCCGCCATCTCTTCATGGCTGGAGAGATGCTGGGTCCAATCCTGCTTTCCCTCCACAATGTGGCCTATTACCAGCGTTTGATGCGGCAGGCTCGGGAGGCGATTGCGGCTGATTCCTTCCTGGAGTTCTACAACCGACGTCTTGCCGGTTGGGGAGCAGGCGACTCGCGAGACGACTCGGACTGATTCCGCCCGAAGCGGAGCGCCGACTGCCGGGCGGCGAGCCGAATTACCGCCATCGCGGCGCGGATTGCAGCCAAGCTGCAGGCTGCGGGGGCGCTATTCGCCCTTGTGACTGGATGCTGAAAATCTTAAAATGGCGGGTCATTTCCCGGGGGAAAAGCGGTCGCCGTGCGGCTGAAATTCCTTCGCCCCGGGATGGTACTCCGTTGCCTTGCGGCGAAAGCCGCGGCTCCGTCCTGCTGCTGGCTTGGCTTGAGACTTCCTCCCGGGAAGGCGATGGCATCTTGTGGGTGGACGGAACTGGCGTCGGGGTGAATCGGCTCTCGTATTCCCAACCTGCCGGATGATTGGCCATCGCCCCTGTCCGCCACTGCTCGACACTCGGGTAACCCCCGCGAGTTTGACTGTGGCACCGGAAGCTGACCACTCCCACGGCAAAATCCTCTGACGAAGCCCCGCTGCATTCTGGATTGGCCCCGAGCCGCAACCGGCGACGTTCGCAATTTGCGAATGTTGCTGAATGAGTTCGTGTTCCATCGCGATTGCTTCGGCTTCCCAACTGACTGAAAAAGTATGAGTGAAATGGCTTGGATGTTCTGGTGGTTGGCTCAACTGACCGCGCCTCCGGGGCCCGCGCAACCGAGTGCCGGCGGCGCCGCTGCCCCGGGAACCGGGGATGGCGGAATGTTTGGAGGCACGTTCAATTTCCTCCTCTTCATGTTGCCGCTGCTCTTTCTGTTCATGCTGCTGACCCAGAAGTCGCAGCCCAAGGAACAGCAGCGCCAAAAGAAACTCCTCGAGGAATTGAAGAAGAATGACCGTGTGATCACCGCGGGCGGTTTGCTCGGCACGGTCGTCAACATCAGCAATGACTCCGAGTTTGTCACCATCAAGATCGACGAAAACAACAACACCAAATTGCAGGTGCTGAAGCAGTCAATTGTCCGCGTGCTGAAGGACGACGAAGCCACCAAGGATGTCTCGACCAAAAGCAGCTGAGCTCGGAATTCAGCTGAAAGCAACCGCCTCAGCTGCAAGTGACCGACGGCCCTGCATGATTGCCCCTGACCAGCCTCAGACCGTTTCCAGCCCTGACTTTTGAAGTTCCAAACTTTCATCGACAGTGACTGGAACGGGTGACCGACTCGACTTCGTCACCAGCGATTCGAGTCGGCCGGAAAGGGAAAGCCGCGTTCACCAACCTTGGGGCGCGGTTTGAAGAGCGACTCGGCGAAGTGGGGCGGGGTTGAATGGAACGCAAAAGCCAGCTGCCAAGCCGGTTTTTTGTTTCCTGCGGCCCGACGCGGCCTGTTTTGCTGGCTTGCATTTAAGGTCCAGCGCACTGGGCCAAACCAGCCTGCCGAGCCCAAACGGCATGCTGGTAGTTGAAGATTATTGAAAGGCTGGGGACCAGTGAACTCACCAGCCGGTTTGTTTGGATAACTGTTGTTCACTCAATTCGTACCGACAACTGAATCATTAAAAGTTCCGCTTTCGCGGGCAACCGTTCTTCGAACGGCGATCGTAATTCAATGGAATTGAAACCATGTTGCTCAATCCGCTCGTTTCCCTGTTTCACCTGCTGAGCCAAACCGGAGCTGCTGAAGTGGCTCTTCCCTGGTGGAAGTCTGGATTTGGATTGCTTGGACTGTTGGTCCTGGCTGTCGTCCTGACCTGGTTCTTGGCCAGTGCTTTTGCCAAGTCCATTCGGATGCCCGAGCAATTGGGCCGCGTCTGGCTGATTCTCTTTGTGCTGGCGATCGCCGCCCTGATGATTGCCACCAAGTGGCCGCCAAAGTTCGGCGTCGACTTGCGGGGTGGCATCAGCTACATCGGTCAGCTCAACATGGACGCCTTCGAAGGCGAGCAGACAACCAATTTGAGCAACTTCACTGCGGCCGACATCATTGGGACTCTGTCACAGCGGATTAACCCGGGCGGCGTGAGTGAAATTGTGATCCGCGCCTTGGGAGCCGACAAAATCGAGCTGATCATTCCGGAGGTCGACGAAGCGGCCGCTGACGAGATTTGGCAACGACTGGTGCGAACTGGACACCTGCAGTTCCGGATCGTGGCGACGAGCGGAGGAATTCACAACAAGGAAATCGCTGCGGCCGAGGCCTTGGCGGCCAAGGGCGAAACCTCCCGAAACATCATGATGACCAACGCCGAAGGCCAGCAGTATGTGGCGGCTCGCTGGTACTCCTTGGCTCGGGAAAATGTCACCGAGGAAGTCACCCCCGACACGATTATTCCAATCAAGGATGTCCCTGTTCCCTCGGCGCTCGTTCGCGATCGGCAAACGGGCCAACTCATCAACATGAGCGAAGTGCCGTTCGTCTCCAAGGACTCCGGACGCGACTTTGCCGTGTGGCTCAAGGAAAAGGGAATTCGGTCTCCCCAGGTTCTGATGCTCGAACCCCGCGAAGACATGAATGTTGAAGGAAAAGATCTCTACAACATCATGCAGAGCATCGACCAGTATGGTCGCCCCAGCGTCGCTTTTTCGATTCGTGGACCGGCCGTGTCCAAGATGCGAAAACTCACGACCCGCTACCGCCCAACTGAGGATGGCAACAAGTACCACCTGGGGATCGTGATCGACGACCAGGTCCACTCGGCACCTACCATCAATTCCGAGATTTCCGGAAGTGGCGTGATCGAGGGGCGATTTACCGAAAAGGAAATCGAGGACCTGATCATCACCTTGCAGAGCGGCAAAATTGACGTTGCGCTCAACCCTGTGCCGATCAGCAAGCAATTCGTCCAATCGACCCTCGGCGAGGAACTGAAGCAGAAGGGCATTTACGCCCTGATCGTCTCTTACCTCGCGATCTTCGTATTTGTCATGGTTTATTACCAATGGTTTGCCGGAACGATTGCCAACATTGCCCTGTTCCTCAACCTCGTGTTGACCTTGGCCGTCGTGATGGCAATCAACCAGCCGCTGACCCTGACCGGTCTGGCGGGCATGATTTTGACGATCGGCATGGCAGTCGACTCGAACGTCTTGATCTATGAACGAATCCGCGAAGAACTGGAAAAGGGAGCCAGCCTGCGAGCTGCCTTCCGAACCGGTTTTGAACGGGCCACGATTACGATTGTCGACTCCAACCTGACCACCGTACTCGCCGCTCTGATTTTGTACGTGATCGGAACCGAGCAGCTGAAAGGCTTTGCCATCACGCTGATCCTTGGCGTGGTAAGCAGCATGTTCACCGCCATCTTCTGCTCCTGGACAATTTTCAACATCGCTGAAAAGCGGGGTTGGATCACCAAGCTCCGAATGATGCAAGTCTTCCCGACCGGAAAGGTTTTCGATTTCCTGAGCAAGAAGGGGATTTGCTTCGCCTTGTCAGCCGCCGTCATTGGGCTTGGCCTGCTGGGGATGTTTACTTTGGGAAGCAAGCTGCTGGACATCGACCTGCGCGGTGGCTCAACGGCCCAGGTTGTGTTCAACCAGCCCACCAACATTGACGAAGTTCGCAGAACTCTGGATGCGCAGGATTTCAAGTTCGGCGACGAGAAGGTCACTTTCTCGGCAACCGAATTGGATGACAAGCAATTCCCCCAACGGACTTTCAAGATTGACAGCAATGTCCCCTCTCCGGACGTTGCCAAGGGTAACGACTGGAAACGGCTCGACGAGATTCTCCAGGAAGTTTTTAAAGGCAAACTGGAGTTGCACGAAGTCAAGTTCGACTCGACTGCAATCACGACTGAAAAGGTCGGCGAGAGTTCGACTGCTCCGGCCACGGGTGGAAATAACCCACCGGCAACCGGTTCTACAAACGCCCCGGCAAACAAACTCGGCTACAGCCAGGCTGCTTGGGCGAGGATGCTCCTGGGGATGACACTGCGGCTTCCCGCATCGGTGGGGATGATTGCATTCCAGGAACCCTCAGCCCCTTCGATTGGTGCTCCACCGGCCGCTGATCCACAATCAGGGACCAGCCAAACGCCGGCCCCTCAAAATCCGGAAGCCACTCCAGGCACACCGGCCGCTGGTGGGCAAGCAACCACGGACGGAGCCGCTGCAGCCAAGGGAGCGGTCTCACAGCAGCGTTACCGCAGCAAGGTCAACCTGACCTTTAAGGACAAGATAACGGGGAAGTCGATTCGCACCATGCTGGTAGAAGGCTCAGCCAAACTCGACCGCCCGGTTGAGGAAGACCAGATTCGCCTCTCCTCTCCAGACTTGCCGACGGAAGGCTCAGCACTGGCCACTCCATTGAAGAATTGGGTTGTGGAACTGGAGACCAGCCAGCCAGATGATGCCAAGTTGATTCTGGAAAAGTGGCAGGAAGGCTTCAATCAACAGGCGATGTTCCCGACCAACAGTGACGTGGGTGGGCAAGTGGCCAAGGATGCTCAGTGGCAAGCCTTTGCTGCCATCCTCGCCTCCTGCATCGGAATCATTCTGTACGTCTGGATTCGCTTTCAGAATGTGGCCTTTGGTGTCGCGGGCGTGGTCGCCTTGATCCACGACGTCCTGGTGACACTGGCCGTGATTGCTCTGACGCATTATGTGGCCGATTACCTCGGCTTTGCCTTGGTCGACAAGTTCAAAATCAACCTGTCGATGATCGCAGCATTGCTCACGATCATTGGTTATTCGATCAATGACACGATTGTGATTTTCGACCGCCTTCGCGAGATCCGCGGAAAGCGGCTCGAGTTGTCATCCCAAATGGTCAACGAGGCTGTCTCGCAAACCTTGAGCCGAACGTTCTTGACTGCGGGCACTACCTTTGCGGTCGTCTTCATTCTCTATCTGATTGGTGGAGAAACGGTCCACGGCTTCGCTTTTGCGATGTGTATCGGCGTCTTGGTCGGAACCTATAGTTCGGTGTTCGTCGCCGCTCCGATCGCCGTTTGGATGATCAACAAACTCGGCTTCGACCCGAATCGTGTCGAGGAAGAAACGGCCAAGGTCTGATTGGCCGAGATGTTTTTTCCACACCCGGAATTCAACAGCCCAAAAAGCAGGCTGTACGGCTGAATCTGAAACCGCACCTGCCTCCGCGAACGGTTGTCAGGTGCGTTTTTGTTTTTTGACCGAACAAATTCGGATGGCAACTGCTCTCAGGAAATATTCCTTTCGGGCCGCAGCAGGCAACCTGTTTTCCGTCCCTCGTTCCCCATCAAGCACTGGCACCCATGAATTCCACCGCGTCCGGCTCTGGAGACCCTGCCGCAGCCGTCTCGGCTGGAAACTGGTGGTCGCAGCCATCAGGTGGTCGGGAGATCCTGCGACTTGCCTTTCCAATGGTGATTTCCAGTCTTTCCTGGACCATCCTCTCGTTCATCGACCGGATTTTTCTCTTTCACTGGTCCGAGACGGCGCTGGCGGCCGTTTTCCCTGCCTCTCTCTTTTGGTGGACGACGATCAGCATTGCCATTGGCACCTGCATGTACGTTCAGACCTTTGTCTCCCAGTATTCGGGGGCTGGCCATCCGGAAAAGATCGGACCGATCGTTTGGCAAGGGAACTGGATCGCCTTGCTCATTTCCCCGCTGATGCTGCTGCTCATCCCTCTTGCGCCCATGGTTTTTGCCTGGGTCGGGCACACGCCCGAAATTATGGCCGATGAAATCAAGTATTTCACTTGGCTTTCCTGGGGCACTCCGGCACTGCTCTTGTCTCATTCGCTGTCCAGCTTTTTTTCCGGTCGCGGGCAAACCTGGATTGTGATGCTCGTCGATGCCGGAGCCGCGGTTTTGAACATCGTGCTCGACTATTGGTGGATATTTGGCGGTTGGGGCTTGGCCCCCGGTGGTGTTCCTGGAGCCGCCCTCGCGACTGTGGTCGCGTTTTACGCCAAGCTTCTAGTGTATGCCTGGCTTTTTTTGCGCCCGGTAAACCGACGCGATTATTTGACCGGACATTGGCGCCTCAACGCCAATCAACTCACCCGGTTGCTCCGATACGGCGGGCCGGGTGGAATCCAGTTTTTGCTCGAGGCGGGAGGCTTTACCGCCTTCGTCTTTCTGGTCGGCAGGCTGGGTCAAACCGAACTGGCATCGACCAATCTCGCCTTCAACATCAGCTCGTTTGCCTTTATGCCCGTCTTCGGGTTTGGCGCAGCCGTATCCATTCTGGTGGGCCAACGCCTAGGGGCCAATGAAGTCGAACTCGCCAGTCGCGCGGTTTGGAACTCGCTGGCAATCACGCTGACCTACATGGTCCTGATATCTCTGGGCTACGTCCTTATGCCCGACCTGTTCCTGCTTGGAATCCGCAGCGAAGATCCGCAGGCCGCCCGGCCGGAAGTCAAACAAATCGCGGTAATTCTCCTCCGCTATGTCGCGCTTTACAACGTCTTCGACGCGCTCAACATGATTTTCGTCTCGGCCATCAAAGGTGCCGGAGATACGCGTTTTGTCATGTTCGCGAGTTTGCTGATGGGCGGGTTGCTCGCCATTGTGACTTGGGTCGGCATGCGTTACCTCGGCTTTGGCCTGCACGCCTGTTGGACTTGGGTCACGATCTGGGTTTGCCTGCTGGGGCTGATTTACTGGGCCCGCTTCGCTCAAGGTTCCTGGAAAAGCAAACGCGTCATCGAGCCCGATTTGTTGCCGCATGAATAAAGGCCGCCATTCCCCCCGGAAATCTGGGCCCAATTTGAGGCAATCGATGCTTTGACCACTCGCTTGCCCGTGGCCATCGATTCGGGCAGCAGCCTTATTCGGCTTGCCGCGGCGGATATTCCACTTGGCTCTGCAATCAGCTTATCGCAGAGTCCCGACTGGCAGGCGTTCCGACTAATTGCCACAATAGCAACTGCCCATGGACGCCCTCCTCAGGGGGCCCAAAAGCAAATCGTTATCGTCTGTTTCCAGCATCCCAGCCTTGCGAGCTTGACCATGTTTCGCCGCTGCTTTCCCGCCGCATTCATTCTGACGGTCCTCTGCTTCTCAGTTGAACGGCCAACGCCCGTCTGGTCTCAGACGCCTCCGATTCGTCCGACTGACAACCTGGTGGCAGAGGGGATCCCCGAGATCCCCGGAACGCTTGCCGACGAGGTGCGTCGCTATACCGAATCGCGCAGTGCCGGATTCGTCAGCTGGCATCCAGAGCGGACTGAGATGCTGATTTCAACACGTTTCGGCAACACGAATCAAATCCACGAAGTCAAGATTCCAGGAGGAGCCCGTCGGCAATTGACATTCTTCAATGAACCGGTCGGCGCGGCCGATTGGGAACCTGTCAGCGGCCGGTACTTCCTGTTTACTCGCGACTCCGGGGGCAACGAGTTTGCCCAACTTTACCGGTTCGATCGAGATACCGGTAAAGTGACGCTACTCAGCGATGGTGGCCGATCACAAAATGGCGGTTGGATCTGGAATCATGCCAAAAACCGGATCGCCTATTCTTCCACCCGTCGCAACGGAGCCGACCGCGACCTTTGGCTGCTCGACCCGACAGCCCCTGAATCGAATCAGCTTCTGGCTGAACTCAGCGGCGGTGGCTGGGGAGCGCTGGATTGGTCACCGGACGATCGTCAAATCCTGATGGGAGAATACCTCTCCGTAACTCGGAGCAATCTTTGGCTGGTCAATGCCTCCAACGGTGAGCGGCGGCAGCTGAACAATCCTGAGCAGGAAGTTTCGTGGGGGGGTGGAAAGTTCAGCCCCGATGGTCGCGGCTTCTACGTGACCACCGATCAGGACAGCGAATTCAAGCGGCTTGCCTTTTGGAATCTCGAAACCGGAAAGCTCGAGATTCTCACGGACTCAATCAAGTGGGATGTCGATGGCTTTGACCTCTCCAAGGATGGCAAACGGATCTGCCTGATCGTCAACGAAGCGGGCGTCTCCAAGGCTTATGTGATGGATACAGCAACCCGACAAATCCGCCCGATCGAAGGCTTGCCGCAGGGTGTGATCGGCGGAGGGAGTTGGCACGAAAACAATCGACTCGTCGCTTTCTCTGTCAGTTCGGCCCGCTCCACTTCGGATATCTTCAGTTGGAATGCCGACTCGGGAGAAGTGGTTCGCTGGACCGAAAGTGAACTGGGCGGCCTGAATGCTGACAGCTTGGTCGAGCCGCGGTTGATCAGCTGGAAATCGTTCGATCAACTCGAGGTCACGGGCTTCTATTATCCGGCTGCACCCCAGTTTACCGGCCGACGTCCGGTAATCATCAACATTCACGGCGGCCCGGAGGGCCAATCCCGCCCGACGTTTCAGGGCCGAAACAACTTCTTCATGAACGAGCTGGGAGTTGCCATGATCTTCCCCAACGTTCGCGGCTCCACGGGGTACGGCAAGACGTTCGTCAAACTGGATAACGGCCTGAAGCGGGAAGATTCGGTCCAGGACATCGGAGCTCTGCTCGATTGGATCGCCGCCCAACCTGAACTCGACCCCAATCGCGTGATGGTGACAGGTGGCAGTTATGGTGGTTACATGACGCTGGCCGTCGCCACCAACTACAACGACCGAGTCCGCTGCTCGCTCGATGTCGTCGGAATCTCACATTTCGCGACTTTCCTCAAAAATACGGAAAGCTACCGCCGGGACCTGAGACGCGTGGAGTACGGCGATGAGCGAGACCCAGTCCTTGCCGAGTTTTTCGAGAAAATCGCACCCTTGAATAACGCCAGCCGAATCACGAAACCGCTGTTCGTCGTTCAAGGAGCGAACGACCCTCGGGTTCCGTTGAGCGAGGCCGAGCAGATGGTCGCGAAAGTTCGCGGCAACGGTGGGCCAGTCTGGTACTTGAATGCCAAGGATGAGGGACATGGTTTCCGCAAAAAGGGAAATGCGGATTTCCAGTTTTATGCGACAGTGATGTTCGTCCGTCAGCATTTGCTGGATGAAAACCAGTAAGCTGCTCAGGTGGTAAGCATCTCCCTGCTTACCTGACCGCTAAATCTTGCCCAGTCGGTACGACAGGGGAAAAGTCTGACGGTCGAGCGTTTGATGTCGATATTACCGAAAAAGGGGGCCCTTGGACCGGGCTGCCCTCCGGATATCACTCCGTCGGTAATGTGAAGATGCGCCCCGCCAGCAACCTCATCCCGAACCATGATCCGCGCCCAGTCCGGGCGGGAGGGCTCGTTTGCCTGTGGCTTACGCTGCTGGTCGTTTTGCTTTCGGCGGGCTGCGCACTGCAACCGTTTGCGCGCAAGTCTGCCGTAACTTGGTGCGGCAACTCTGCGGAGTGTTCACCCCAGGCCTGCTGTCCAGTGGCAGAAAAAATCAGCCTGACTCAAGTTCCCTTAGCGACTCGGCCCGACCTGTCTTGGCAATCTCTCCCCTCACTTGCCGGCCAGCCCCTGGCAATCTCTGAAGCGGTATCCGTACGCCTGCTTTCCTGGGAGGAGTTACAAACGCTCGCGGTCCAAGGTGACAGCACCTGCCAACTCCTGGCCGCGCCCTTACCGTGCCTTGAGCGAGCCGAGACTCCCGCCTGCCTCCGAACGGCTTTGGACTTTCAAGCAGCCCACGCCGGCAATCTCGCTATCGCCCGGGCAAGTGAGGCATTGCTGGGACTGCAGGAGTGCTACCTGCAGAATCAACTTCTTGAGCAGGCGCGGCAGGGAAGTGACCGCCGCGAAAGAATACTGGAAAAGTTTCGGACTCAGGGGCTGCCTCTCGATTTGGACGCTCGGGAACTCGACCGACAGCGACTCGAGTTGGACCGACAATTCGCTCAACTGGCCCGTGAGTATCAAACCGCCACCGTGGGCCTGGAACTGCTCCTGAACCTCAGTCACGAGCCGACGATCCCGATTTGGCCTACTCAACCCATCCTCCCTCTGGGCCTTCCCGATGACCTGCCCTCCTGCCTCGAACGCGCTCAGCAGAAACGGGCTGACCGCCAGGCTTTACTCGCGCTTCAATCCTGCCTTGGCGCCGTTGCCCCTGAGCAATTGACTGGTCAGGCAGGTGCGCTTTCGCCCTGGGCTGAATTGACGATCCCTCCGCCACCAGCCAGTTGGCTACTTTGCCGGCGTGCCGACTGGGAGGACGCAGCGCGATCCCAATTGCGAACCCAATTGTGTGCTCTCTTGGCGGAGAATCAGAAACAAATCTCGCTCGAGGTCAACTTGGCTTTCGCCCGACGCTGGACTGCCATCGAACAGCTCCGGATTGCGGACGAGTCAATCGCAAGCCTGCAGCAGTCACTTGAGGACATTGAGCAGTTGCGCGCAATCGAGCCGGTCAACATGGAGCGATTTCTGGAACTGGAGCAGCGCCTGATGGCTGCCGAATCGCAACGGGTAACGGCAGTGATTGAACAGGCGAAATCGGAACTGGATCTAGCCAAGGCGATCGGGAGCTTGGCTGAGCGGCACCAATAAACAAGCCGCCTGACGGCAAAACAAACTGCGACTCCCCAGCCCGACTTGCGACTCCCCAGCCCGAATATCCGGTTACTGCCTTTCAAACAAAGCCTGCCGCAATTGCTCTTCAAAAGAGCCGCTCGTCGCAACAACTTCCTGAAAGTCTTCCTTGTTCAGGGAAAAGCAGGCCACCTCTCCCACAGCCTGTACGGTGGCATTCCGCGGCTGCTCAGTCAACAAAGAGACTTCCCCGAAATAACTTCCGGTCTCCAGACGGTTGACCAGCTTGCCCGAAGCGAGAACTTCCACCTCTCCTTGGGCAATCACAAAGAAGTCGGTTCCAGGCTCGCCCTGCCGGACGATCTCACTCCCGGGGGAATACCTCTGCAGATTCATTTTGTCGGCAACATTGGCCAGCACTGCAGGACTCAACTCGCGAAACAGGGGATACTGCTGAAGAATCTGGCAGAGCAGGGCTGTCTTCTGCACCAGAACATTGGACTTGATTTTTCCGTCGACCATGTTGACGATCCGATCGGCCACATCAAGGATTCGGTTGTCATGCGTCACGATGATAATCGTGCAGCCATCGCGTTTGGCCAACTCCTTAAAGATAGTCACCACTTCGCGGCCTGATTCGGCATCGAGGGCGGCTGTCGGCTCATCGGCCAGAATCAGCTGCGGCTGATGCACAATTCCCCTGGCAATCGCCACGCGCTGTTTCTGCCCCCCTGAAAGTGACTTGGGCTTGTAATGCAGGCGTTGCCCCAGCCCCAAGCGTCGCAAAATCGCCTCGATCCGCGGTTCGGCATCGACCGGAGGAATTCCCAGCAACTCGGTTGCCATCCGCACGTTTTGCGTCGCAGTCAACGACTCGAACAGATTATGGGCTTGAAAGATAAAGCCAATTCGCTTGCGCAAGGCAATGATTTGATGTTGCTCCAGCCCGTTCAACTCGGTGCCGAGGACTTTGAGGCTACCTTCCTGCACTCGACGCAAAGTTCCAAGAAGCGTCAGTAAGGTCGTTTTTCCGGAACCCGAAGGTCCGGTCATGATCACAATCTCTCCCGCCCCCACATCGAGCCGGTTATCGAACAATACCTGCTTTCGCGCGTCCCCCTCTCCGTAGTAATGGTTCACTGCCTGAGCCGAGATGCTCAACTGCTCCGCCGGTGGAAACCAGAAACGAAGTAATCGCTCCAGCGTTTCAGGTTGTGCTGCCAGGTCACTCACAATGTTCCCCTAAAACAGGCTGGCCGGATCGGCGGCCAACAGTTTTCGTATTGCCAGAAGGGCCGAAAGCGAGCACATCACCAGCGTCAAAACGAGGATGGTCAATGCCCGCTCCCAGGTCAGTTGCATCAGCAAGCCAGTCCAGCTGGCGTTGAGCTGAAAGAGCAACCAGGACAAGGCCAGTCCGGGCAGGTATCCCAGAATCGCCAACCACCAAGCCTGCTGCAAAACCAGCTTGAAAAAAAAGGGCTTCCCGTAGCCCATCGCCATCAGCGTCGCCAATTCACGATAGTGGTCGGCGATGTCGGTCGCCAGTATCTGATAACAGATGATCACACCGACGGCGAATCCGATCCCGGCTCCAATCGCGAATATGATCCCGATCGGAGTGCTGCGGGCCCAAAAATTGATTTCCCGCTGCTCAAACTCCTCCCGCGTCATTAACTCGACGCTCTGCGGCAATCTTTCCCTCAATCCGTTCAAGACCAATTCTCGGTCCGCGCCAGCCTCAAGCTTGACTAACCCCAAGTCGACTACTGAGAGCGGATCGGCAGCTCGATACCGAAAGTACTTGGCGAAATTCTCGCTTGACATCACGAGATTTCCCTCGTGGGCAAAGTCGCAGCCCAGGCTGAACAGACCGGCAATCTGCACTTGCCTTCCAGACAGCTCAGCACTCTGAACCTCTCCCCGCCTGGCCACACGCAAATCAAATCCGTAGTAGTCCTTACTCAAGCGGTCGAGCAATGCCGTGTCAGGTCGCTGGAGCGCGGCCAGTCCAGCATTCACTTCACCCGCGGCATCTTGAAAGGGCAACGTCGTCAAATCAAGCCCGACCACACGGATGGGTCTCGCCGGCAAACCGGCGCGATGGGCGGTTGCTAATTTGTTCTCCAGGTAAAGCGGCCGGACGGAACCGACCCCAGGCTCACTCGCGAGCCGCTCCAAAATTTCCTTCGGAAAACGCAACTCGCTGGTCAGCGCAAAGCGGGCGCGATTGAACACGAGCAAGTCGGCATCCAGCCGGCGCACCAGTTCTACGGTACTGTCGAACAAGGCATGATTAAAGCCGCGTTGCTGGAACATCAACAACACGGCGAAAGCGACACCCGCCAAAGCCAAAGCCAGCTTGCGGCGATCGTGCGTCAGATTTTTCCAAGCCAGCGATACGCTTGCGACCATCATCCGATCCCAGACTACTCAGGTCATTTCCCGTTCGGCTGCCGTTTAGAACAGGGCTGCCGGCTCGGCCTGAAAAAGCTTTCTCAACGCCAGTAATCCCGAACCGAAACACATGACCAAAGTCAGTCCAAAAACCAGAACAACTCGACTCCAGTTCATGGCAATCGGAATACTGGCCGCGGTCTCTGTCAGGCGATAGCCGGCCAAGGCAATCAAGACTGCAGGAATGAATGCGAACAGCCCCAACCAAAACGCCTGCTGCAGAACAAAACTGGCCAACTGCCAATCAGGATATCCCATGGCTCGGAGCGTCGCATACTCGGGTAACCGCTTGGCGACGTCGGTCGCCAGAATCATGTAGAAAATCGCACCTCCCACGACCAGCGAGAGCAGCACGCCGAGGGAAAAAATAAAGCCGATGGGTGTTTGATTGATCCAGCGGTCCAGCTCCCGGCGGACCACTTCCTCCCGCGTCAGCACGTCTGCGAGGCGGACACCCTTTGAGTCCGTCAATTGCGATTGAAGGGCCGCTCGGGTTTGCTCCTTGTCCGCAAGCGATGTCAGGCGAATCAGGCCCAGCGAAACCTCTGCAGAAGACAGGCCCCGGTTGATCCTACCGTTTGCGGTCAGCCCAGCTCCCAAGGTAAATGTTCCCCGAATTCGAAACTGCGCACCATTCAACTCCGCGGTTCGCCCCAAATCGGCTGCGCCGAAGCGGCGATGGTCAGCCGGTCCGAACTCAGGGCTGGACCGAGTATCGATCAACAAACTGCCCGGTTCCACCAAACACGACCAATCGACTGGCAAGGCTTTGGCCTCGAATGGCGGAGCCTGCGGGTCGATCCCGAGCACCATCAGCCCCCTCAGTCGTTGCTGGTCCGGGCTTAACCAACCCGCCAATCCAACCAGAAGCGGGCGGACCTCACCGACCGTGTCCAGACTCCGCAGTTGATCCAAAAGCGACCTGTTCAGCGAGCCCGGTTCGACAAAGTGAAGATAACCGGGAGACCGAACCAGCAAATCGAAGTCCATGCGGTCATAGAGCGTGGTAGCCGTGTTCTCGACAGCTCCTCGAAAGCCGAGTTGCATAAACATCAAGACGATTGCGACTCCGATACCGGCCAGAGCAACGAGGGTCCGCGGCAGATTGTGGCGGATGTTCTGTAGCGCCAAATTGGTCCGCATTTTGGAGAAATCCTGTTTGCCTGCTCGCTTTACCCCGCTCAACGATTCTCCAGTTCGATTTCGACCGTGACTTGCAAATTGAGCAACTCGACGGCGACTGGAACATCCTCCTCGACCAGGGCAATTTTGACCTCCACGGCCCGGCGATCAACCAGCCCCAAAGGGTCAGGGTCTCGCAAGGATGGAACTCCCACGAACCTCCCAATTCCGCTGACCGTTCCGCGCAAGGGTCGGGGCAGGGCAGGGCTCAATAGCTGGCACGGTTGCCCCAGTTTGACACGGCCGACAAGCGAGTCATTGACCTCAGCCAGACACTCGAGGGCTCCAACAGCTCCCATCTGAATGACTGGAGTGGCTCCGATCGTATCCCCCGCCCGCGAGGAGACGCGCAAGACCTTGCCACTTGAAGGTGCGAGCAAACGGCTATCACTCAATTGCTGGCTGGCCAACTGCTCGCTCAGTTCAGCCGAGCGGAGCGCGTTGAGTGCCGCTCGAGCCAACTCCAGGGACTTCTCGGCAGTATCGAGATTTCCTCGCGCCGCGTCGACTGCCAGCTGCAGGGATTGCCTGGTAGTCGCAAACTTGTTTTCAGCTCGCGCCAATTCGCGTTCAGCCGATTCCAACTCCAACTTTTGTTCGGCAACTTTCCAAGGTGAGATCAGACGGCCTGTATCCGGATCGTCTGCCAACTGCTGGATTCCCTCGAGGCGTTTGCGGGCCAACTCCAAACGATCGCGCTCGGTCGTCAAGGGAGGCTCGGCTTCCGCTTGCTGCAAATTCAACTCGGCGTTCCGCAATGCGGCCGATGCGGAGGCTACCCCTCCTTCGGCAACCACGGTTTTCTGCTGCAATTCCAGTTTGAGGTCACCGGTTCGCGAGGCCGCCAATGCGACCTGCAGCTCAAGAGTTTGTTGGCCAGTGTAGCGCAGCAGTTCCCGCCCCGGCTCGACCGTTTCCCCTTCCTCAACTAACAACTCGACGATTTTGGCGCCGGGAGGACCGAAGATGTTGACCAGCCCACCGGCTGGCTGCAACTTGCCTTGAGCCACCACGCGAGCCAACGGAGCAGGGACGATTTTTGCGTCTGCTTCAGGGCCTGATAGGCGGCCAGCCGCCCAGGGGTTTGGCAACATCCACCCCAATCCCAAACCAACCAGCAACAGGCTGGCGAGCGCCAGGGCTATGCCGAGCCGTTTCATCCTGCTGCTTCCTCATGGTGACCAAACTGAATGTCCATTGGGGACACCGTCCACTGAAACACCTAGTTTATCGGCGCCGAGTCGCCCCAGTCATTGGGGATAGAGAAGACCTGCCGGTTGTAGTTGATGTGAGGACCAGAAGCGGCCGCCGAGCGCCTCCAAAGCGTTCAGTTTAGGGAATGCGCAAACTCGAGCGGCGGTGCGAAGACTTGGCAAAAGCCAGCAGGATAAACAAAAAAACTCCCGGCGAGGGGTCGCCGGGAGTGACTGAGGGCTCTTCTCTTCAGGCTGCGGAGACTGCTCCCTGCAGCGAGGTTCAGGCAGACTACTTTTTGAAATCACCCGCCCGAATGATCACCAGCTTGGAGGGATCGACATACTTTTTGAAAGCTGCCTGAATGTCGGCAACCGTCAAATTCTCAATCGCCTCTTCCCGTTCTTTCAGGAACTCACACGACCGGTCGAGGAAAAGATTGGACGAAAGCAGACCTGCGATCGCGTCATCGCCAGTTCGCGAAACCTTCTGTGCCTCAAGCCACGCCTTTTTGGCATCCGCCAATTCCTTCTCGGTCGGGCCATCGGCGATAAAGCGATTGAGTTCCTCCATGGCGGCCTTCTCCACGGCATCCATGTTGTCCGGATTGGTGATCGCATTGATCGTAAACCGGGCATCGGTTCCGCGAGCAGGAATCGCTACGGCCGAGGTGACACCGTAAGAGAGTCCTTCTTTTTGGCGAATCCGGTCACCCAACCGGGACGACAGCGTTCCGCCCCCCAAGATGAAGTTCCCGAGCTGCAAGGCAGGCGTATCCGAACTTTTGTCATTCAAGGCAAAAGCGAGTCCCGCCAGAAAGACAGCGTTCGCCTTGTCCGGTGTCACGATATCAGTCTTGCTACCGAGCACCTCAGCCTTGGCATCACGTTCGACAGGGCTGTAGGGAACATTTGTCTTCCAATCCTTGAGAATGCCGGCAATCGCCGGGAGGGTATCCTTCGGCTCGAAATCGCCAACAATCGCAATTTGCCCAACAGCTGAGGAAAGCTGATCTTGATAGACCCGTTTGACCTGATCGAGAGTCAGGCCCTCCAATTCCTCCAAGGTCTCCTCCATGGTTCGAGCATAGCGCACGTCGCCCTTGGGGTAGTCCGACAGAGAGCGTGAGAGCAGATTGGAGGCGAGAAGATTAGGTTCATTACCCATCGACTTCAGCCCGGCAATCGACCGTGCTTTCATTTGCTCAAAATCCTCTTCGGGGAAAGCCGGCTCGCGCAAAATCTCGCCCAGCAGGTTGATCGCCCCTACGAGCGAACTTCGTTTGGCATCAATCGAGAAGGTCACCGAGCCCGGTGATCCGCCGCCGCCGCCCCCGCCGCCGCGACCTCCGCGGCGTCCACCACCGCCGCCACCGGAGGAAATGCGTACGCCGAGCTTCTCCATCTCAGCCTGAAGCGCCTGGCGGTCGAGCCGCTTGGTGCCGGCCATCAACATTGCCGGAATCATGCCCGCAGCCGGACCGACATTGTTCAGAGACTGCTCGTTGCCATACCTCAGCGTCATCTGCAGGGAGACGACCTCGCCCCGGTTCTTTTTCGGCAGCACAGCAACTTCGACGCCGTCGACGTTCATGATCACCGTGCGGGCATCAATGTTTTCCGGTGTCGGGTCAAACGCCTCGCCGCTGGTCAGTGCCTGGCCACCCTTGTAATCCTTGACCACATCGACGATCGAAGGAACCGAAGGAATCGGCAGACGCTGTGGCGTCTCCGAAGGAATGAACACCCCGACAGTCCGATTGAAAGGCTGGAAATACGTTTTGGCAACGCGATTCAAGTCCTCTGCCGTCACCTCCTGAATCCGATCCCGCTGCCAGAACATCAAACGCCAATCCCCCAACGCTGAGGCACTGCTCAAAGCCTGGGAAACGCTGGCTGCACTGGACATCAAGTTGTCCATGCCGTTTTTGCTCCGCAACTTGGCCCGGTCAACCTCTTCTTGAGTAAACGGGACACTGCTGAGCGTCTCCATCGTCGATGTCAGCAATTCACGAACCTCGTCGAGCTTGCCCTCGGCAGGCTGGGCCGAGACAGTAAACAATCCGGGGTCGTGGGCATTGTCGGCTCGAGATGAAGCACTGGTCGCCAACTTGGACTCAACCAGAACCTTCTCCAATCGACCTACCTTGGCCTCTGACAAGACGCTGCCGAGGATACTCAGCGGCGCCCAATCCGGATGCGAAGCGGCAGGCATATGGTAGACCGCCATCACGTAAGGCAGACCTCCGACGCGACGCAGAACGACATTCCGCTCCCCATCCTGGGCCGGCTCCTCTGTATAGGTCGCCCCTAATCGACGAGTCGGACGGGGAATGCTCCCGAGATACTTGTCAGCCAACTCCAGAGCCCGCTGCTCCTCGAAGGCCCCCGTCACAATCAGCACGACATTGTCGGGCTGGTAATATTTTCGATAAAAATCCTGGAGGTTGTCGATCGGAACGCGTTCGATATCCGAGCGATTACCAATCGTGGTCTTGCCATAATTATGCCACTCGTAGGCGGTTGCCTGCACGCGTTGCGACAGCACTGCTTCGGGGCTGTTCTCCCCCCGTTCAAATTCGTTGCGCACAACCGTAAATTCCGAGATCAGGTCGTCACGCCGGACATAGCTGTTGACGAGCCGATCCGATTCCAAATGAATCGCGAAATCAAGATTCTCATCAGTCGCCGGCAAGGTCTCGAAATAATTGGTGCGGTCCACATTGGTCGTGCCGTTGAAACTGGCCCCGTGGTCACGGAGCGCCTTGGGGACGTCGGCAAACGTCGGAGTTCCTTTGAACACCATGTGCTCCAGCAAGTGAGCCATGCCCGCCTCGCCGTAACCCTCGTGACGCGAACCAACCAAAACGGTCATGTTGACCGTAATCGTCGGTCGAGATGAGTCCGGAAAGAGCAACACGCGAGCACCATTGCCCAACCGATACTCCGTGACTCCCTCGACCGAAGCGACTCTTTCAGGCCCTTTTCGGTCCACCGCCGAAGTTTGCGCGCCGGTGGCTTGCGCCCATGCCGCGCTCTCGACAGCCGTCCATCCCATCCCCAGGCATATGGCCACGGAGGCCAGCCATTTAAGCTTCATGAATATTCCCCAAAATTGTCCATGGAATCACCAATTGATGCCCCTCCCCGCGAACGCGATTTTAGGCAGCCCAGCCCCGGCTCTCAATCATCCCCAGCAGGAACTCGGCCAAATCCGGCCAATTCAATTGCCCCAGGACAACTCCAGACGAAGAATTGAGAGTTATCCGGCTGAAATGCCGACGGTATCCCAAAGCGGGAAACGTAAACTGCAAGGCCCTCAGCAAGCGTGTCCGATTTTGCCAAGGCCCCCCGTCAAGGCTCCCTTGCGAGGGCCTCTTGGATAGGGCCACTTGGGTAGGGCCACTTGGGTAGGGCCACTTGGGTAGGGCCCCCCAGGATTCGACTTCAAAGTGACGGATGGTGGCCCCGGCCCCCCATAACTTTTGTCAGTTCGCGACCGCGGCCCAGCCAGTTTGTGAGTACTCCAGCCTCCAAGCACCCTTTTTCCATTTCACGTGCGGCGGCCTCGCTCAATCTGCTCTTGCTCCCTGAATGGGCAGTGGACAGGGCGCGGACTATTGTGTGGGGAAAGTGCCCCAAACGTGTGGGAACTTTGGAGCCGGGGGCTGAACAGAACCTCTTGCCACCTCGCATCCCTTCGACGTTCAAAACAAAGCCATGGGAAAATCAAAGATGTCAGAGTTGTGGCCGTTTCTTGTTTTCTTTGTGGCTTGGTTCGCACTTCAAGCCTGGATTCTCCCCCGGTTCGGAATCTCGACGTGAATGAGCGGAGCCTGCTCGCCGAG
>JAJTFE010000288.1 GCA_021298375.1 Blastopirellula sp. | reverse complement strand
GGCGTCAATTATTCACCGCCGAGCGGAACGGTAACAGTCCCGAGCGGAACGGTAACCGTCCCGAGCGGAAACGAGCGGCTCCGGGAGCCTGGCCGCGATCGGGAGAGCTTCGCATTTTCCGCTCGCATGCCATAATATCAGGAGTCCCCGGCACACTGCCGGCGGGGCCGCGGCGAAGTTGCAGGCGATTCCCAGACCCAGCCCGATTTCGAGGAGCCCTCGCAAGCCGCCCGGTCTCAGGCCGAGCGCGGGGCCCGTAACGAGTCGCGGCGGCTGGCTCTTGACTAGCCCGTCTCGCCAGTCGCCCTGCATGCTCCACCGCCTTGGCTCAGCCTCAGTTTCTTTCTCCCTTCCCACCGCTCTGCTGCCTTATGAAACTGTTTGCCCTCCCTACCCTGCTCTTCCTGCTGCTTCCCTCCCTGCTTTCGGCTCAGCAGCCGCAAGTCGTTCGCGAGTGGTTGACCGTGACTCCCGAGTCGGCCCGAGCCGAGTTTCTGATGCCGTTCGCCCCCCAGGCGAGTGAGCGCACGCTGGAACCGGTCAAGGGCCAGAAGATCACCGTCAAGATGCAGGTAGCTGATCTCGACCGCAAGCACACCTTTGTCTTCAGCTACCACGATCAGGCTCCCCCCAAAGATGACAAGGCTGAACGCGACGCTCTCGACGGAGCCGTCAAGGGAGCCATCGCCAGCACTTTGGGCGCCTTGGACAAAGTCAGCGCTATTCGCTCTGGAAACTTGAATGGGCGGGAAGTGACTTACACCCTGGTCCAGGGTGAGAACAACAAGATGCGGGTCGCCGCACGCTTCTTCCTCGATGGCGGAAGACTCTATCAACTCACTTACGTCGCCGCCGATGCCGACTTCAACTCGGCCCACGCCAAAAAATTCCTCGAGTCCTTCAAGCATCTGCCGCAGAAATAGGAGCCAACCCGCTGCGCGGGTGCTTCACTGACGAGTTGCGGCCAGCGTTTCCCCACGGACTTCTCCCTGCGGGCATTTTTTCTTCTGCGTCTCCCCTCGGGCGATGGGCTGTCCTATGGACGCGTCAAACCACGGCGGTCGATCGGCTTCCCAAGTTCCGAGCAAAATTCTCTTGGCCTCGATGGGGCCGGTTTGAAGTTCGAGCCAACTGAGTCCTCGGCGTTTAATTTGCAGGGGATTCTCCCGATTCCTCAGGCTTCTCTGCGGCACTGCCCGTTTTGGCACCTTGAACAACCGGCCCCCTGCTTGGTAACCTTGGGAAATTTTGTTTTTGGCCCGGGTTCTGTCGAAGCTCGCCGCGGCCGCTCTCCTCCTCCACCCGGAGTAAGTGTCACGTGCCTCGTCGCAATGATATTCACCGCATTCTGCTGATTGGCTCTGGCCCGATCATCATTGGTCAAGCCTGCGAATTCGATTACTCCGGCACGCAAGCCTGCAAGGCCCTCCGGGAGGAAGGCTATGAAGTCATCCTCGTCAATTCCAATCCGGCCACCATCATGACCGACCCGTCGACGGCGGCCCGGACCTACATTGAACCTCTGACCTGGCAGGTGGTGGAGAAAATCATTGCCAAAGAGCGGCCGGATGCACTGCTCCCCACTTTGGGCGGACAGACCGGGCTGAACCTCGCCATGGACCTGGAGCGACATGGGGTCCTCAAAAAGTACAACGTCGAGATGATCGGCGCCAAAGCCGATGTGATCGACAAGGCAGAGAACCGCCAGCGCTTTCAGCAGGCAATGGCCAAGATCGGGCTCGCAACCTGCCGCGGGCGGACGGTGCACTCCGTCGCCGAAGCCCGGGAAGTCATGGAAGAAGTCGGCCTGCCCTGCGTTGTCCGCCCCAGCTTTACGCTTGGCGGCAGCGGCAGCGCAATCGCCTACAACCGCGACGAATTTGACACCCTCGTCGGCCGCGGTCTCGACCAGTCGCCGGTTCGCGAGGTTTTGATCGAGGAGTCGGTGATCGGCTGGAAAGAATACGAGATGGAGGTGATGCGCGATCTCGATGACAACGTCGTGATCATCTGCTCGATTGAGAACTTTGACCCAATGGGGGTCCACACCGGGGACTCGATTACGGTAGCGCCCGCCCAGACGCTCACTGACAAGGAGTACCAGCGCCTCCGCGACGCCAGCATCGACGTGATTCGTGAAATCGGGGTCGAAACCGGCGGCTCGAACATTCAGTTCGCCTGCGACCCCAAGTCGGATCGGATGATCGTGATTGAGATGAATCCGCGCGTCAGCCGCTCCAGCGCTCTGGCCAGCAAGGCAACCGGTTTTCCGATCGCCAAAATCGCGGCCAAACTCGCCGTCGGTTTTCGCCTTTGGGAACTTCCCAACGACATCACGCAAAAGACCAAAGCCTGCTTCGAACCGACAATTGATTATGTCGTCACCAAGATACCCCGCTTTGCCTTCGAAAAGTTCCCGGAAGCCGATCCGACGCTGATGACTCAAATGAAGAGCGTGGGCGAAACAATGGCGATCGGCCGCTCGTTCAAGGAATCCTTCCAGAAGGCCCTCCGCGGGCTGGAAGTCGGCAGCTTTGGATTCGGCTGCGATAAGAAGGATCTCTGGGGCACCAGCGAACAGCCCGACATGGACACCATCCGGGCGAAACTCTCGGTGCCCAACGCCGACCGCCCCTGGTACTTGCGGTACGCCTTCAAGAGCGGCCTGAGCATCCAGCAGATCCACGACCTGACTTTTATCGACCCCTGGTTCCTGTACCAGCTGCAGGATCTGGTGCAGATCGAAGAAGAGCTGCGAGCAGCCAATTCGCTGGAGAACGCCAGCCGCGAACTGCTCCTCAAAGCCAAGCGAAATGGATTTGCCGATCGCCAACTGGCGACGCTTTGGGATCGGACGGAGATGGAAGTGCGTCAGCGGCGAATCAAACTCGGGATTGTCGCAACCTTCAAGTCGGTCGATACCTGCGCCGCTGAGTTCGAAGCTTACACGCCCTACTACTACAGCACTTACGAATCTGAATGCGAGGCCCCCGCCAAGACTCCGGGCACCAAACGGATCATGATCCTCGGTGGCGGCCCCAACCGCATCGGCCAAGGTATCGAATTTGATTACTGCTGCTGTCACGCCAGCTTCGCGCTTCGTGAAATGGGAATCGAATCGGTGATGGTCAATTCCAACCCGGAAACAGTCAGCACCGACTACGACACCAGCGATCTGCTCTTCTTCGAACCGCTGACCGTGGAAGATGTCTTGAACATCTGCGACCGCGTCGACCCGGATGGCGTGATTGTCCAGTTCGGCGGCCAAACTCCGCTCAACCTCGCCCGGGCCCTGCTGAATGCGGGTGTCCCCATTATCGGGACCACGGTGGACACAATTGAAGCCGCTGAGGACCGCGAACAGTTCCAGCAACTGCTCCACAAGCTTAACCTGCGGCAACCGGCCAACGGGATTGCCCGCAGCATCGAGCAGGCCCGACTGGTCGCCGATGATGTCGGCTTCCCCTCGTTGGTTCGCCCGAGCTTCGTGCTCGGCGGACGCGCAATGGAAATCTGCTACGACAAGGCTCAGTTTGAACGGTTCGTGGCCGAAGCCTTTATCGCTTCACAAGGCCAGCCGGTCCTGATTGATCGCTTCCTTGAAGACGCGATTGAGGTCGATGTCGATTGCCTCGGCGATGGCGACAATTATGTGATCGCGGGGATCATGGAGCATATTGAAGAAGCTGGCGTTCACTCTGGCGACTCGGCCTGCGCCCTGCCGACCCACAGCTTGCCGCGGGAAACGGTCGATCAAATCCGGACGGCAACGCTGGCGCTGGCTCATGAGTTGAAAGTCATCGGATTGATGAATATCCAGTTCGCCGTCAAGACGATTGCCAAAATCGCCGCCAAAGCAATGGCCGGCCTAACTCTCGCGGAAAGCGGTCTGACCAGCGAACCCCGGCCCGCCTGCATCTCGGTCAAGGAAAGCGTCTTCCCCTTCCGCAAGTTTGTCGGCGTCGATATCGTCCTCGGTCCTGAAATGCGGAGTACCGGCGAGGTCATGGGGATCAGCAATAGCTTCCCGATCGCTTTCGCCAAAAGCCAACTTGCGGCAGGAACGGTGCTGCCCAAGAGCGGACGGGTCTTCATCAGCGTCAGCGAGCGACACAAGGACCAGGTCGTACGGCTTTCCCGACAGGTGCACGAACT
Organism: Blastopirellula sp.; assembly: GCA_021298375.1. GTDB lineage: Bacteria > Planctomycetota > Planctomycetia > Pirellulales > Pirellulaceae > BJ22. The sequence continues at coordinate 4,042 of JAJTFE010000288.1, read as the reverse complement.
GGGCTACTCAATTCTCGCTACCGATGGAACCGCCCAACGCCTTCGCGCGGCGGGCATTCCGGTCGAGGTGGTCAAGAAGATCAAGGAAGGTCACCCGAATCTGATCGACTACATGAAGAACAATGAGGTTGATCTGATTCTTAATACGCCGAGCGGCAAGGGCGCCCGCACCGACGAGGGCCGGATCCGCGCTGCCGCCGTCCAGCATGGAATCCCCTGCATCACGACTCTGCCCGCTGCGGAAGCAGCCGTCGCGGCGATCAATGCTCTCCGCTTCGAAGAAATCGAAGTCCAAGCGATCCAGGATCGGTTTCCCGCGGAGCAGGCTGTTGCCGCGAGGAGCTGACTCGCTTTTCAACTTGGAACAAGCCTGAGACGCGAGGCAAAACCGCTCCGGGAGTTACCGCTCCGGGAGTTACCGCTCCTGGAGTTACCGCTCCTGGAGTCCCGACGCGATTCGCCTGGACCGGTTGCCCCGTGACGCGACGCTGCGGTTCACTGCGAGCAAGCCCGCAAGCAGCCCGCATCCTCCCAGGCAATCCGCGTGACCCCACTTTCTCGGCTCGATAAATCAGCGATCGCCCTGCTTATCGGGTCCGGCTTGCTGCACCTGCTGCTCTGGAGGCTCGGAACTGAGCCTTGGGAATCGCCGATCTCATTTCGCAAACCCGCTCTCTTCGGAATCCGCCCTGATCACCCTGCAAACGTGGCGGGGAGTCCCAAGTCACTTTAATCGGAGCACCCCGACCGACGCCGCGATCGAGACCACCCTGCTCGTGCTGATCTCAATCGCGACGCTGATCATCTTTTGGCTGACCGTCGTCTCTCTGCAACCCAAAAGCCTCGAAGGGTTGCCAGCTCAGTACCGTCTCGCCGTGCGGGCGGGGCTGATGCTGCTCAGCCTCAGCTGTTTGCTCGGCTTTATCATCACGAGTGTCGGGAACCAGCTAATCGCTGCCGGCCTCGCCCCCGAAACCTATCCCCAGCGAGGCGTATTGAAGTTCCCGCACGGTGCCGCTCTGCACGCCATCCAAACGCTCGTTGTCCTGGCGTGGATGAGTGCGCGAATCAGCTCGCGTTTGCCCAGTGCCGTCATTTGGACGGCGACGCTCGCGCATCTGAGTGGCTTGAGCTTTGCCTTGCTGCAGACATTTCGCGGCAAGGCCAGGTTTGAGCTCGACCTGCCGGGGAGCCTGCTGCTGGCGCTCACCATCCTGCTCTTGGCCAGTTCCGTGGGGCTGCTGGTCTGGCGCCGTAAACCGCCCGCTCAAGTGACTCTCTGAAATTTATGGTGACACGGAGGACAGAGCGCGGCGAGCGACTCACTTTAAGTCACTCTCCGCCCACTCTTCGGCCGCCTGCCGCAGTCGCGACACCAAAGCCTGCAGCGCAGGCTCTGCCGAGCGATCATGCTGTTCCTGCGGGTCTTCGCTCAAATAAAACAGTTCCCGGCGCCCTGCCTGCGGATACTCGATCAGCTTCCACTCATCTTCGATGACGGCCCGCTGGCGGTCGCGCATGTACATCGCATGGATTCGGTCGTATTGTCGGGTGCGTTCGCCCTTGACCAAGGGAATGAGGCTGCGAAAGTCGATCCCCTTGGCATCCGCCCCCGCCAAGTCCAGTGCTGTCGCCATCGCGTCCTGCAGGTAGATGGGGGTGGCGATGGATTTTCCCGCGGGAATTCCCGGCCCGGCGATCACGAAGGGAACTCGCAGCGAGTGCTCGTACAGATTCTGCTTCCCCAGCAGCCCGTGCCGGCCCACGGCCAAACCGTGATCGGAGGTAAAGATCACGACGGTTTCCCCAGCCTTGCCGCTGCGCTCGAGCGCGTCGAGAATTCGGCCGATTTGGAGATCGAGATGCGTCACCAGAGCGTAGTATTCGCGGCGATGCAGGCGGATTGCCTCAGGAGTGCGTGGAAAAGGCGCGAGGACCTCGTCGCGCAGCCCCGTGGCATCAGTTGGTCCCAGCCCCAATGCCTCATGCAGCGGATGGAGCGGCTGGAAATTCCCGGGCAACGGTGTGCTTTCAGTCGGATAGCTCTCGACCATTTCCCGCGGAGCCTGCCGCGGATCGTGCGGCGCATTGAATGCGAGGTAGAGGAAAAACGGCCGATCGCGCTGCGCAGCCGCCGCCAGAAACTCTTCGGCATCATCTGCCACGACCTCGGACCAATGTCGCCCGCCCTCCCAATAACCACCGCGGCCCACATCCCACGGCAGCCACTCGTCTGGTTCTGCCGGCCGCGGACGCTGGTAGGCCGCCTCGACCGTGGCCGGCATTCCCGGCCGGACATGTCGCACCTGATCAAACAACTGCTCGACGGGCGCGTCGACATGCCATTTGCCCGACATCCAGGTCTCGTACCCCGCGGCTTTCATCCGCTGGGGCCAGAGTTCGCCGGTTGCCAACTGCCGGGCAAACTTCGTCCGCTGCAGCTTTCCGGTGGCCCAGAGTTTCCGTCCAGTGATCAACATCCCCCGACTGCAGACGCAAACCGCCGGCGAGTAGGAACCCATGTTGTAGGCCCGGGTAAAGCTCGTCCCGCGTGCAACCAGCCGATCGAGGTTGGGCGTCCGGACGACGCGCGAATCATTGCCCCAAGTTCCCCAGGCAGCCAACGTATCAACCGCTTGATCGTCAGTGAGAATGAAGAGAATGTTCGGCCCGGCTGAAGGGGCACTCTTGTTCTCGGCGACCACCGCAGCCCATGCGCTGGTCGCCCAGAGCAGTCCGAAAAAAACGACCCTTTGCCCCGCGCGCATCACTCGCTCATCCTGCCTGAAAAGACAAAAACAAAGGCCCGTCCCGGCCGCCCAAGGCGTCCGTACGGGCCAGTGGAACCTTTTGTGGCTGCTAACTGACAGAATCCGGCGTTGCACCGCCTGGGCGGTGGACGCCTGACCCTGTTCCATCAGCAGTGCAATGCCGCCAAACATCCAATGCCAGCTGCCGGCTAGTTGGATTCGTCGGCTTTGCGGACCGGCGCGGCCGGAATCGAATTGTCGTGAGCCAGCACGCCCGCTTTCCCGACAAAATAATTCGACTCGCCCTCGACCACAACATTGTAGAGTGGCAGAGCCGCGGCGGGGGTGACGGACTCAATCAACGCGGTGCCGGTTCGGGTCATCAGGGGCAGGTCCGGCTGGAGATCTTTGGCTTGCATCCAACCGGTGCCGTAGACCAGAAAGGGATGACCTCCGCTGGCGCGAAACGTCTCGCCCTGCACGGTAATTTCAAACGTCGGTACAGCCTCTCGCTGCGTTGCCTGAATCACGTTGCAGTAGAGCAGCCGCCCCGTTCCCAAATCCCGCGACAAAACCCGGTCACCCGTCGTCAACGTTTCAATCGGCTTCAGCCCGGCATCCGTCCAGACCTCGGTGCCCGCCACAAAACACTCGGAGGAACCGACGATGGGCCAAATGCTTTGCAGTCGCGGGACTCTGGTCACAGGGAGAGGACTGGGGACACTGGGTGCGCCCTCGGTTGGCTGCGGCCCCGGTCGCTGGCTTCGCCGGGGCAGTCTCGGTGCATAGTCAGCGAGTTGCTCTGTCCTGACAACGCCAAAGTCAGCGGTGCGATAAGAGCTCGGTCGCCGGCTGGTGCGAACGTCGTGCCTGGACTCCCACCATCTCCACCAGTCGGCGGGCGATGAGCCAGGGCGCTCACCGGTCAGTTCCTCCAGCAACTCCATCACTCTCGAGTTGCGCTGCTGGACGGCTCGGCTATAGTCTCTCCGCTCTAGCTCCAGCCGTTGAATCCGTTCAGCGCCTGCCTGCATCGATCGCCGCGTGGCGCGTTGAACGACCTCGGTGGAAAACCCTTGTTCGGCCATCAAATTGGGGTCGAAGGCAAAACCTGTGTCGTACTGCCGAACCACGTCCTGATCCATTTTCTGCTGGGCGAACACATGGCGGTAGAAGACCTGGCCCATTCCGGCATCGGTGAGTTGGAACTGACTCACGACTGGCGACTCCAACAGCCGCAGCAAATCGGGCAGAAACGGGACGGTATCCCGCTCTTTCAGGAATTCACGGGC
>JAJTFE010000287.1 GCA_021298375.1 Blastopirellula sp. | reverse complement strand
GTTGCGTTCCTGTTATTGGGAGTCGCTGCGCTTGGCCCATGCGCAAGGAGTCGAGACGATCGCGTTCCCCTGCATTTCCACCGGCGTCTACGGCTACCCCAAGGAAGCTGCGACGGCAATCGCGGTTGAGGCGGTGCGCGACTGGATCACTCAATTCGATCGACCGCGGTCGGTAACGTTTTGTTGTTTCTCGCCGGCCGACGCGGAACGTTACCGCGCCGCGCTGGAGCAGTCCTGAGGCGGTTGGCCAACGCGAGCGGTTGCAAGAAGGCGAAGATGGAAAGCAAAGGAGCGGAGATGAATTTCGGTGATGCTGATCGGTCTGGTAGCTTTCACGGTTTGACTCCGGAGAAGTTGCAGCTCTTTGTGGCTGGGCTTTCGGGGCTGGACCCGGAAGAGGTCCGCAAGGCGAAACTGCTGTTTGTGCGCAACGAGTTGAGCAAGCTCAAGGCCATGCACACCAGTTTGGCTGGTTTTGGCGCGGCGCGGGGGTGCTTTTCGGTGATTCCGATTTTCTGGCCGATCCTCAGTGCCCAGAACAGTAGCATGAAGGCGATCCTGACCTTGCAGAAGGATCAGATTCGAAACGCGCTGCAAGTCTGGCGCGATGAGCTGGGCGAAGACGGTCGGGCGATTGAACGCGAATTGCACGCATTTGAGTTGGGACGCTGAATGCGAGGCAATGAAGGTCGTTGAGGGCTGGTCACCGGCCACCGCTAGCACTATTGGCTGCCTGCAGACGGTTCAAATTGTTTATTTGTTAAACCTTCTCAAGTCGCGCCGTGGAATTTGACGATGTAGCAGACATGTATCGTTGCCGGGGGGCAAGCATTTAAGGCTGCGCTGTGCGTTTTCAGAACGCAGCGTGGTCGAGCGAGTTGCCTGTGTCTACCGCCCTCCCCGTCGAACCTGCTCCTCAAGCCGAACCGCAGCGCGGTTGGCTTGATCCGCTGCTGGATTGGCTGGCGGGCTGGGGTGAGCTTGTACTCGAGACGTTCGCCGCGATTGGCGATTTCAGTCTCTTCTTTTTCCGCACGCTGGTTTGGCTGTTTACCCGTTTTCCCCGATTTGAAACGCTCTGGCCGAATTTTCATCAGGTCGGTGTTTCGAGCCTGCCTGTGATTGCCTTGACGGGGACCTTTATCGGGATGGTCCTGGCGGTCCAAAGTTACTATCAATTCCGGCAGTTGGGATTGGAAACGCGGCTGGGGGCCGTGATCAACATGTCGTTGGTCCGCGAGCTGGGGCCGGTTCTCGCGGCGACGATGCTGGCGGGGCGGGTCGGCAGCTCAATGGCAGCGGAACTCGGCACGATGCGGGTCACCGAGCAGATTGACGCGCTGTCGGCGATGGGTGCCAACCCGATCCGGTATCTGGTCGTGCCCCGGTTCCTCGCCTGTTTTCTGCTGATCCCGTTGCTGACGATCATGGCGGACTTCATGGGAGTGGCGGGCGGTCACTTTTACAGCGTGATGGTGCTGGGAATTGACATGCATCACTACTGGTTCAACTCGGCCCTGTTTGTCGGGCCCTACGATATTTTTGTCGGGATTTTTAAAAGCGTCTTTTTCGGCTCGGCAATTGCCATGGTCAGCTGTTATCAGGGGTTTCACTGTTCGGCGGGAGCGGAAGGGGTCGGTCGCGCGGCGACCGCGTCGTTTGTTTATTCGTTTGTCTTGATTCTGTTCCTCGATTTGGTGCTCGGGATTGTGCTCGACGCGATTTATTTCACGCTGTTTCCCGAGGGAGCGAGGTTGTTCTGAAATGATCGAATCGATTCTGGAGCAGCAGCGACCGCAACTGGAAGTTCGCAACGTCTCGGTCACGTTCGGCACGCAGCAGGTGCTGCGCAACATTCAGCTCTCGATTCCGGCAGGCCAAACCCTGGTCGTGCTCGGCGAGAGCGGCTGTGGCAAAACCGTGTTGATGAAGACGCTGATTGGACTGGTGGTGCCGACTCGGGGAGAGGTCTTGTTTGAAGGGGAGAATCTGGCTGATCTCGACGATCGGGAACTGAGCCAGTTGCGTCTGCGTTATGGATTCGTGTTCCAGAATGCGGCCTTGTTTGACAGCATGACCATTGCTCAAAACATTGCTTTTCCGTTAAAGCAGGAAGGGCGCTGGTCATCCGCGGAGGTTCGCGAAAAAGTTCTGGCCAAGCTGGCTGAGGTTGGCTTGCCGCCGGAAGTCATTTACAAAAAGCCGGCTCAGTTGTCGGGGGGGATGCGGAAGCGGGTTGGCTTGGCTCGGGCCCTGATCATGAACCCGGATGTGATTCTCTACGACGAGCCGACGACGGGGCTCGACCCAATCATGACCGATGTGATCAATCAATTGATTATTCGCACCCGTCGCCGCAATCCGGTAACCAGCGTGATTGTCACGCATAACATGGATACAGCCCGGCGGGTGCCTGATCGAGTCGTGATGCTTTACCCGCTCACTCGGCTCGACCCGGACGAACCGCAAACGGTGTTTGATGGACCGCCTGGGGAGTTGGACCAATGTCGCGATCGGCGCGTACGTCAATTCGTCAACGGCGAGGCCGGGCAGCGGTTGATGGAAATGCTGGCTTCGAGCCAGAGTACCGAGACGATTGGATTTTAGGCAAGTGCCGGCGAGCCTGCCGGTGAGACAAGGTTGAAGCATGGAAGATCGTTCGCTGAAAATCCAGATTGGCCTGTTTGTCGTTGCGGCCGTCGCGGTGCTCGTTTTTCTGGTCTTCCTCAACAGCGAGGGGTTCCGCCGGCAGTATACGGTTTACATCAAGCCCCAAACGGCTCCGGGTGTGACCAAGGACACGCCGATCCGCAAGAACGGAATCCTGATCGGACGGGTTGGCAGCGTGAAGTCGGAAGACGACCACGTCGTCCTGATGCTCCGGATCAATGCCGATGAAGCCGTCTATACCAATGACGTCTGCTCCATCGGCACCGATTCCTTCCTCGGTGACTCGGTGGTGGAAATCATTCCGCTCAAGGCAGAGGAACGTGGCGTCCCGCTGTCCAATGGCGGAGCTTTGACCACTGTCAACATCCGCCGCAATCCCCTCGAGATTGTCGATGTCGTGATGAAGCTGGAGTCCAAGGCCTCCGATACCATGACGGCGATGCAGAAAGCGAGCGATCAGGTCGCCGAGGCCGGAGCGGGAATCCGCAGCTTGACCGAGCAGGTGCAGGACGCAATTGGCAGCAATGACAGCGACTTCAAGAAGCTGATTGAGAACGTGCAACAGACCAGCAAGAAAGCCCAGTTGGCGCTCGATAACTTCAACAAACTGTTCGAAGGGATCAATGAAGTGGTGGGCACCCAGGAGTTCAAGGATCAGTTGCGAGACGCGATTCGCAAAGTCCCCGAGGTATTTGACGAGTTGCGGACCACGATTGCCGATACCCGCGAAACCATCAACACCTTCCGGGAGGTCTCTTCCAGCGCGAAAAAGAATTTGGAAAACCTGGAACCGCTCAGCGATGCGGTCCGGGAGCATGGGGCTGATATCGTCAAGCAGGTCCAGTCGAGCCTGCAGAACATTGACCAGCTGATGGCGGAGGCCAAGCGTTTTTCCGAGGTCCTGGCCAAGGTAAATCGGGGCGAGGGGACGCTGGGGAAACTCGTCAACGATCCGGAACTGTACAACAACGTGAATGCCGCGGCGAAGAACATCAAGCGAATGACCGTCCAACTGGAGCCGCTGATCGGAGATATCCGAATGTTTGCCGATTCGCTGGCTCGGGACCCGAGTTCGCTGGTCAAAGGAGCGCTCAACAAGAACCCGCCCGGCAGCGGCTACAAGGGGACGACCGCCGGGCTCCGCCCTTCGAGTTGAAACACCCCGGCCCCGCCGAAGGTCCCCGCCTCTGGGTTCTCCGAGCCTGATCGCCGAGCAGCGATCGTCTGTCGGTACTCTTTCCCCGCGGGGCTGCTGCGGGATTCGCTGCTCTGATTCCCAGTCCGCTGGTGGTGGTGTATTCTGCCTGCAATTCAAATCGCGGTCGCGGCGGCCCGCGGAGTTGGGGGTGGCAAGTCCAATCCTCTCGTCCCGCAGGGCCAACGTTGCGAACTCGGGCGCCTGATTTTTGGTGCTGCAGCCCAAGCCCGACAGTCTGCTGGTTGCCTGCTGGTTGCCGCCCGGTTGCAGGACCAGGAATGAGCAAGGAGAGAGGGTGTGTTTACGATTACAGCTGATCAGATTTTGCCATCAACCATCACCGGTTCTTGGCCTCGCCCCCGCTGGATGGATGAAAGCATGTGGGGGCGGTCGCTCGACACCTGCATGATGGATGTGCGCTTTCGCGAGAAGTTTCAGGATGCCCTTGCGGTCGTTGTTTCGGACCAGGATCGGGCCGGGATTGATATCCTCACCCACGGAGACCTGCACTGCGATGAAGACTATGCGGGCAGGAGTTGGCATCACTACCCCTTGCAGCGCTGGGGTGGATTTGAAGGAGACCATCTCCAGTCGTGGGCGACCCGATCGCCCTGGCTGAAATACCCCGCCGGGACCATGCTCAACGAGATCTACACCGGTTGGCGATGGCCTCGCGTGGTGGGGCCAATTACCTATCGGCCCCTCGACTATCCGAAAATCTGGCGCATGGCCCAAGCCAAAACAGACAAGCCGATCAAGTTCGGCACCTGCTGCACGCAGGTCATGGGCTTGTTTCTCGATTTGCATACCTCTCATTACAAGGACAAACGCCAGGTTTTGTGGGACATGGCCGAGTGCATGAACCGGGAGCTGATCGCACTCCGAGATGCTGGTTGCCGTTGTATCCAGATCGAGGAGCCCTGTCTCCATTTCATGGCCAATACCTTCGGCAAGGACCACGAGGACGTCCGATTCTATCTCGACTGTTATAACCGCGAGGTTCAGGGGTTGGAGGACATCGAGATTTGGATTCATACCTGTTGGGGCAATCCCAACATGCAGCGGGTGATCGAGAACGACAGTTACGCGGCTTCGCTGGAGATGTACATGCAGCAAGCGCGGGGCGATGTCTGGACCATTGAAACCAAAGACCGGGATTTTCGCGAGATCGAGCTGCTTGCTCCTTACATGCAGCGGGCCGGGAAGAAGGTATGCATCGGTGTCGTCAGTCATCGCCGCCTGCAGGTAGAAACGCCGGAAGAAGTTGCCGGAACGATTCGCCAGGCTTTGAAGTACATTCCGCCCGAGCGGCTGATCATCTCAACGGACTGCGGTTTTGGACGACAGGGTTGCAACCGCGAAATCGCCTTTTTCAAGACGACATCGATCGCTCAAGGGACGAATCTGGTGCGCCGCGAGTTGGGCTTGCCCGAGTCGCCGGTGCGGGCCGCAGCACCACAGCTGCAAACGGACTTGGTCCCCGACCAGTCCAGCTGACCTGGTACCCTCCCTGCGGCCGGTTTGAGGTCACGGCTCGGCGGCCGGTCGGCGTTTGGCTCTCCAAGAGGCAACTGAATGCGAGCTTCAGCGGGCCTGGCCGAGAGCAGCGCGGTAGTCGGCGAGTGCGGAGAAGTACTCGGCCTCGGCATCGATTACCTGTAACTCGGCCTCGGCCTCGGCTTGCTCATAGATGTTGAGCACAATCAAATCGATGTCGCCCTCCTGAAATTGCTGGCGGCCGATCTCCAGCGAGCGGATGGCGAGTTGTTTGTTGAGCATCGCCTGTTCGTAGCGACTGCGGGCATTGAGGATTGCCGAATAAGCATCCTGCATCGCCGTGGTGATTTTGTTGAACACAAAATCGCGTTTGGCGAGGAGTTGAGCCTGTTTGCCTTGAGCCGCGCGGAATTTGCCCCGGGCTTCCCGCCGTTGCAGGGGAACTTCGGCAAGCAGGCCCGCCTCCATTTCGAACGGAGTCTTGTCTTCCAGGGAACTGGCAGGGGTTCCTGTATCCTTGGAGGCCTCGACCACGGCATCGAGTTTGGGAAGCATTTGGTTTTGAGCAGCCGCCAACTCGACGTTCACCTTCTCCAATTCGAGATTGAGTTCACGGATGTCGGGACGGGAGGCAATCGCTTCTGCCAAGTCAGCTTCGAAATTGGCCTCCGGGAAGTCAGCCACGGCCGGAAAATCCTGGGGCAACTGAGCCGCATCCGGGAGAAGTGGCTGGCCGTCGGGAGTGCGCAGGAAAAGTGAGAGCTTGATCGAGGCCGCTTGAAATTTGCGGTTGGCCTCGATCAGCTTTGTTTGCCGTGCCGCGATGAACCGGTCGTTGTCGATGCTGGCGATCTCGGGCAGGTCGCCTTCCCGGACGCGGAGCGAGATTTGCTCGACGCGAGCCTGGGCCAACTGCAACTGGTTGCGAGCCACTTGCAGTGTCTGGCCAAGGGCTACCCAATACCAGTAAGCGTAGGCGGCGTCTCTGGAGAAAAGAATCAGTTGGGACCGGACCATCGGCTCGACCGCTTGTGAGCCAATTTGTGCCTGGAACAGTTCTGCTCGACGTTTGTCGATCTGCCGGTCCTTGAGCAGCGGAACGCCAAAACCGACCGCATACTCACCGTCGCCGTCGGTTTGACGCTCTTTGTACCAGGTGGGAAAGTCACCGCGACCGAGTTTGTAGCCACCGTAAACATACCCGCCGGAGTCGTACAGCGGCTGATTGAGCATCGCGCCTGCGCGATAGTTCTGATAGAAGCCCAACGGTTGGTTGAGCGTCGATGCCTTGGCTTGCAGGTCAAAGGCCCCTTGGGCGGCCAGGGCCTTGCCGTCGGCAATCTGCTGCTCGGCAGCCGCGGCAATCAGCAGCGGAAAGTGGTTTTGAACCGAGTTGAGAACATCTTCGAGCGTTACGGTTGCCGAGGGGAGCGGAGTCGGGAGTTCCTCGGCGGGTGTCATGGAAGCGGGGGCGCTGTCGCCCGAAAGCGACTGGGGT
>JAJTFE010000014.1:22021-34792 GCA_021298375.1 Blastopirellula sp. | reverse complement strand
GATTGCTCAAACGCAGCAAAATTGGGTCAACGAACGCACGGACGCATTGGATAATGAATGGACTGGTTATTACATTGACCCGGCGGTGAAGGGGAACTGGAATCCGACCCTTGCTCCGCCTGGGAAATTTCCGGGACAAACCGCGACGTCCAACATCAACATGGGTAACACCACTGATTTGGCGTTTTTCGGCAATGTTCCGGGAACGAACCAAACCCCAACGATCGGGATCAATCACACGACCACCGGCGGAAGGTTGACACTCGGTGGAATCGGATTCAAGAGCACCTCAATCACCTACTCGATCGGAAATAGCTCCGTTTCCACCCCGGGTGTTTTGCAACTCAATGGAACGACCATTAACACGGCCACTGGCGAGGTTGCCGGTGGTTCGGCAGGCCGGATGATCGTGGTCGCTGACGGTGCCACCCGAGATGCGACGATTCAGGCCAACAACAACGGTGGCACGGCAGGCATGACTCTCGAACTTGGTGCTGCCAATGGTCAGTTCTATGTAACGGGCAGTCGGCAACTCAATATCGATGTGGCAGTTGGTCAGACAGCTTCCGGCTATGGCATCACCAAAACCGGCGCTGGGACGATGGTGCTTTCGCGAAACAATACGTTTAGCGGGGCGGTCACCATTTCCGGCGGCACTTTGCAGGTTGGCAATGGCGGAACAACGGGCGACTTCGGCACCACCGCCGCGACGGTCAACAACAGCGGCGTCCTTGCTGTCAATCGCACAAACACCTTCACGATTGCCAACGTGATCGCCGGGACCGGAACAGTTTCCAATCTGGGAAGCGGCACGACGATTCTCACTGGCAACAACAGCTACGGCACGACCAACATTTCGGCAGGAACGATTCAGGTCGGCAACGGGTCGACCTCCGGTACGCTCGGCTCCGGCAACGTGACCAACAACGGAGAGTTGACCTTCAACCGTTCCGATAACGTGACCGTTGGCAACACGGTCAACGGGACCGGCCAGCTCAACAAGAATAACTCCAATGTGCTCACCTTGACTGCCAATCACGGGTTCACCGGCGCAGTGAACATCAACGGCGGAAGTTTGCAACTCGGTAACGGCGGAACGACTGGTTCGTTTGCGGCTGGTGGCAATATCAATGTGGCTGCTGGAGCTACCCTCGCCGTTAATCGCAGCGACATCACCTCGCTCTCGGCCGTAACCGGCAATCGCAGCATCGTCGTCGCTGGCAATTTCAAGCAAGCCGGCCCCGGCAGTCTGCAGTTGAATGCGGCATTGTCCGTGAACGGTGCGACCACCGTTGACGCTGGTTCCTTGATTGTCAACAACACCTTGACGACCAGCGGTGGCCTCACGGTCGCCGCCAGCGCCCTGCTGGGTGGCTCGGGTACTATCGTCGGCAATGTCGACATGAGTGCGGGTGGCACATTGACCCCGGGAATCACCACAGGCACGTTGTCGGTCACTGGCAACTTGCTCCTCGGGTCGAGTACGATCCTGAATTATGAATTGAACGAAAACGACCAAACGGTCGGCGGTGGAATCAACGACCTGGTTGCCATCAATGGCAATCTGACTCTGGATGGGACCCTCAACGTCACCGGGATTCCTTCCAACGTTTTTGCCAACACCCAAAAGACTTGGACCTTGTTCACCTACACCGGTGTGCTGACCAACAACGGCTTGGTCCTGGGCTCGCTTCCCACTGGGCAAAACGGCTGGTTCATCGATGTCTCGAATGCCGGCAAGGTCAATCTGACTGCGGTTCCCGAACCGTCGAGCGCTCTCCTGTTCACCGGCTTGTTTGCTGGTGCCGCAGTGCTCCGTCGCCGCCGCTCGGTCTAGAGCCATAGTTGCTCGCACCGTCAACAATCTTTAGAAAGACAGGTCTCCATTTCGGGGACCTGTCTTTTTTTGTACGGAGTGCTCGCCAGTGATTTTCAAAGTCGACCTGGTGCGAGAGAAGCGGTCGACCCGGTTCTTGACTCGGACCCAGCCTGAAAGGCTCAATCCAGCCCATCCTCTTCAGTGGTTAGTCCTTCTGGTTCTGTCCTTCAGTGCAGATTTATTCGCAGCCGCGGACGAACAGCCAAACCGAATCGATTCCGGTCCAAGCCAGGCTCGTCCCCATATCATCGTTTTCCTGATTGATGACCTCGGCGTCATGGATACGTCGGTTCCATTCCTGGTCGATCCCCAGGGACAACCGGTGAAACACCCCTTGAACGAGTTCTATCGCACGCCCCACTTGGAACGCCTGGCAGGGCAGGGGACCCGCTTCAGCCAGTTCTACGCCATGAGCGTCTGCTCCCCGACTCGCGTCTCGCTGCTCACCGGCCAGACCTCCGCCCGTCATCGCACCACCCAGTGGATTGACCCAGCGCAGCGCAACGCCGGCCGCTTCGATCCGGTGGACTGGAACTGGGCGGGGCTCAAACCCGATTCGGTGACACTTCCCCGACTGCTCCAACAGGCCGGCTACCGCACCATCCACTGCGGCAAAGGTCATTTCGGTCCTTTCGATTCCCTCGGCTCCGACCCGACTCAGCTGGGCTTTGATCTCAACATCGGTGGCTCAGCGGCAGGCCAACCCGGCAGTTACTACGGCAAAGAGAACTTCGGAAACATTCCGGGGCCGCGCGAGCGCTGGGGCGTCCCTTCCCTGCAAGCTTATCACGGACAGGACCTGTTTCTCACCGAAGCCCTCACCCGCGAGTTTAACCGGTCTCTCCGCGAGGCCGTCGCCAACCAGTCGCCCTTCTTCGGCTACTTTGCCCACTACGCCGTGCACGCTCCGTTTCAGCCCGACTCCCGGTTTATCGATCACTACCCCGGAGTTTCCAAACAACTCGCTGCATTCGGCGCTTTGGTGGAGGGTGTCGATCACTCCCTGGGCCAGGTTCTGGCCCAGCTCGAGGAATCCGGGGTCGCCGAACAGACGCTCATCGTGTTCGTCGGTGATAACGGCAGCGATTCGCCGCGTGGCGATCAGAATGCCATCAGCTGCGCTGCCCCACTCCGCGGTAAGAAAGGAACACACTACGAGGGGGGAATACGGGTGCCCTGCCTGATCGCCTGGGCCAAGCCCCAGCCCGATCACCCGCTGCAAAAACAGTGGCCGATTGCTCAGGGGAAGATTCTTGAACAGGTGACCGCAATTTACGACCTCACACCGACTTTACTGCAGCTCGCCACCGGCTCTTCTGCTGGCCTGCCCCAGCCGACCGATGGGCGGAGCCTTTGGCCTGAGTTGGCGGGAACGGCACCACAACGCGATGCGGACTTTTTGATGCACTTTCCCCATGAGCATCGCAGCAGCTATTTTTCGGCCTTCCGCCGTGGTGACTGGAAGCTGGTCTACCACTGGCTTCGTCCAGAGTCGGAACGTTTTGAGTTGTATGACCTCGCGGTAGACCCGGCCGAGTCGACCAATTTGGTCGAACGAGAGGGTAGGCAACTAGAGGCCATGGCCAAGGCACTCCAGCATGCATTGCTCCAAGCCGATGCCCAGCCGCCTCTGACCGAAGATCGGGCAATCCCTCTCGAGTTTCAATTGCCGCGGAAAAGGTAGGGCTGTCAGCTTGATCTGCTCGGCCGCGTGAACCGCTCTCACCGAGTGCTCCGGCTTAACCGCAGCTCAGTTCGACCAGCCAACGTTCCTTCTCGCTTTCGGTCAAGTCTCGCCAATCCCGATCCTCCAAGCCGGCAATGATCGCCCAGAACAAGTTCAGGCTGACCTCCGGATGCTTACGCCGAACAAGCTGAAAGGCTCCAACCGGTCCCGCGCGGCGAATGTCAGAGATTGAACGCATCCCGGCGTCGACCAACCAAGCGGCGCTGGCGGGGCCGAGATTTCGAAGGTTTGAGGGTGGTTGATCGAGCGCAGCCTCGTCGGCTGCACACCCCACGTCGGCAAATTTCGCCTCCAATTCCAGCAAATGCCGACCGGTTGCCGTATGCACAATCACGGCCCGATTTCGTCCAGCGCTCTGAATTTGCCGCACCCCATGCCCAAACCCCTTGAGCCGTCGCTTTGTCTGGGATGAACCCAGATTCACATACAGTCGCGCACCTTTAGGCTCACCCATAAAATACAGCCAACCAGATCGTTGGCTCCTCGGAAGTGGTCCATTCCACCCGGTGTCGGCAACCGGCCGGCAAGTCGAGCGCATCGCCCGGACGTAATTCGTGGAGTTGCCCAGCGACATTCAACCGCGCCTGACCGCGCAGCACCACCACCCATTCATGCTCCGCTTGTTCGTACCAGAACCCGGCCGGAGAGGCTTGACCCCGTGAGACTATCCGCTCGATCCGAGTCCCTCCACGTGCGAGCAACGTCTGAACTTGCTCGCTGAGAGTCGCGTCGGGCAATTCAGTAAACAGGTTCATCAGGCTCTCCAAGCTGCGGTGGTCTCGTCCAACTGTTATTCTAGGAACGATTGCTTCCCGCGACAAAATGCTGGACCCGTTCCAATCGCCATCCGGAGCAAACCGAGGTCTTTTCCAAGCTGAATCGCTGCACCTGACGTTAGCCTGAGTTTCCCAGAGTACATCCAAGAGACAACGATGAATTTGCGAGACTGTTTCCTTGGGATTGCGACGGCATTCCTCCTGATGGCCAATCTGCCTGCCGAAGATTTGCGCATCCACGTAGCCCCGCAGGGAGACGACCGAAACGACGGTTCCCAGGTTCGCCCGCTCGCCTCCTTGCAGGCTGCCCAGCAGCGGGTTCGGGAACAGGTCGCAGCGGGCTATCCAGGGCGAGTGGAAGTAGTCATCTCAGAGGGGGTCTGGAGGCTGTCCCAGACTTGGCAATTCGACCAGCGAGATGCTTCTCGACAAACTCCTGTCACCTATCGGGCGGAATCGACTGGCGAGGTGAAAATCTGCGGCGGACAGGAATTAACCGGTTGGCAGAAGGAAGGTGAGTTCTGGATTGCCAAGCTGCCGGCGGCAACTCCCTCTCAGGGGCCCCTGCGTCGGCTAAGCATCGAGGGCCGCCTCGCACCCCGTGCGACCGAGCCAGATGAGGACTGGTACCGCGTGGTCCGCGCCGGACCTGATCGCCGCACCGCTTTTTACTATGCCTTAGAGGGGTTTGTGCAACCCAACCGACCCCTCGGCACAGAACTGGTCTTCCTCCACGATTGGTCAATCACCCGGGTCGCGCTGAAGCAGATCGATCTGGCTGAGCAGCAACTTGCGTTCCGGCACGCGATCGGTGGTGACCTCGATTTTTTTGCTATCGATGGCTTTGAACCGCATGCACGCTATCGACTGGAAAATGATCGAGCATTCGCCGACCAGCCGGGCGAGTGGTATCACGATCTTGCGACCCAGCAGTTGGCAATCCGAGCCGATCCGGGAGCTCTCAAACCTCCCCACGTCGTCTTGCCTCAGGTTGCGACCCTGCTTCAGGTCCGCGGAACGGCAGCCGAGCCGGTGCGCGGGCTCGCGTTTTGCGGCCTGACCTTGTCTGAGACAGCCTGTACTCTTCCGGCTACCGGGGGAGCGGAAGTGCAGGCCGGCTTCTTTCAGCCGCGCGGCGAGGGGTCCACGGCCGGAGATTGGCTGAATCGACTCGCACCCGCTGTGGAGCTTGCTTTCACCGAAGACTGTCTGCTGCAGGGATGTCGGTTTGAGCAGCTTGGGGGAGGAGGAATTTATATTCACCAGCAGTCTCATCGAAACCGGATCGAGGCCTGCGTCTTTCGTGAACTCGGTGGTGGAGCCGCGATGCTGGGAGACCCTGACCCGCCGCGCAATTCCGCAGGCGATCAATTGATCTGCCGGGATAACGAGCTACGGCAATCGAGCATCTCGCAGTGTGGCCAAATTCTCCACGGTTCGGTCGGCGTCTGGATCGGTCTCGCGGCCGGTACCAAAATCGAAAATAACGAGATCAGCCAATTGCCCTACACTGGGGTCTCAGTCGGCTGGCAGTGGAACCCGGAACCAACCGGCTGCCGGGATAATCTGGTCGCGGGCAACCGAATCCATCATGTCATGCAGCTTCTATCCGATGGCGGAGCGATCTATACGCTCGGACGCCAGCCCGGGACCGTGCTCCGGGACAACCAGATTCACGACGTGCCCCTCAATGCCGGTAGAGCCGAGAGCAACGGAATCTTCATGGACGAGGGAAGTTCCCTGATCCTCGTCACGGGCAACGAAATTTCGAATACAGCCCGAGCTCCCATTCGATTTCATAAGGCCCGGGAACTGACGGTTCAGAATAATCGGCTCCACTTGGCCCCGGAGGTTCAGCCCTTTACTTTCAATGCCACGGACCCAGCCTCGATTGTGACTGAACCCAACATCATTACGGGCGATCGTTAAGAGGCCATGTCTTCGCCCAGTCATGATCCCCCTGAGATGGAGGAACTGCTCGCAAAGGAATTCTTTGCAAAGGAACTTCTTGTAATTACTAAGGCCACTTAGGCCATCTGTGGCCTGCTCGAATCAGCCCGCAGTTGACTCGCCGATTTTGGAACTTCCGCTTTCCTGCATGAAGTCACTGGCCGTGACACCCATCGAAAGGTAGATGCTCATCATCGCATCGACCGTGATATTGGCTGCGACTACCTGGTCGGCGGGCACCAGCAGCATCGCTCCACCAAAGGGTACTGGGGCCGTCGGAATCATGACAATCTGATAATCGCGGCCATTGACCAGGAATTTTTTCGGTGAGACGAGAAAGGCCAAAACCGTAGGGCCCTCGCGACTGCCAAAGAAACAGTAAACGGCCGACATCCCTTTGATTGCTTCCTTGTTATTGGTGTCGAGCATTTCGACCACCTGCTTGCTGGTGCGGTAAATGCTCCCCACCAACGGCACTTTCCCGAACAGCCGCTCCAACAGGCCGCTGAAAAAGGACTTGGCGCCCAGCTCGACCACCATCCCCAGGCTTAACACGACCAGCAACACGACGATCCAGCCGACGATGTAGCTGGGCGTTGAGTTGGGGAGCACCGACACGCCAATTTGCTTCAGTAGCCCGCCCAGCCACGTCGAGGGCCCGATCGCCATCGAGACATAGCTGGAGACCCAGCCAACGATCGCCACCGTCACCACCAGCGGAAGAATGGCAAAGACGCCCGCAAAAAAATAACGCGCCAAATGAGTCCAGGTGTCGTTAAGAAATCGCTTCATGGCTTGCTCGCATCGAAGAAAAATGACCGGCCTAATTGTAACCAGCCACCAGATAATTGCTCAGCCCGCTTCGTCTTATCCCTTGGAGAGGCAGTGGCTACCCATCTACCGAGGTGATATTCTTGCATCGCCTTCAGGTCTTCGTTCACCGGTAAATCAAAGATGCCCATTCGCTCAACGTTTTCACCGATATTCACCAGCCAGACGCTTAAGCTCGTCGGTCTTCAGGCTCTGGCTGTCGCCGTTTATGCCTGCCTACCCCTGTGGCTGGAGTTGAGGAATACAGCCGATACCCTCCTGACACTTCCATCCAATATCCACGCCGCCCTCGGGATTATTCTAGGCTGGCTTCTGACGTTTCGCTCGAATGTGTCCTACGCCCGCTGGTGGGAGGCCCGCACGCTCTGGGGTGGGCTGGTCAATACCTGCAGAAATCTCAGTGTGCAACTCAGTGATTATGTCAAGATCAGCGAGCCGGCGAGAGGCCTTTGTCGTCGCGTCTTGATTGGTTTCCCCTTTGCGCTCCGCGACCAGCTCCGCGGACAAGCCAGCCTGCAGCGCGTTCCCGGGTTTGCTGCGACCCGCGACCAACCAACGCATCTCCCCAGCTACCTGGCCGCACAGCTTTACGAACAGTTTCGGATCTTGAAACGGGAAAATGTAATCGACGGCAATGATCTGATCGTCCTCGATCGCGAGGCCAGTCGCTTGCTCGATATCTGTGGCGGCTGCGAGCGAATACAGAACACCCGGCTGATTGGTTCCTACCGCACATTTGCTCGCCAGTGCGTGGTGCTTTACCTCGGCACGTTTCCCTGGGGAATGGTGCACGATTACGGCTGGTGGGCGATTCCACTAACTGCTGTCATCGCCTATTTCATGATCGGAATGGAAACGGTTGCCGAGAATGTCGAACTCCCTTTTGGCTATGACGAAGACGATCTCGACCTCGACCGGTTATGCGAAGTGATTCGCGAGTCCGTCACGGAGATCTTTGAACGGAGAGTCGGGCAGGGAACTGGCGTCAGCTAGTCATAGTCAACTGGTCGAGTAGCCGAGGTCCCGCCTTGCCTGGCCGCTGTGCCCAAGACTGCCGGACTTCCGCGCCCAGCCCGCGGGCAACGCGCTCTTTTCCGTGCCGATACAAAGATCAGTCCTTCCTGAACCCCGCGTCCAGCCGCTGCTGAAATGAACCGACCGGCGCCAGTTCGCTTTCCAGTTCGCCTTCCGGCAGGCACTTGGTGACCCAGCACTCGCCATCCGAAACCCAATAGATGGCGTCCTGGTGAAACTCCCGGCCCAATTCCCGAGCCAAGTCCAGCGGCATCTTCACCGCCCAGCCTTCCTCGGCATGTCCATCTTCTGGCGAGTAACCGGTGATTCGCCAATGCCAAAATCCGAACCCCTGCAGGCGGGTCTGAAGTCGCTGATCCGCTGCTTGATTTTTGGCCGCACTCCAACGCTCACCGGTCGTTGCCCAAGCGGTGATGATCGCGAACGAAACGGGCCAGGCAGGTGGTAGTGCGGGGCAGCGAAAGCGGACCAGAAAGTATGCTGGGTGGTAGGTTCGCTGTGACATTGGCCGATCTGGAGAAGAGTTCTCTGGCGGTGGCAGAAATGGGATTTCAAAATTGCGGTGGGAGCGACCAGCCCAGCGATGGTATAATTTAGTCGCGGGGCCACGCGCATGCTTGCCCCCCCACCAGTTTTTTCGGAGCTCTGAGATGCGACCCCAACCCAGCCGTCGTGAAGCCTTGCAGAACGGAGGACTTTCCTTCGGCGCTGCTGCCTTGTTTGGTCTCCCCCTGTCTATGGTCCCGCCGCCGCGATTGAGTCTGCGCGAGTTTCAGGAACAGCTGGTGAAGACGCCAATACAAGCTGAGGGGCCGTTTTACCCCAACCCGTTGCCACTCGATACCGATAACGATCTGCTGATCATCAATGAGAAGATCACACCCGCCGTTGGCGAAATCACCCACCTCACGGGCAAGGTGCTAGACATCAATGGCCGCCCCATTCGAAATGCGCTTGTCGAAATCTGGCAAGTCGACAGCAAAGGTGTTTACCTTCACAAGGACAGCGACAACTACGCCCAGCGGGATTCGAATTTCCAAGGTTATGGCCGGTTTACAACAACTCCCTCGGGTGAGTATTACTTTCGAACGATCAAACCGGTTTCATACCCCGGAAGGACTCCCCATATCCATGTCAAAGTCACCAAGGACGGCAAGCAGCTGTTGACTACCCAGTGCTTCATCAAGGGGCACCCGCAAAACGAGCGCGATGAGGTTCTCCAGGACATTCAAGATCCAGCAGCTCGAGACTCGGTGATCGTTGACTTCGCGCCGCTCGCTGATTCGAAAATCGGTGAACTCGCCGCGCATTTTCAGATGGTTGCCGGATTGTAAGCGGCGCCAACGGCCCGCTGCTCGCTTCTCTATCCCCGGCTCAAAAAGTGCCGGGGAAGCGAACGGTCAGAGGGAACGCCGCGGTGGCGCAAGCAGATTTGATACAAGCAGGCCGCCAACAATCGAGATCGCTATCAACACGGTGCCAAACGCAAACTCCAATCCAGCCAAGCCCTCCTGCTCGATGAATGCCGTCAGGCTGCGATAGCCCAAGCTGCCGGGGACCAGGAGCAGGATGCCGGGCATCGTGGCAACCAGCGCGGGGCGATCGAGCCAACGCGCGTAAAGATTCCCGGCGAGGCCAATCACCAGAGCCCCAACCAAGGCGCCGAATTCACTTCCTTTCCAGCCGGCGGCAGTCGCGCTGCTGATGAATCCGGCCCAAGCTACCACCACGATGATCGACCACTCGCTGCGCCTGGCCTGAAACAAAATGGCCAGCAGGAATGGGCTGATGAAAAGCGCGACAAAATAAGCCCAACCCGGCAGTCGAATCGAGTTCACCTCTGCTGGCCGAAGCTCTGCTCCCAACCGCCACGCCATCGCCACGCCGCAAGCCAGTGCCAGGAAAACAACCGCCGCCCAGGCAAGCCGAGCCACTCCGGATGAAAAATGCCGATTGGCCAACTCGGTCATCGCCACTGTGAAATTCAATCCCGGAACGAGAATGATCAGCGAACCGAGCGTCGCAATTCTGTCATCGAAGGCTGGAATGACCGCGGACAGAGCCAGTGCGATGGCAGCACAAAAGAATCCGGCCGTTACTTCGAGGAGATTTTCCTGGGGTGTAATGCGCCGAAGCCAGATTCCCCACGCCTGAATCACGCCTACCATCAGGGTGGCAAACAGCACCTCGCGAATTCCTGCTCCCAGAAATACGGTGACGCAGCCGGAAACGTCCGCAGCGGAAAGCAGAATCAGCCATAGCGGGTAGCGCGCACCCTGCTGGGAGATTGCGGTCAACCGCGCCGAAGTTTCTGCCAAGCTCGCCTTGCCATCCTCAAGATACTCGAGCGCCTCGTCGACTTCGTACAATTTGCCAAGATCGGTATCACCCGGTTCAATCCGCTTCAGCACCGTCCGCTGACTTCCGCTCTCGAAAGACAAAAGCAGCGAGGTTGGGGTGTACAAAACATCCACCGGCTCCTCAATCACTCGGGCCAAACGGCCAATGACCCGCTCCAGTCGATGCGAGGGCGCCCCCAGTTGATGCAGAAGCGTAGCCGTCTGCACAAGAAATTTCTGTTGCGGAAGCAGGTCTGAAAAGTCTGAAGGACTCAAGCAATGGGTTCCAGTCCGGGGGCCGTGTTCAATTCCGCCTCTGGTTGTAGCGGGTTAACCGTCAGCCAGGTAGCTCAAAAGGGACAATCACCCGACCGGTTTCCTCGAGCCCGAACTCGGCTACATCTTTGCCAGTGGAACATCGTTATCGGGGCGGCGGAAGGCAGCACCCAGACCCAACGCCGCCGCCAACAGGGCTACAGGCAGTGTGGCCAACAGCAGGATTTCATAGCGCGGGGGATTCGGCTCAATCGCGCCGATAAACAGGCCCCCCAGCAACCAACTCGAGAGCAGCGGCAATATTCGCCCGGGCTCCAACTTCGCTCGGGCGACTGGCAACATGGCCGACAGCACCACGCCGAACAGGGCCGCGGCCGTAATCAATAACCAGCGGGCATTGGTCAAACTGAACCCCGCCCCAATCCAAGCCGCGCCCACGAGCGCGGCAACACCAAAACATGACAGGATGAAGTGCGGGCGCGATGCTCGCCCCAGCCAATCAACGGCCATGATCAAAGCCACTGTCGCCAGCCCCAGACCAACCATCAAATAAACCCGCTGCTCAGCCAAATCGCTCCAAGTCGGTACCAAGAGATAACCAGCCAGCGCTCCACAGGTCAACGCCCAGAAAAGCCGCTCTAGCCAGTGACTGCCCGCCCGAAAGCCCGCAACTCCAGCCAGCCAGCACCAAACCGCGATCGCCGGAAGCCAATGCCAGTGTCGCTCGGGTTGGTGAAGGTTTTTTCCGAGCAGGAAAAAGCCGCCGAGCAAACAGGCACAAAGGATGGCAGTTGCCGCCCCCACTGGTTGCCATCGAACCGGGAGTCGCCCTGCGATCAGCATCCCGACCAGGGCAAGCAGGGCCGGTATTGCCAGACAGTATCCGAGATATTCCTGAACCATCACCAACTCCCGATTTTCACGACCGTTCAAAAAGAAAAGGGGCGGATGACGCCTGCGCCACCACACCCCATCGAGGCCTTTACTTGACCTTGCAAAAACGAAGCGGCGTAGGCGGGAAGCCAGTTCCCGACTCAACCGCCAGTGAGCCTACTTGGACAACACGCTTTTGGGGTCGGTCTTCTCCCCCAACACAAAGGAAACGGCGACATCCTTGCTCACCTTCTCCGTCATCTTGTCCATACCAAACTTGGCCCGATCAATCGTCACTTCACCGACCAGGGTGAACCCGGCCGAACTCATCGACAAGGTGACGGGAATCTTCACTTCTTCCGTGCCCTTCATCAAGCTCAGCTTGCCCGTCAGAGTCCCTTTGCCATCAGCGCCAATTTCGACTTTGCTGCTCACGAACTTGGCAGTCGGATATTCGCGGGCATCAAAGAAGTCGCCGCTCTTGAGATGCTGAGTCAAATTGCTGTTGAACGTGTACAGCGAGTCAACCTTCATTTCGATGTTCACGCCGGTCAGCGTCTTGCCGTCGGCGCTGAAACTGGCCTCGCCGGAAAATTCCCCAAATCCGCAGGTCCGCGGATCGGGTTTGTCCCCAGTGTGAATCCCGACGAACATCACTTTGGAATTGGCCGGGGTCAGTTTTGCTTTGCCGCCATTGACTCCAATCGGAGTTAACTCTCCCGCTCGATGGACCGCCTCTGTATTTGCGGCTGCCCCGGGGCCCTCAGTCGCACCGCACTGACCAACTGTAGTCGCCAACGCGACGATGACCGTGCAAACCAGATTAAAACCGAGTTTCAACTGCATGACTTACCTCAATTCTGTTCACGAACAAAAACTCTTTGCTCCGCCCGCTCCCGATGATATCAGATAACGGAAAAGCGAAGTTCTTTCGGCAAAACCTCTACGTCTGAGGTCAGCCTGTGGTTCAATGAAAGCTCCCGTTACCAGCCCGATCGGCCAAAGCCGGACCCACTGCCCCCGCTCCCGCCTCCCCAACTGCCGCCTCCCGAACTGCCCCCTCCC
>JAJTFE010000014.1:0-22016 GCA_021298375.1 Blastopirellula sp. | reverse complement strand
GCCCCTTCCCGAACTCGATCCGGATGACCAGCCCCCGCCGCCCGATGACCAACTGCCCCCGCCTGAGGACCAGCCTCCGCCGCTTCCCGTGAAGACGCCTCCGCCAAAGCCACCCCAGAAGTCGTCGTTGGACCGTCGCCGCCGCTGCGCCTCGCGAGCCTGAATCTCCCGCCGCTTCTTGGCCACCATCCGCTCCGCGACGGCAATCGCCTCGCTTGCCAAGGCAATCGCCGCCTGACTGTATTCCTGCGTTTGCTGGTAATCACCTTGCGCCAAGGCAGCGCGAGCCCGCTCCAACTCCTCGACCCCGGGTTGATTCACGACGCGCACCCCGTAAGAGCCGCTCCAACTCGCCGCATTGTAAACCTGCTGCGAAGCTTGCTGGAAATCCTCGACACTGTGCCGAGCCAGCTCCAACTCATTCCGCAATTCGCCAATCACAACCCCCAGTTCAGCCGTCTGCCGGGAGGCGTCTGCGTGAATCGCCGCCCAATCGCTGTGCGCAACACTTAATTCCTGAGCTGTCGCCGCAACTTGCTTGCCCAGTTGCTCAATCTGGCGTTGACAACGGGTCACTGTCGCACTGTCCGGAATCTGATCATTCCGAGAACGCTCCACCAGCTGGATCGCCAATTCCAACTCTCGACGGGCTCCGGCGACCGCCCGACCAGCTTCCGCATAAGCCTCGGTATCGGCCCGCAATTTTCCCTGCAACTCATCCAGTTGCAGCTCAATGGCATGGAGCGATTCGGCATCCTGAAGCGGATCCCGCAATTGCCCTGTTGTACGCGGTGCTCCGCCCAGAAGCCCAGCGGTCGACTGCTGCAGTCGTCCCACTTCAGCTTTCGTCGCCGCAACCACGCGCTGGTCGGCAGACAGCGAGGAAAGCTGAGCCATTCTGGCGGTCAGGCTCTCCGCCAATTGCTGATTCTGCTCGCCAGCGGCAGTCAGTCCGTTGAGGTGCTGGGCAATTCCGCCCAGCCGGGCCTCGATGACACCGAGTTCTTCCTCAGCCAGATGCACCAGGTTAGCCGCTTCCAGCAATTGACCGTTGCGAAAAACATTCTCTGCCTTTCCCAGTGCCTGGATGGCATCGGCATGAAGCTCGAGGCAACTCGTTTGGCAGGCAGTCACACTCCGGGCCGCAGCCTCCGCGGGCCGGGCTGACTCGTTGGCTTGTGACTGTTCCGATTCGCCCTGCCAGCGGAAGTCTAGCGCTGAGACTGCATACCGCGAACGCGCGGCGGCGATCTGCCGCTCGCTTTCCCGCAGCCGTCCCTCCACCTCAGTTGCCCGCTCGCGAACTTTGCCGACATGGCTCTTGAAATTCTCCAGCACCGCAAGCGAATCTTTAACCAACTGCTCGGCTCGCTCCGCCTCGACGGCAATTGTGTTCAGGGCTTCTTCCGCGGCCCCGACTTTGCCGTAATCCAACGCCGATTTGGCGGCGGTCATTTGCTTGCGAGCGGCTTCGAGCCGCAAGTCAGGGTTGTAGCTCGCCTCTGCCAGCACAGCCGCTGGAGCCAAGCCAAGAGCGGATGCTACCCGTTGGCGACTGCCCAATATGGTCTCCGCCAACTTGCCCAGGCTGTTCGCCGTTTCCTTGTCCAGCTGCCTCGCCAGCTGCAGCCCGCGCGAGACTTGCGGACCGAGCCCGCTGAGCTCGCTGGTGAACCGCTGAGTCTCCTCGCTAATCGCCCGCACACCCGCCGTAGTCACGAGCTGGTTTGCAGTTGCGCTGAGCTGACCCAGCTTCTGCTGTAACCAACCAGTCCGCAGTCCAAGCGACTCGAGTTCCTGCTTCGCCGTCCGCAGTTCAGGCCAGACCTGCTTCCGCGCCGTGTCAATCGAATCGACAATCGCCCGCACATCCGCCGCCCGCTGGCGGGCATCGACCAGCAGCTCTTCCCGCGCTCGCAGGGGATCGGTCGTCGCCAGCGACTCGGCTTCGTCCTGGGCTGCCTGTAAACCGGGCAGTAACTTCCCAAACAAGTCCGGCATCGCAAACAGTCCGTCGGCCTGGGCTGCGCTGGAGTTGACCTGCTCAAGTTTGGTCAAGGCATCAATTTCTCCCTGGAATGCCCGCACATCGTTCACGGTCGCTTCAGTCGCCTCGCGAAATCGCGACACTCCTGCTTGCAGCTGCTCCGCCAGGCGCTCCGCGATGCCAGTGAATTCTGCGAACCCAATCCAGCCGATCGGCCTGACCTGATCAAACTCTTCCATGCCTGCCGGGAGCTTGAGCGACTGGCCGCTGAGCGTGTTCAGGCAGTGCTCAAAGGGCGCGGCACTGATCAGGTTGGAGAACTGGGCAAAGGGATTGAATGGATGCAAGGTGCCATCGGCCGTCTTCAAGACCCGCCGCGCCTCGTCCACCATCGACTTCAGCTGATGGTGCTGCTCCAGCAACTGTTGGCCCAAGGCGAGGGTCTGGCCGGTGAAACCCCGCTTTGCGAGAGCTTGCGGATTGCCCAGGACTTTCGCCGCCTCATCCAAGGTGGGCTGAAATCGCGAGAGGTGTTCCTGCACGTACCGGTCAGTCTTTTCAAACGTCTCCAAGGCCTTCTGCAGAACCGGTCGGCGGCGGCGATTCAACCACCAGCCGAGCAGCCCCAGGACGAGAAGCAGTCCGCCGCCCGCGGCAAACAGTGCATTGCGAATCGCCCGGCGCTGAGCCTCTTCCGCTTCCAACCGCCGCTTTTCGGCGAAAATCTCCTCGTCAGCGCGGTCCAGGGAAAGCCGGGCTTGATCCAGCGCCGAGACAAAGGCGATGTCCCCTTTGCGATGCAGTTCCTTGGCGCGCTCGAGTTGAAGTTCGGCTTCACGGCTCGATTCGGTAGCGAGCCCGCGCCCGAACGTAGTCACCTGATCCCAGCGACTCTGCAGCGGCTCAATCGCTTCCACAAAATTCCGGTGGACCGCGTAACCGTCGAGAAAAGTCTCCAATTCGTTTCGCTGCTGCTCCACCTTCTGGCTGACTTCGCGTGCGTTTGCTTCGCTGATCGTGGCCCGAAATTCCTTGAGTTGATTGCGCCATTTCTCCAGGGGCGGGGCCGCCAAACTGGAATTGGCGGCCTCCGGGTACGACTGTTTAAATAAAGCCGCCGCTTTTTCGATTTCGCCCAGCAACTTGGTTTCGCTGTCCCCAATCCGGGCCAGCGTGTTGGCCAGCGTTCGCTCACGCTCCAGTTTCTCCTGCTCGGCCTGCTGCTTCTTGCGTTCTGCCTCAGCCTGTTCCGCGGCGATGCGTTCAGCCAACTGCTCGTTGATCTCACTGACCGTGTTCTTGACCGCGTCGAGGACCCGGCCGCCACCACGCATCGCGCGAATCGCTTCTCGGTCCAAATCGCCAACCCAGCGAGACTCGCCCAGACCCCGCCGGTCCTGGGCATCCGAACCGTAGTAGCTGAACTTGCGCTCCTGCAAAAACAGCACAAAGACCGCTCCATCGGTCTCCTTGGTTTGCGGATGCTCCAACCGCCCGAAACCAGTACGGTTTGCCAGGCCATGTCCGAGTGCGTATTCGACAGCGTCCATTCCATAAAAAGTCCGGCCCTCAGCGTCTGTGTATTGCTGGTCGCCGGCACTCTGCATCAGCACCACCGTCCAGTGCGGACCGTTTTGGTCGAGCCAGGCTTCCAACTCGCCCATTTGCCCATCGCCAATCCCGAGGTTTCCCTTGAGATACAGATGCTGCTTGGGGCTCCACTTCGAGACCACCTCATCAATTTGAGAGAAGCGTGCTGCCCCCGATTGCGCCAAGAGAGCGGGTGTCCCCAGCCCAATCCAGCAGAGCAGAGCCGTAAACAGAAAGTGCAAAGGCAGAGACGGGTGTCGCATGGCAGGTGAAAATCGGGAAGGACCAAAAGAAAAAACGGGTCGACTTCAAATCGAATCAACGCTCGCCCATTCGCTGCGGCATGTCCGCGAGAATAAAGGAAGCCACGGCGAGTGAAATCGCGCAGTCAGTCAGCTCTTTGGGATTCACTTTGTCGACAGTATCCGCCCAAGTGTGATGGAAATCGAAATAAGTTCGCCCATCGATTTCCAAGCCGAGGCAGGCGGTGCCCAACTGCTTGAGCTGCCCAACGTCAGCGCCCGAACCGCCAAGCATTGCCTTGGTCGCTCCAATCGGTTTCAGCAAACTCGCAATCTGCTGGAGTTGTTCGAGGGCAAGGTCGGCTTTCTTGGCATCATTCATTTCGACGGTAAAGCCCTCAGGGGCAAATCCCCCGGAATCGGCCTCAATTCCCGCCACGTGAAGTTCCCGCTGGTGTCGGGCAGCGTAATCCTTTGCCCCTGCCAGGCCGTTTTCTTCGTTCGTCCAGAGCACCACGCGGATCGTCCGCCGCGGCTGCAAACCAAGTTTGCGCAGCATGTTCAGGGCTTCCATGGCAGCCACACAGCCCGCGCCATCGTCGTGTGCGCCTTGGCCAACATCCCAGGAATCAATGTGCCCACCAATGACCACAATTTCCTCAGGCTTCTCCCGGCCCACAATCTCCGCCAGGACGTTGGCCGACGGGGCTTCGCCCTCGGTCCGCGCCTCCATCGAAAGCTTGACCTTCGATGTGACTCCCCGGTCCTGGAGTCGCTGCAGCATCATCGCCGTTTCAATCGTGATCGCCGCAACCGGTATCTGTTGCTTCGCATCGCCGTACCGCATGGCTCCCGTGTGCGGCGTGCTCAGGCTGGTTGCCGTGACCGAACGGACCAGCGCGGCGACCGCGCCCTTCTCCGCCGCCCACTTCGCTCCGCTTCCCCGATACTGAACCGCCGTGCCATATCCGGAGCCATTCTCAGCCGTGTACTTCGGCATCGCAGCGTTGAAGACGACAATTCTCCCCGCCACCTTTTCGGCTGGCAGGGCATCGAGCTCCTCCTTGCTGCCGACGACGATTACTTCGGCGGTGAGCCCTTCCGCCGGGGTTCCGATACTACCCCCCAGACCCAACATCGAGATTGGCTCTGAGCGGGGCTCGACCAACTCGCATGATTCCTTCCCCCGGACCCATTTGGTGACCATCACTTTTTCGGCTCGGACATTCTCCTGGCCATCAGCCTTCATCGTCGCTTGTGCCCATTCGATCGCCCGGTCCAGCGATGCCGAGCCGCTCAGCCGGTGTCCGATCCCGTCGCAGAGCTCCTCCAGCTTCCGCATGGAATCATTTGATTTGTGTCCAGCTTCGATCAGCTGCTTCGCAATCGCTCCGTAGGCATCGACAATCGGACCCTTGATTTCCTGAGCAGTAGCGGAAACAGTCCAGAGAAAAACGGAGATCAGCAACCCAAATGAGCAGATCGAACAGCGGAAAAACATGTCCAACTCCCGGAACTTCGACAAATCAGTTTTCTGCCCGAAAAGTACGACGGCGGGCTGCCCCTATGATACTCGACATCTGCCACCAAGTGCCGGGACCCTAAGGTGCAGAGACGTCCCGAACGGGATGAAAAAAAGGCTGGCCTTTTGGCCAGCCCTGAAACCTTTTCAATACTCTCGGCAAGCTGGAGGCCCTCCGCCGGAGGGCTCAGCTTGAGAGGCTACTTTTTCAATGACTTGATCTCGTCCGGCAATTCAAACCGTTCGGCCTCAAACTTGGGATTCAATTTCAATTCCTTCGTCTTCAGCTCCATGGACTGACCGGGGCCGACTTGCATTGAGGAACTGAAGGCGAACTTCACGCCCTCCACTTCCTTGTATTCGCCATAAGTGGTCTCGACTTCCATTTGTCCCTGGGGCGAGACCACCGTTTGACGGGAGCCCCGCAGCAGTCCAGTCGCCTTGTCGAAATAATCGAACACCGGATTCTGATCAGCCTTGGTGTACTTGAGCAAGTAACATTCCACGCCGTCGAATTTTTCAATCCCGGTACACTCGAGCTTGTCGAAGTACTTGCTGTAAGTGTATTGCGGGACAGGGCCGCTATTTGCCAATTGAGTGGTTTGAGCCTCAGCTTCATCAGCCAGTCGCGCTCCGGTGATTGCCGAGATTTCCCAGGCAGTCGTCCCATCCGAGCCGGCAGTCTGCTTGCCGATGCCATTGATTTCCATCTCCTGTCGGAACTTGCCGCCGCCACCCACTTCACTGACGCCCGACCCCTGAAGTCCGACTCCGGGAAAGTCGATCGTGAACTCCATTTGCATCGACTTCAGCTGGGAGACTTTTTCCTCGCCGCCAATCGCCTTGAAGTAGTCTGCCAGAACCTGCTTCGCATCAGGAAGCTTGTCCTGCTGGGCAATTGCCTGATTGGAAGCCAGCATCAGGAACGAACAGAACAGTACCAAACACTTCATCTTCGCACGCATCGAATACCTCTTTCTTCAACTCAAAACGGGAATGTTCCAGAAGAGTAAGTCAGCTTGTCATCTACTTGGCAGTCTCTACAGCAATCCACTTCAGGGCCGCCGTCAGCACCGGGTCCGAATCCTCCTGCAGGAGTTTCCGCGTCAAAGTGATCGGCTCGTCGGGCTGGACACCATTCCCCTCCCAGACAAAGCCTGACTCCGACTCCAACCCGGCGACCGCGAATTGGAAACCATCGCCAGTGGGCAATTTGACCACTTGAGAGGGAATCACCTGGCCGGCAGTCCGCGATCCAAACACCCGAGCCAACTTCAGTTCCTGAAGCCCGCCCGGAAACAGCTCGGCACAGGAGACGCTGCACTCGTCTACGAGAATCGCAACCGGTTTGTCAAACCTCGGCTTTCGCGGATTGATCGCAAGCTTCAGGGGATTGGTTTTACGTTGCATTTTGCCCAGGCTGTGCGGTTGGTCGACGAACCAGCCGCTCATGCCCATCGCCAGAAAAACCAACCCACCCATATTTCCCCGGAGGTCGATCACCACGCCCCGGGAATTGTGCTCATCCAACAAGGCCGCCTCGTACTCCTTGATCAGCCGAGGCGCGTCGAGAAAGGCATTGAAATGCATGTACCCGACCTGATCAGGCAGTTTGCGATATTCGAAATTGATGTAGGTCAACGGCAAATGTCCCAGCTTCGCCGCTTGTCCGGGACCCCGCACCAATCTCAGTGAGACCTCTCGCCGCTGGTCCTGATGGTCAAGAAAGACAAACTTCATTTCCTGATCGATCCCTCCCGTTGTCACAATTTCTGACAACAGGCTGCGGGCAAAATCCAGCCGATAACCCCGGGCCTTGGACATCTTGTCTGCCAACTCGTGGAGGTCGGCGACTTTCATCGGCTTTTCCTCTCCTGCAGGCTGTACCTCCTGCAAGGCCCAGCCAACCTCAACCCCGGCTTGGGCGGCCGGCGAGTCCGCTGCAACCTTTGTCACCACGAACTGATCTTCCATCGCGCGCAGCGTCAATCCGCTCCAACCATCGCCACCCTTGGCTTCGGCCTGCTCTGCAGCGAGGTAAACCTCAGCCGGGATGATCCCAAAGTGCGATTGCTTCAGCTCCCGCAGCATCTCTTTCAGAATGTCAACAGCCGCTTCCCGCGATTGGGCCTGTTCCATTTGCGGCAGGTATTTGCTCTTAGCAGGTTGCCAGACCGACTCGATCAATCCGGCATCCCAGTGAGCGTCATGCACCGTTTGCCAAACCTCCTCAAATGCGGCGAGGTATTGGCCGCGATCAAACGGCAACTCAGCTTTTGCCGCTGGCGCCGGCTCGGCTGCCGCGGGGGGAGTCCTCTCTTGGGCAAGACCCACAGTGACCGGAAGCAACGCGAGACAAAGCAGCCCGCCTAGCCGTAATCCAGCCCGAGCCAAACTCGACGCGGACCGCTTGCCCGACGCGAGTAAGGATGAATCAGAATCTGTTTTCAACGCGAACATCAGGATACTCCTGTCGGGAAAGGCAATATCGATTGGTGAATCGGGTTATTGAGACGCTGCAGATGGAGAGGTGATCGAAGAAGTCGAATCGCAGTCAGTGGGGTTATTAAGCGATTTTCCCAGCACCGCTGTCGCGATTGCTGCACAAACAAGGAAGACAGCAAGCTCAAACAGAGTAAGGTCAACCCGTGGGCACAACAGCGACGTCAGCCCCAGCGCACCGAACAGAAAGAATATCGAACCGGATACCAGGCCAAACTGTCGTGAATCGACAACGAGTTTCATTTGTTTTGCTTTCCGGAAACTTTCGGCAGTCAGGTGGAGGGGAGCCGTCAACGAACTGCTCTGGCCCAGACCTCAGAGTTCCCGTTTGGGATTGACTGCCGCGGCGCTCAAGCCAGCCGATAGCAGGCCCAGTCCGACTGAGAAACCCAGGGCGGCGTTCACCCAGTCATTCGGCATGATCGTTAACGAGAGGGTTATCATTGCCATGCAGCCAATCAGGCAAAGAAACCCTGCAGAAGACCAGGCCCGGTTAGTTCGAAATTCATTCATCCGGCTTTTCCTTTTTTCGCATTTTTTTGTTTATTCGCGACTTGGCTCGATTTCTTAATCCGGTTTTCGCCTTTTTTTCGGCCCAGTTCGGGTTTGTTTGCCGCTTTCTCGAGAGGAAAGTAGGACCAGA
Source organism: Blastopirellula sp. (assembly GCA_021298375.1). Lineage (GTDB taxonomy): Bacteria > Planctomycetota > Planctomycetia > Pirellulales > Pirellulaceae > BJ22. The sequence continues at coordinate 13,530 of JAJTFE010000014.1, read as the reverse complement.
AAATCTGGTAAACCTCGCCTTCGCTGCGCTTCCGCTCTTTCTCGAAAAGTTGCCGGATTGCCAGCAAATGCTCGCGCACGGCATCCGCTGAGGCATCGCTCAAACGCCCAGTTTCCGCGCGCACGGCGAGGGTACGCTGCATTCGGGGCGAAAAGTTCTGTTGGTCCCGGAAGACGCGGGCCAGCAGCCGCTCGGCGTGACGCCCCCACGTCCGCGCGATCCGCAACATGCCCTCGGCAATCGCTTGAGGGTCAGTTTCGAAGTCATATTTCCAGTTTTCGGTTCCGATCGCAAAGACTCGTTCGAGGTGCTTGCCCCGCTTCTCCCGAGCCACCTCCAGGACTAATCCCCCGCGATTCAGGATCCCGAGGTGGTGGTGGGTCAAGGCGGCCGACCGTTCTATCCGGGCCGCAATTTCTCTGGCTGACATCGGTCCGAAGGCGACCAGATACTCCAGAATCGAAGCGCGAATGGGAGAACAGATCAGGTCAAAGTCCTCTCGCCTCCGAATGTAGAAGACCTCCTCGGTCGGGCTCTGCTTGCGGCTCACGCGGTCCTCTCCGGAATTCGAGTAATTTCCATTCAATAAAGACTATCGTTTTTGAATCGTAAAGTCAATTCAATAAAGCATCGAAAAATTGAATGGTTCAAGGGTTCTCGGTTTTTACCGGTGTTTTCTGGGCGAGTTCAAGCGATTTGCCGCGAGGGTAGGGCTGTTACCCGACAGGGAAGGGGAATATGCTCTTCCCCGGGAAACTGCGGAGATCCAGCCCCCAAAGTCGGCCAAATTCCTCGCCCGCAGTTCCCCGGCCCCGCCGCAAAGCCCCGTCCGCTCCAGCCCCTGCCGCCATGCCCGAACCGTTCATCCTTTCCGACTACCTGTTCTGGCTGGCCCTGATCGGCTTTGCTTCAGGCTTTCTCGACTCGATTGTCGGGGGCGGCGGATTGATCGGCACCCCGGCCATGCTCAACCTTTTTCCCGGCTGGTCGATCCTGAATGTCGTCGGCACCAATCGCACTTCTTCCATCTGCGGCACCTCGCTCGCTGCCTGGAACTATTTCCGTACGGTGCGCCCCGAGTCTCATCTGCTGGTTCCCGGCTGCCTGGGAGCTTTCGCAGCTTCCTTTCTCGGCGTGCAACTGGCCCAACTCATTCATGGCGAGTGGCTCAAGCTGGTCGTCCTCGGCATGATCATCGCTCTGGCGATCTATTCCGGATTCAAGCGAGACCTCGGACAGACCGAACAGCGGCGCTTCGCACCTCGCGCCGAAGGCTGGGCGGCCCTGGTGGTCAGTAGTCTCTGTGGCTTCTACAACGGACTGATCGGTCCGGGCACGGGCACGCTGCTGGTCTTCGGCTTCGTCAGCATTCTCGGACTGGATTTTCTGCGCAGCAGCGCCGTCTCCAAAGCAGTCAACGTGGCCGGGGACCTGAGCTCGTTTTCAGTCCTGCTCTGGAGTGGATACGTCATCTGGGCTGCGGCGATTCCTCTGGTGATCGCCAATCTCGCCGGCAGCTATGTCGGCTCGCGGCTGGCAATCCTCAAAGGCTCCCGTTTCATTCGCCGCTTTTTCCTGATCGTTGTCTTTGGGCTGATCGCCCGACTACTCTGGCAGTTATTTTCCAGCTGACCAGAACCCGCCGCCCGTCTTCAGGCGGCGGGGCAAGATCGCGGCTTTCTATTTCGGTTGACTCAAGCGACCGGCGAACAATACGGCGCCACTCTCGCGGTGTCGAATCAGAAACAGGAACGGATGATCGGCTCGAAAGACTTTTGGCTCGCGCTGAATCGGCGCCGCTCGCGTCGCCATGATCACCCCGGTCGCCGCCGCGGCCTCGGTGCCCTGTTCGTCAACCTCAACAAACGCCTTGTGTACGACGTCAGAAATATTCAGAGGCGCCTCCGTACTCATCCCGCCAAATTCGGCTCGACTGTCGAAGGCTCGAGGCATCCCCAGTTTCTTCAGCGCAGCGGCGAGACTGAACTGCGTCTCAAGCTTGAATTTCGGGAAGAAAACCATCGTCGACTGGGGTTCCAGCTGTTTCATCCAACCACTTAGCCGTTCGTTAGTCAGCTGCTGCTCCAGCTCCGACAACCCGCCCTTGTCCTTGGGCAAAATCACGACCATCGAGAGTCCGCCCGACTTGTAAGGCAGCTCAAGCACCTGAGCGAGCTCGTCTTCCGCATAGGGAAAGCTCTTCTCCAGATTCATCAGCGGCAGGGTCACCTGCTTGCCGTCGGCACATCGGAAAGGCTGTTCCTGCGTCAGCTTCTTGTTGAACTCATCCCGCCAATCGGCCTTGAAATAGATCGCGTTGGTCAGTACCAGTCGCGTCAGGCCGGTGATGCTCCCTGCGGGGAGCAAGTCCTTGATTCGATCGCGGGTCTGCTCGGCAACCCAGGCATTGATCGCCTCGCGACTCGGTTCGGGTGCACCGACGAAATCAACCTGTCCCAGAGGCGCGGCGAATTGCTCTTCCATCCGCAGCAGATAGTCGGCCCGGAACTGGAAGCCATTCTGCCCCCAAAGTCGATTGGCCATTTGCAGCGTGTAGCCCTCACCGGTGGCATTCAACAGTCGCGACAGTCCACCCATCCCCCGGAGCCACGCGTCAGATTCGCCGCTCGCATGCAGGACGGAAAACATCTCCTTGCGGGTTTCACCCTCCGCCCCTGCCGCCGTCATGGCCAAGGCAGCGGAAATGCTGGCGGGTGAGAAAAAGAGATTCCCGCCCTCCGTGCCCAGCAGCTTCTGCAAGTCAGCTGCAAACAGATTGCTCGTCTCGGCAGCAGCCTGCAAGACATCATCGGACAATTTTGTTTGCCGCTCCCCTGCGGTCCTGACCGGGCTACCGCCACAGGCCAAGCCGAACAATGCCAACTTCAAGAGGGTTCGTCGATCGGTCAACATGGGAGTTCGCTCCGTGAAAAGTTCCAAAGATTCTCTGCCGCATAGCCTGCCAGAGTGTTATCGTATCGGCAACCACCGGCGTGCTTGACCCGATTGGACGCGGCGGACCACAAAATGGTTCCCGCTCGATTTGAAAGGTGACCACCAGCTTGTCTGCAAGTGAGAGACCTCCCGAGGAAGCCCTGACACTCCCCGAGGCAGCCAGATTCTGGCTGAAATTGGGCCTGCTCAGCTTTGGCGGGCCGGCGGGCCAGATTGCCCTGATGCATCGTGAACTGGTCGAGCGGCGACGTTGGATTTCCGACCGGCGATTTTTGCATGCCCTGAACTATTGTCTCGTCCTGCCCGGTCCCGAAGCACAACAACTGGCAACCTATATCGGTTGGTTACTGCATGGAATCCCCGGCGGGATCGTCGCCGGCGGGTTATTTGTGCTGCCGAGCCTGGTGCTCCTGATTTTGCTCAGCAGCCTGTATGTCGCGTTTGGAGCCCAGCCGTGGGCGGTCGCGGCGTTGGCTGGAGCCAAGCTGGCTGTCATCGCGATCGTGGCCGCCGCCCTTTTTCGCCTTGGTCGCCGCGCACTTCACGGGTGGTTTGCCTGGGGGCTCGCTCTGGCTGCCTTTCTCAGCCTCACTTGGCTCGATCTGGCCTTTCCCCTGATCATTCTCGCCGCTGGCCTGCTCGGTTTAGCCGCCAGTCGTTTGGGCTGGCAGCCCGCTTCTGCCCACAACGGCCCGAGCAAGATGGACTCGAACCGAATGGATGACGCGGCGCTTCGCTTTCTGCACGATGATCACACGCCCATTCCCGCGCATGCCCAGTTTCAAGCGGTCAAAGCCGGCTTGATTATCGGGGCGTGTGGGCTGCTCTGGCTCGCCCCGCTGCTGGTGCTCATCGTCTGGCAGGGAAGCGAGGGACTCTTTCCTCAGATGGCTCTGTTCTTCTCGCTCGCCGCCCTGGTCACCTTCGGGGGCGCTTACGCCGTCCTCCCCTATGTCGCAGCTCAGGCGGTTGATCGCCTCGGCTGGCTCAGCGCAGAGCAGATGCTGGATGGCCTTGCTCTCGGGGAGACAACTCCCGGACCCCTGATCATGGTGGTCGCCTTCGTCGGCTACCTGGGTGGCGCTCAAACCTCCCAGCTGGGAGTCTTTGGCGGCCTTTGCGGAGCCTGCATCGCAACCTGGTTCACGTTTCTTCCGTCTTTTCTTTTTATCTTTCTCGGAGCGCCTCTGATTGAGCAGACGCGGGGCAGCCTGAGACTGGCCGCTCCGCTAGGTGCAATCTCCGCAGCAGTCGTCGGAGGGATGGCTCAACTCGCAATCCGGTTTGCCCTGGTCGTGTTTTGGCCGAGCAACTTGCCCGCGGAGTGGCCCGCTCGCATTGGCTCCACTGACTGGTGGGGAGTCTGCTTCGCCGCCCTCGCGGTCTGGCTGCTCGTACGATGGAAGCTGAACCCGGTCTGGCTGATCGCCGCCGCCGTTTTGTTTGGCCTGCTTCGCGGCCTGCTCACAAGCTGAAAACGAGTCATTCCTCCAGCGACTCGCAACGAGTAGCGCGCAACAAGTATCGCGCAACAAGTATCGCGCAACGAGCCATCTTTGACCCGTCGCTCAAGGGGCTCAGCCCTTGCCGTGGAACTGCCATTCCTTATCGACGATCAGCCGGGCGCCGCGGCGAAAGGTCAGATAGGACCAAGCCCATTGCATCACAACAAACAGGCGATTGCGGAAGCCGGTCAAGTAGTAAATATGGACGACCAGCCAAAGCAGCCAGGCAAACCTCCCGGCCAGATGCCACTTGCCTACTTCGACAATCGCCCGGCTGCGGCCAATCGTTGCCATCTGTCCCTTATCGACAAAGTGAAATGGTTGCCGGGGATTTCCGCGCAGTTCTTCCCGAATCAGCTTGCCGAGATACTGTCCCTGCTGCAAGGCAACCGGCGCGGTCCCGGGAAGCGGTTTGCCTTCTTCGCTCTTCGCCGCAGCCATATCGCCAGCAACGAAGACATTGGGGTGACCGGCGAGGCTCAAGTCGCTTTGCACAACCACGCGACCGCTGCGATCGGTCTCGGCCCCTGTCAGTTTGCCAAGGCTGGAAGCCTCCACTCCCGCCGCCCAGAGCACGGTCGCTGCGTCAATCCGTTCATCCCCCACTTGCACCCCCTCGGCGTCGACGGTGGTCACGGCGCTATTGACCCATACCTGCACGCCCAGCGACTCCAGATAACGCGTCGCCTTGCCGGCCTGCTCAGTGGAAAACATCGGCAGGATCCGCGGTCCGGCTTCGACCAGGATGATGCGGGCCAGCGAAGCATCGATATTGCGAAAATCGCGGACCAGCGTAAAGCGGGTCATCTCCCCAATCGCTCCAGCCAATTCCACTCCAGTCGGACCTCCGCCGACCACGACAAAGGTGAGTTCGCGTTTGCGCTCAGCCTTGTCTGCTGAACGCTCCGCTTTTTCAAACGCCAGGAGCACCCGACGCCGAATCTCGGTGGCCTGCTCAATCGTCTTCAGGCCGGGAGCAAACTGCTCCCACTCATTGTGGCCGAAATAACTGTGCCGACTGCCACAGGCGAGGATCAGATAGTCAAACGGGACCTCGCCAAAGCTGGTCTGGACGCGATGGTTGGCCAGGTCAAGTCCGTTCACTTCACCCTGGAGCACCCGCGCATTTTGCTGGCCGGCCAGCAGACTCCGGATCGGCGTCGCAATATCGGCTGGACTCAAGCCGGCCATCGCGACCTGGTAAAGCAACGGCTGAAAAAGATGGTGATTGCGGCGGTCGATCAGGGTGACCTGAACGTCTGCTAACTTGTTCAAAGCCTTGGCCGCATTCAACCCGGCAAAGCCACCCCCGACAATCACAACCGATTTCATGGCTCTCATTCCACTGCCACCCTCCCGTTGCAGCCCATGTTGACTGCCCTCCAATTCTAGCCTTTGCCCCGAAAAGAATCGGCCCGAAGCGATCGGCGAATGGACTGTTTTCGGCGAAGGCAAGCATCCGGCGATTGAGTCCGTGACAGCGGCCTGGTTTCGGCCGCAAATGATTGAAAGAGTATCTCCAGCGACCTCGCCAGCGGTGAATTTACTGCCCTGCTTGGGGTGGCGATTGCAAGTACTTGGCCGCATAGGCTGCCAAGGCATCCGCCAACGTTTCGGCAGTCTTTTGCCGCTGTTCCTTGCCGGTATAGTCCGCCCCAAACTCGAGTTGGACCGCGTCGATTGCCGTCTGTTGGTGACTGCCATAAGTCCCCACAATATGCCCGCCCGTAAAGCCCGCTTGCTCCTTCCCGTCAAACGGATTGGGGTGGACTTTCCACCCGCGACCAGCCAGCAGCCCAAACAGGCTCTGCTCGCCCGTTTGCGCCGCGCCACCAAATCGCTGCTGCAGCAGTTCGGTTGTCCGGCCGTTGCGGGTTCCCCGATACACGGTTGAGCGACTCGTGCCCTGACCGTGAATGTCAATCAACAGCCCGCAGCGATGGGCTTCCGCAACCTCGCGACAGGCCGAGGCGAGGCTGCCGTGGTAGTGTTCGTAAACCAGCCTTGCGTCCGGATCTTCAAAACCGATTTCCGCTGGACGATTGAAGTCGATGTACTTGCGATGCACTCTGGAAATGACGAACCACGGCTCGCGGCCCAGCTTCTTTTTGACTTCGACCGCAACAGCCAGCGCCAACTGCTCCGTTCCCACATCGCGCCCGGTGAAAAAACCCGACGGGCCTTTTTCCAAGCCCTCTCCAGTGCGCGGTTCAACATCGGGGATGGCGCGGTTGCCTCCATGCGGAGCCGAGATGATGATCGGCAGCTCACCTTTTTGAACCCTGACACACTCGGCCAAATCGAGTTTGACCCCAGTAGCGGGTTCAGTGGCGGGCGCCGCTTGTTGCGCCTCAAGCGGGACCCTTAACGAGTCCAGCAATCCCAGGGGCAGCAGCGCAACCAACAGCAGTGCTCGAAACAGTTTCATCACAATGCCCGGCCGGAGTCAGGGAATCGAAAGTCTGCCATCCGTATGATAATGGACCTGCCCCTCCACCTGCTGCTTTCGCCGTGCAGTTGAGAAACCTGCAGGGTGACAATCGCCAGCGCCTGCGTCAGGCTTCGCGCAATCGGCGATCGAGGGCAACCGCAAAACGTTCGATGGAACCCGAGTCGTAGGGGAAATAGAGCGAGGGCTCGATCAGCTCAATTTCAATCACTCCCCAAGCGCCATCCGGGAGGCGCACCAAATCGACGCGGCCGTAAAGTACGCGCTCCGGCAATGCAGCCATCGCCCGCTGGCCCGCCTGCAATAGTTCTGAAGTTGGAACGGTAGCCGCGATCTCACCGCCATGTTCCTCCTGCACCCGGAAATCCCCGCTCGCCGGTCGCTTCAGCACGGCGTGGCTGAACTTCCCGTCGAAATAGAAGAGCGAGTATTCCCCCTCGTCTACGATGCTCTGCAGGAAGGGTTGCACCAGCAGTGGCTTGTCCCCAAAAATCTGCGCCGCCTCGTCCCAGCTCTCCGCGCGTTCAGGCCGCAGCCGGAAGGTGTCGTCCGCATTTGCACCGACAGTTGGCTTGACTACCAGTTCGCCGGTCTGAAATCGCTCGAATAAGGGCAACAGGTCGGCCGCGGTCGGCAAGTTGGGCAACCATTCGGTGGGAACGATTCTGACCCCGCGTTGTTCCAGGTCCCGCAGGTATTGCTTGTCGATATTCCAGCGAACGATCGCCAAACTGTTGAGCAGCAGCGTTCCCGAACGTTCAATCGCGGCGAGTACTTCCAGAAACTCCTGCGCCCGCTTCTGATAGTCCCAAGTCGACCGAATCACCACCGCCGCGTATCGGCTCCAGTCTCCATTCGCTCGATCCCAGGGGACCAGAGACCCTTCCCAGCCGAGTTCGGCCAAGGCGGGGAAGCTGAGGTGATCATAGGCAAAGAATCCGGTCAGGTCGCTCATCGAAAGATAGGCGATCCGATTGCTCGCGAGATTCCCGGGCAGCTGCAGTCCTGCGCTCACTTCTTCCATTTCCAGCTTTTGACGATCGCCTCGACATCCGCCGTCATGTCGCTGCGGTCGCTCGAGCCACCGAGAATGTAGTAAGCTTGCCCCTTGTGATGGGCAATCACCACGTGAGTTGGCTGGAACTTTCCCAGCTCTCCGTTGGCGATCACCCAGTAGGCCGGTTCGCCGTCGAGCTCCGTTGAATCGGGCAGTAAAATCCCTTTGTAGCGCATGGCAAAGTCGACGGCCGTTACGTCTGCCGTTTTCTGCTCGGGACGCGCGGCATCGATCGAAATCATCCGGGTCATCAAGTCCCGGGGGACGTCGGCGGGAGTCAACAGCATCAGCGTCGGCCACTCCGTTTTCCTGGCGTCCCAGCCGAGAGGCCTTTCAAAGGACGCAGTGCCGACGTCGCAGAGCAGGGTCGAGCTCCCGGCGATCGACTCACCCCGATCCCGTCGACAGATCGAATTCAGGAGCGACGCCATCATTCCAGCGATCTCGGGAGAGGGGGGTGAGTCAGACTCGTCACGAACTCCGGACAGGGTCCGGCATGTCAGCGACAGTTACTTCTTTCCGAACAGTTGCTGCTTAAGGAAAGTGTAGGCCAGACTTTGCATGTAAGCAGCCTGCTCATTGTTTGCAGCCCCGCCGTGCCCCCCCTCGATGTTCTCGTAATAAAGGACGTTGTGCCCGTACTCTTCCATCCGAGCCATCATTTTGCGGGCATGACCGGGGTGCACGCGGTCGTCCCGCGTCGAAGTCGTGAAGAGCACAAACGGATACTTGCCATCCGCTTTGACGTTCTGATACGGCGAAAACCGTTGAATGAACTCCCACTCGGAGGGCAAGTCCGGATTGCCGTACTCGGCCATCCAACTCGCTCCGGCCAGCAGTTTGTTGTACCGCCGCATGTCGAGCAGCGGCACTTGGCAAACCGCCGCCTTCATCAGGTCGGGATAGAGCGTCACCATGTTGCCCACGAGGAGGCCGCCATTGGAGCCACCCTGAATTCCCAGACGGGTCCGAGAAGTCACCTTGCGGGCAAACAAATCCTCGGCCACCGCGGCAAAGTCCTCATAGCAGCGCAGCCGGTTTTCCTTGAGTGCGGCCTGGTGCCAGCGCGGACCATACTCGCCACCACCCCGAATGTTGGCCACCACATATACCCCCCCCTCGCTCAGCCAGGCCCGTCCGGCGCCCGCGTTGTAACTCGGCTGCAGCGAGATTTCAAACCCGCCGTAACCATACAGCAGCGTCGGGTTGTCGCCATTCAGCTCCAGTCCTTTCCGGGCAACCATGAAGTACGGGACCTTGGTCCCATCCTTGCTGGTCGCAAAGTGCTGACTGATCTCCAGTCCGCTCGCGTCGAAAAAGGCTGGCAGTGACTTGATAGGCTTCGGTTGCTCGCCAATGACGCCATAGGAGAGCGTCGTCGGAGTCAGGTAATCGGTTGTCGTGAGGAAGATTTCGTTCGATTCGTCCGGATCGACTGCCATGATATTGACCGTGCCGAACTCGGGAGCACCGACCAGCGGCTCACGCTTCCAGTTCCCATCCAGCTTGATCACGTAAATTCGGTTCTTCACATCTTCAAGGACATTCAGGTAGAGATAGTCCTTGGTAAAGCCATAGCCAGACAACGCGGTGTTCTCGCTGGGCGTGAAAATGGCCCGCAGCTTGCGGTCCCCCTTGAGGAACTCGTCAAACTTTCCGACCAGCAGCGATCCGGCGGGGAACGTCTGCCCGTCGACTTCCCACTCCTTGCGGAGCTGCAGCACGATGTACTCGCGCACGGCGTTCTTCTCGGCGGAATTCTGGGCGTCGATCTTGACCAGCTCGCCGGCGGGAGTGCGGTAAAACAGCTCGTCGTTATAAAAGGCGAGATTGCGAAAAACAAAATCCCGCTCGAAACCCGGAGTGTCGTCGTGCTGGGCACCCACCATCATGTCGGCTGCCTGGCCTTCATAAACGGTCTCGGCAGCGGTCAGCGGCGTGCCCCGTTTCCACAACTTGGCGACTCGCGGATAACCTGAATCGGTCATTGAGCCGGGGCCGAAATCGGTTTGCACAAACAATTGGTCGCCGTTGATCCAGCTGACGCTGCCTTTCGCTTCGGGCAGGAAAAAGCCGCCCTCGACAAATTCCTTTTTCTCGACATCAAACTCGCGATAGACCTTGGCATCAGCCCCGCCCCGCGAGAGGCTGACCATCGCCCGCTTGTAGTCCGGTCGCAGCAGTTGTCCGCCACCCCAAACCCAATTTTCATTCTCCGCTTTGCCCAAGGCATCGAGATCCAGCAGGACCTCCCACTTCGGCTCGGTCTTCACATACTCTTCCATGGTTGTCCGCCGCCAGAGGCCGCGCGGATTCTTCTTGTCCCGCCAGAAGTTGTAGAGGTAGTCGCCATGCTTGGAGACCATCGGGATTCGGGCATCCGAATCGAGAATCGCCAGCAAGTCGGTCTTCAGCTTGGCAAAGCCAGGGTCGCTTTCCAGCGCGCCTTGGGAAACCTTGTTGCGCGCCCGGACCCAGTCCAACGACTTGTCGCCAGTGACATCCTCCAGCCATTGCCAAGGATCATCTTGAGCCCCGCCATCCTGACCACTCGCGATGGGAACGAAGATCGCTCCGGCCATAAGTACTCCCACCAGCCACAAACCAACGTTGATATTCATTGCTCGCTTCCTCGTCAGGGATTGCGGAAGGGATCGCCCCTCCGCCGCTTGAACAGACCTTCAATTTGAGCGCACCGCCGCATTTCGTGCAACCGGTCGACGGTTCTTCCCGCCGCGGAACGCTATTCCAGCACCAGCACCGGTCGCCCCAGGACCTCCATCCGCGGACTGATCCCCAGTCCCGGTTGCCGCGGCGCCGATAGCCGTCCATTGACCTTCTGGGGCGCGCCCTCCGCCAGGCTAACCGTCACGTAACTGTTGAAGTCGGTGCTGGTGAACAGCAGTTCGGGCGGCGTACTGTGCGCCAGGTGTGCAATCGCGGCAGTTACAATGTCGCCGCCCCAGGTGTCTTCCACGGTCATCGCGATCCCCAGCGACACGCAAAGATCCCGAGCCAATCGCAACCGGGTCATTCCGCCGAATTTGGCGATTTTCAGGTTGACCACATCCATCGCCAAGTCGGCTTTGCCCCGAACCAGCATCTCGATCCCATCCACATTCTCATCGAGTACAAACGGATGGTCGGTTAACCGCCTCACTGCCAGGCACTCTTCATAGCTGGCGCAGGGCTGTTCAATATAGACATCCACATCCCGCACGCCCCGCACGACGCGAATGGCTTCATGCTGCGTCCAGCCCGTATTGGCATCGGCGATCAGTTTGTCGGTCGGTTGGAGGATCTCCCGGACGGCGCGAATCCGCTCGATATCGGTATCCGGGTCGCCGCCGACTTTGAGCTGAAACCGCTGGTAGCCCTCGGCGCGATAACTCGCCACATTCGCCGCCATCGCGGCAGGATCCTGCTGCGATATCGCGCGGTAGAGGGGAAAGGACTCACCATATCTCCCCCCCAGCAGTTCGCAGCAGGGGAGTCCGGCTTGTTTCCCCAGCAAATCCCAGCAGGCCATGTCGATTGCCGACTTCACGTAGGGATGACCCTTGAGCAGCGAGTCCATTCGACGGTTCAGCTTGCCGGTCTCCAGCGGATTCTCGCCCAACAACTGGGGAGCGAGTTCCTGCAGCCCGGCTCGGACACCGGCTGCATACGAGGGAAGGTAGACCGGTCCCAGTGGACAGCACTCACCCCACCCCGTGTGACCGGTATTCGTATCGATCGCAACTACCGTCGAGTCAAAGACCGTGACGCTTTTGCCACCACTCCATTTATAAGTCTGTTCATGCAGCGGCAACTCAACGCGAAATACTCGAATCCGGGAAATCTTCATCGGTTCACTCGGGAAATGGAAAAGCGTGGTGCGGTCTCGAATCATCAGGGGCGTTTGTCAGCTTGAGCCTCCCGATTTCGCCGAACGGCCTCGGCATAAATCGCCTCTTGAGCCCTCTGCAGACGTTCCGGCCATTGAAATTCCGGTGAGGTGCCCGGGTCATAGCCGGCGAGGTGACCACTCAGCCGCGTGGCTGGTTTGGTGTAGACCAGCTTCGTGTCGCCAAAAACCTCGCGGCAGAGCTTCGCCAGCTCAGGGTCGTAAACTTCCAGCTCTTCCCGCGTGTTCACGTGATTGTGATCGTGATCCGGCTCGCGGTTGTTGCTGAACCAGTTCTGCACGCCCTCGGCAAAGTACTCGTAATGATTAACCGCTGCGTAAACACCCTTCCATAACCCCGCGGCCATCGCCGCATCGTAGGCCGCCCGCAGCCGTCGATCGAACTCGGGATCGATCTGCATCATCCCGCGGAGGTGAATGTTGTGGGCAAACTCGTGGATCAGAATACACTCGGTCGAATAGGGGTCGCCCGCGTATCCCAGCAGATTTTCTTCGGCACAGGAACATAGCGGGTCGGTCTCCGAACCGCCCATTCCCCGAGCGCGAGCATCCCAGTAATCACGAGCCGAAACACCACGACTCTCCCGGCCATCGTGCTGGGGGTCGGCCATCCATCGCCACTCGGGCAACTCCGTGGTGAACTCGTTGTGCGCCATGATGCACAGCCGCGACCCGCTCTTGAGCATCGCCTCCCGCACATCCGGCCGCTCCGCAAGCATCTGATCAACCAGCCAAGCCGCTTCGCGCAGGGCGTAGTCGCTGACTTGACCCGAGCTGACTATCGGATAGCCACTGGCACTGACGTGCTTGGTGTAAAAGGGATCGAGCTTGAGTCCCTCGGGTGGAGCGGTCACCGCGTAAGTCGAGGCATCAGCCTCCGAAGCCGGCTTGTCCTGGCCAGCCAGCGGAAGTCCACCGAGGCCCACCAGCAGGCTGCTCAGGAGTACTGCTTTTCCGATTAAGTTCAGATTCATCTTCGCGTTCCAGAGAATTTCAGGTTCGCCATCATACCGTCTTTGCCCTCGCGATTGGCGGCATTCCTTGCAGGTTCAACCCTCCAGCTCCTGTGAGAAGTGCGATTTCGCATCTGCTTTCCCCTGCCACTCCTCCCGGGGAGTTAGCCAAGGATTCCCTTCGACCAGCGAATAGTCTCAGCAGATCGCCCGCGCCTCTTTCTGAATTCAGGTAAATGCAACAAAATGGAGTCCGTCCGCTCTGAGTGAGCAACATTCTCTCCTCGCCCCCCAGATTCCTCAGGGGGCGCTATCTTTTTGCCGAGAGCCCCCTGTGACTGACTCCATGCCCATTCCGCCCTCAGCCGAGCCGGCGGTCCTCGCTCCTGCGGAAGCAGACGCAGTCAATCCAAGTCCGGACCCGATCCCGGAACCCTTGCCGCCGGCGCCTGCCCCGACCGGGGCCCAACCCTTGAAACGCTTTTTTCCCCTCGACCCCCGCTCCGTTCGCGCGGAGCAGTTCTCCGGACTGATTTTTTTTGCCGTCCTCGCTCTTGCCGCAACGTTTGGGCTGGTCCTCGGTTTTATTGCCGCGGATCGAATCAACTGGATTTGGTGGGCAGTGGCCGGTGGTCTGGCAACCGGCGCCTGCATCCTGCTGTTTTTTGTCCTCGCCTGGCCAGCTATCGAGTTTCGCCATGCCC
>JAJTFE010000286.1:1649-7509 GCA_021298375.1 Blastopirellula sp. | reverse complement strand
CGATTTTCCGGTGTCGCCAACACCGCCGGCGGCCGATCCGAAAAGGGGACGAGTGCCACCCCCAATTAACCGAATCGAAGCAAACAAAGTCGCGCGACGGATGTTCAGCAAGTCGACGGAGAGGACCTGTGCTGCTGGCGAGACCGACCGAAAAAGGACTCGTCTGGAGCGGGGTGGTCTCCCGACTACAGATTCAAGCCGAACGAACCACCATCACTGCGACGCGAGGTCCCACCGCGGAGCGGTTGGTTCGACTTCGGCACCGCCAGCGGACGAGTTGTCTCAATGACCTCTTCTTCCTTCTTGTCGACCTTCTTCTCCGGAGCGGGCAATGTCGCCTTGAGCGAGAGCGACATCTTCTGGGCGGCGGGGTCCACCGAAAGCACCTTGACCTCAACCTCCTCGCCTTCCTTGACGTGGTTCTTCACCGCGAATACGCGATGGTGAGCCAACTCCGAGATGTGCACCAATCCCTCCACCCCGGGAGCGAGTTTGACAAACGCACCAAACTGGGCAAGTCGCGAAACCACGCCCTTCACCGTGCTGCCGGCCGGAAACAGCTGATCAACATTCTTCCACGGATGCTCCAGCGTGTCGCGATACGAAAGCGAGAACTTGCCTGACTCGGGATTGGCCTGCTCCACCTTGACCCGAATCTTCTGTCCTACCTGGACAACTTCCTTGGGGTGCTTGATGTGCGACCAGCTCAACTTGCTGATGTGCACCAACCCCTCGACTCCGCCAATGTCGACAAACGCACCAAAGTCAGCCAAGCGGGTCACCGTACCATCGTAGGACTGTCCCACTTCAATCGAGGCCAGCAATTCCCGTCGCTTTTCCTCAAACTCGCGTTCCAGCACGGCCCGTCGACTGAGCACCAGTTTCTTGCGCTGCGGATTGACTTCCGCCACGAGGCACTGCAGTTTCTGGTTGACGAAATCCCCAAACTGTTCCACGCGGAAACGGTCGATTTGACTGGCAGGGATGAAACCCCGCAATTGATTGACCAACACCTCCAAACCACCAGTGTTCGATCCAGTCACGCGGCAATCAACGAGATCCCCCTGCTTGATGCTCTCCCAGTCGCCACTGTCGACCGCCGCACCGGGCAAGTTCAACTCATACAGCCCGTCGGCCTCGCTTAAACTCTTGACGATCACGTCGATGAGGTCGCCTTCGTTTGGGACCTGCTTGAATTGCCGAGATGGCAGGGCGCCCTGATAGCGGCCCTTGAGTGTGACGAAAACGTGTTCGCCTTCAGCGCGGACTACGGTAGCCTTGAGGCGGCTCCCCTCTTCAATCTCTTCGGTCGCCGCTGCGGCGCCCATCACGCTGTCCATCGACATTCCAGACAGGGCAGCCTCGATCTCGGCGTCCAGGTTGTCGCTCAGTCCGAGTGAGGACCGTACCTGGGGCGCGGCAACCGGAGCCGCGGGAACCTCTTCGTTTCCGAAATTGAGCGGAGTGCTCTCGGCCTTCAGGACCGCGTCCGGCTTCTGGGGTACCAACCGCGCATCGGCAACGTCCCGTTGTGAACCAATTGCAATTTTGGACTTGCTGGAATTCTGGGCTGCGTTGGCTTCAGAAGTGACCGCGTTCGACGTCTCATTCTCGGGAAATTCGTTGTTCATAAACCAGAATCGGGAAACGAAAAAAAGGAAACCTCAGGACAAATTGCGAACCAAACTCCCAGTTTAGGCCAGTCTCAGCCGGCCCGATAGGTCTTTTTCGCGAGAAGCAATTCGGTTCTTTCGACGGCAAGCGGGCGGTCAAGTCGAGCCAGCCCTGACCGCGGGAACGGCCAGGTTCATTTCCCCGCAGACTTGAGGACAAAGCTGTCCGTGCGGAAGGGCGAGGCAGGCAAGCCCGCCTGATTCACCAGATTGGGTTCGGCTGTGTCGGTCCAGGCAAAGCGGACGGCGACCGGAGTTGCGACCTCATTCGCCCAAACCAACAGCGAGTCGCCATCGATTTCAACCTGAGCGGGAACAAATTTTTCATCTGAACCGCAAACGGTGAAGTGAGCGGGTGCTTGCCCATCCCGGGTCTTCAAGCCACCCTCGGCATGCTCAAACCGGATCCGAATTTTATTCCCCTCCACCGCCTGCTCGCGATAAAGCGGGCCGGAATAGGCTGGCACAACGGTTCCCTCGGGCAACAAGCCGCGGTAGGCCAAATGCACCGCCCATTGGCTCAATCTGACGCCCACATCCTGTTTATTGGTCGGGTGGATGTCGGCAATGTTTCCGATATCCGTCGTCACGACCATTCCCGTCGACTCCACGCTCCGCAAGGTTTTCAACTGAGCATCCCAGACCTCGGGCATCGCTTCCGGGTCCTGGCCGCCGTATCGAAACGGGGCGATCTGCACGAACAAAAAGGGAAACGCTTGCCCACCCGCCAAGTTGTTCCGCCAACACTTAATCATGGTGGGAAACATGCGGGCGTATTCTTCCCCTCGCCCGACGTTGGATTCGCCTTGGTACCAAATCGCCCCGCGAAAGGCAAAACCGCTCAGGGGAGCAATCATTCCGTTGTAAAGCACGCCCGGACGATGCGGATTGTTCGGGTCCTGATTGGCCGTCCAGCGTTCGAACAGCCCCTCAAACCCGCCCGCTGATTTCAGGCATTCTTCGGATGTCCAAGACTCGCAGGGGGTCCCCCCCCAGGAAGTGTTGATTAACCCGATCGGAACATTCAACTGCCGATTGAGGGAACGGCCAAAGAAGTAAGCCGTCGCCGAAAACGACTTGATCGACTCGGCCGAACAGACACTCCATTGGTTGCAGCGGCCGAATGCGGTCTGGGGCTGGAGCATCAGGTTGTGATGAATCGTAAACAGGCGAACCTGCGGAAACTCCTTGGCCGCATCAATTTCTTTTTCCGGATTCGCGGCCGCCGTTACCGGCCACTCCATGTTCGATTGCCCGGAGCAAATCCAAACCTCGCCCACCATCACATCGGTCAAGACAATCTTTGGCTCGCCCGCCTTGCGACTGACTTCCAGCTTGTGCGGTCCCCCCGCCTTCGGGGTCTGGATCGGAATCGACCAGTTTCCCTCGGCGTTCGCAGTTCCGCTGGCGACTTGCTCGTTGAACGTCACCACGATCTCCTCGCCCGGAGCGGCTTTGCCCCAGACCCGGGTTGTCGTTTGCTGCTGCAGCACCATGTGGTCGGAAAAGATCGGTGCCAAGGTGACATCGGCCTGACAGGCTCCCATCGCGGGATTCGATGCAAGCCCACTGACCAGGAGAAGCAAACCACAACCGGCCGACAACCAGCGAAAAGCGGAATTGAGCATAAGACTCAAGCTTCCTTTCCGAGATAACTCGAGCTGAGATAAACTTTGGCCCGCCGGGCTGCTCGGTTTTTGAAACGCCGCAGGGTGAGTCGAGCCGGAAGAATCATGGAGAGTGCGAAAGCCTCCGCGGCAGCCCGATCAGCGGTCCGCCGGCGACTTTACGCTGGTCAGTTTAACCGCCCTGCTGGGGACTGGCCACCGTTGCCCGGTCTGTACGGGCTAACTCTCCGCCCCGCGACTTGCCCCCAGGGCGAGCAAGGGGCGGAGGTGAAAATGGAATTTCCCCAGCTTGCCCCCGTAATTTCCCGCGGAAATGGCTGGGATCCCCTCCCCGACTGCCGCCTCAATTCCCACCCGCATGGCCGTCGAAACCGCTGACTCATCGACGCCGTCAATCACGATTTCATAAACACAGCCCGCTCCGGGGACCAACTCGGACTCGACTTGCCCCCGCAAGGTCGGGCAAAAAGCATGATTGGTCGAGGCCTTCAAGGCTGCATATTTCGAGCCGACTTTGCTGCCGCTCCGCACCACTCCCCCGGGAAACGGCGTGATCACGCCTGGCAACCGCTCAATGGCGGTTACGGCTCGTCGAGCCGCGCTCAGGGCCGCCGCTTGGGTTACTCCCTGAATCATGAAATTCCCCCCGGCTACCCCCTTAGNNNCTGATTCCTCCGCGACAAACTCTCCATCCATGACGGGAATGCGCCAGAACCTCCGCCCACCGAGCAATTTGCTCAACTGATACCCGTCGCCGAAATAGCGGAGGTGCCGCCCCAACTCGACCTCGCCCGCGGCGTGGTCAGCCAGTCCGCTGAATACTGATGTCGTGGGGCAGGTCATGATGCATTGGCCGACCCGGCGCGGGACTGCTTCCCCTAGACGCGCAGCGGAAAAGCCGAACAGCAGGACATGTGCTCCGACTCGCCCGTCGGTGGTTTCGTCCGCCCCCAATCGCCGCTCAACCCCGACTTCGGCATCGCAGGCAATCACGCTCGTGCCATATCCGCAAAACGTGCGGAGGGCCTGGTCCAGCCAGTACTCATCGGCAGCCGTGATCTCCAGACGGGTGTAGACCATCCGAAATCCCTCGGCGAACGTATCGACAATTTCCGTTCCCGCCCGTTGCACGCGTGACCTCTCGGCTTGCAGTTTGAAACCGTTGGATTCTAGCCGACCCCCGGCCGCGGTTCCAAATCCCTGTCTCGCCTGAGTCCGATACCTTCGTCCCAGACCTCCACCGCATCTGGCCAATTCGATATGATTTCGGACTAAGTCGACACCGGAGCGGTTTTTCCCCCGACTGAAGGGCGTTTGTGATTTCCTTGGCCAGAGCGCCAGCCTAGGCCGGGAGTTCGATTTGCCCCTCCTTGTCCGGCCCCCGGAGCCCGCGTCTGCCGGAGTTTGGCCGAAGTCTACCGTTGGAGCCTGATACGCCGTGAACGATGCCAAACCCTCATCCGGGCCCCGTCAATTGAACTGGTTCCAAATCTGGGGTTACCGGGCCGTTCAGAACTTTGCCTGGATTTGCTGCAAGTTGATGTTCGGAGTCAAAAAAACCGGCTTCGAACAAATGCCCGAGAGCGGGGCGACTCTGGTGTGCGCCAATCACCAGAGCAACCTCGACCCGATTCTCGTGGGCTGCCTCTGCCGCCGCCGCCTGAACTTTCTCGCCAAGAAGAGCCTCTTCAAGTATCCGCCGCTGAGCTGGCTGATTCACTTTCTGGATGCGATTCCGCTGGCCAAGGAAGGACTGAGCGCCGAGGGGATCAAGGAAACTTTGCGGCGGCTGAAACGCGAGGAAGCGGTCCTGATGTTTCCGGAAGGCGCCCGGACGTTCACCAACCGGATGACGCCCTTGCTCCCCGGCTTCATCACTTTGGTCAAAAGAACCAAACCGATTCTGGTCCCGGTGGGAATCGCCGGGGCATTTGAAGCTTGGCCCCGAACTCGCTTGTTCCCGATCCCCGGCCCTCGGATTCGAGTCGTGATGGGTCAGCCCATTCTTGCCGCCGATTACGAAAACTTGAGTGAAGAGCAACTCACCACTTTGCTCGACCAGCGGATTCGGGACTGTGTCGGCACGGCCCAGCGTCAACTGGGGCGTGAACCCAATCCCTGAGCGAACAGCCGCTTCTGCTCGCGACCTTTGCCGATTCGCTGCGAACGCCCCCTTTCACTTTGGTTGCGGTCCGCAAAAATGTGAACTTTGCGCGGTCCGAGCCCGTCAAGTGAGCAACGAACCGCCGAATGGGTTTCTCCCGCCCCCCACAGCCGCTTAACTGTTTCCATCACCACTTGCCCTAACCGCAAAGGGTTTTCCCAGCGCATGAGCGAAGCACCTCAAATCCCGGCCGAAGACATCGATGCCTTGCATCAGGCCCGTCGCAATAAGCTGGACAAAATCATCCAACTGGGTCACGACCCTTGGGGACAACGCTTTGACGACCGGCAGTTGATTGGTCAGATTCGCGATCGCGCACAGGAAATCCGGTTCGTTCTGGAAAACGGAACTCCACTGGAACTCCCCGAAACCGTCGGGCAACCCGGTTTCGAACT
>JAJTFE010000286.1:0-1639 GCA_021298375.1 Blastopirellula sp. | reverse complement strand
ATCGGCAAGGACCAAGTCGGTCCCGAAAATTGGGAATTGGTCCAGTGCCTCGATCTCGGCGACCTGATTGGCGTCGACGGTTCGCTCCGCCGAACAAAGACAGGCGAGCTCTCGATTTTTGCCGACCGCGTCCACATTCTGACCAAAACGCTCGATCCGCCCCCCGACAAGCACAAAGGGCTTGCCGATCCCGAACTGCGGCAACGTCTGCGGTACGTCGACCTCGCCTACAACGAAGGCTCCATCGAACGGTTTCTCAACCGGACTCGAATCGTGCAGTCCGTTCGGGAAACCCTCGGTCGCAACGGGTTTGTCGAAATCGAAGGCCCGACGCTGCACACGATTGCCGGGGGAGCCGCCGCGCGGCCCTTCAAGACCCATCACAACGCGCTGGACATGGCTCTGGTCATGCGGATTGCCCTGGAGTTGCACCTCAAGCGACTTTTGGTCGGTGGAATGGAGCGGGTTTACGAACTCGGACGCGTCTATCGCAACGAGGGAATCAGCCCCCGTCACAACCCCGAATTCACAATGCTCGAGGTTTACCAGGCTTACGGAGATTACCGCTCCATGATGGACCTGACCGAGCAAATCATCACCTCGGCTTTGCAAGCAATCGGTGCTGGCACCACTGTCCAGTGGGGCGAGAAGTCGATCGATTTTTCGGCTCCGTTCGCCCGCCGGACTTACCATGAGCTATTCGCGGAGTGCACTGGCGTTGACCCGCAGGATTGGCCTGGGGTACAAGCATATGCGCGGAAGATCGGCCTGGAGGTTGCAGGCAAGCACCCGGACGTGGTGGTCAGTGAGATTTTCGAGGAGAAAGTCGAGGACCAACTCGTCGGTCCGGTGTTTGTGATTGACTATCCGGCCAGCATTTGCCCGTTGACCAAGCGAAAGCAGGGTAATCCCGCCGTGGCGGAGCGGTTTGAGCTCTTTATCCATGGCATGGAACTGGCCAATGCTTACACCGAGTTGAATGATCCCGACCTGCAGAAGCAGCTGTTTGAAACGCAGCTTGCGGGAATGTCCGCGGAAGAGTCGATGGCCCGAATGGACCACGATTTTATTCGGGCGCTCCGCAATGGCATGCCTCCGGCAGGTGGCTTGGGAATCGGAATCGATCGCCTGGTGATGCTGCTGACCGGTAGCCAGTCGATTCGAGACGTGATTCTGTTTCCGCTGTTGAGACACGAAACCTGACGCACCCTCCCGCCCGGTGAGCACCGCCGGACTGGAGAGTGTTACAGCCAAAGGATTGGCGATGTACAAGTTGCTTTTAGCCTGGCGATACCTCCGGACGAGGTTTATCGCCTTGGCTTCGATTGTCAGCGTTACGCTTGGCGTGGCGACTCTGATTGTCGTGAACAGCGTGATGGCGGGTTTCATCAGCGAGATGAAAAATCGCCTCCACGGGATTCTCTCGGACATCGAAATGGCCGCGCCCGGGCTGGGGGAAATTGAATGGCCCGATGCCCATGTCGAGCAGATTCAGGCCGCCTTGGGTGACGAGGTACTCGCCACGACGAAAATTGTCCGCGTCCCGGCCCTGCTCAATTTCCAGTTCAACGGTCGGCAATTTACCCAGCAAATCATGCTCTGGGGAATCGATGAAGAGACCTTTGGCAAGGTCTCCGAC
>JAJTFE010000013.1 GCA_021298375.1 Blastopirellula sp. | reverse complement strand
CTCGCTTTGATGAATCTGACTTACACGGCAGGCGGGCTGCTCGATCGCTACAACATCTTCCTCGAGGAGGGTGATTGGGACAGCGGCCTGCAACTGATTTCGGACCGCAAGGCTGGGAAAATGGTCAATGCCGGACCAAATCCAGGCCAGCGGGATTTGGACCCCGTCACCAACGGTCCATTCCCCCAAAGCGATGACAGTCTCCCGGCCGGCACAGGCGAACTGGCGCCTGAGACAGAACCGACACCGGGGATCGCGCCGGAGGAGCAGCAACTTCCCGGAACAGTTCGAGGCGCTCAGCCTCCGCCTCGCTTGCCGTAATCGGGCGAGAGAACAAAAAGCGGGTGAAATGCCGTCCAGCTTTTCGCCTCTCCGGGATGATCACGGGAGTCGACCCAACCCGGCATTCGCTTGCGGGTAATGACCTGCCGTGAGCCGATGGTGGAAACCGCCCCAGTTGGACGCGACTCGCAAATTCCTGACCGCAGGATTGTTTCCAGCCTCAGCTGCTTGGTTTAGAATCCCTTCCGCCTCGTAATCAACGGGCGGGGCTGGGTGCATTCTCAAACTTGTCTCTGCGAGCCACTGGAATCATGAACTCTGTCCGCTTTCGACTTTGCGTGATGATGTTTCTCCAGTTCTTTGTCTGGGGAGCCTTCTTTGTAACGATGGGCAGCTACTTGGGCACGATTTTTGCCAAGTATCAGGAAACCAATCAGCTCAACGGCATCATTGGCGGAGCCTACGCGACTCAGACTTGGGCGGCCCTGTTTGCGCCGCTCGTCGTCGGCTTTGCGGCCGACCGGCTCTTCAACAAGGAAAAGCTCAACGGTGTGCTGCACCTGTTGGGTGGTGCCTTGCTCTGGTGGATCTCGACGATCACCGATTCGCCAGAACGATTTTCCTGGGCCATGCTGGCTTTCTTCCTCTGCTACATGCCGACCCTCGCCCTGGTCAATGCGATTACCTTTCAGAACGTCGACTCGATTGAAAATGATTTCCCAAAGGTGCGATTGTGGGGCACGATCGGCTGGATTGCCGCGGGGCTGGTCGTTTCCCAATCGATGTTCGGATTGTTTCCGATCCCCGTGCTCCCCGGAGTCGCCGATGCCAGCAAGACAGCTCTGCCACTGCAGATTTCGGCCGTGGTCAGCATTCTCTACGGACTCTACAGCTTCACGCTGCCGCCATCGCCGCCGCAAGGCCGGGATGAACCGTTCAGCCTGATCAAAGCGCTCGGCCTCGATGCGCTCCGGCTGTTTGCGAATCCTTCGTACCTGATGTTCGCGATTTGCTCGTTTCTGATCTGCATTCCCCTGGCGTTTTATTATGCCCGCACAAACGAGTTCGTCAGCGCCATGGCTTTCGGCGATCGCTCGGCCGGTGTGATGGCCTTGGGACAAGTCAGTGAAATTGGATTCATGGCCGCCGTGCCGTTTTTCCTCGCCCGGCTCGGTGTCAAAAAGATGCTCCTCGTCGGCATGCTCGCCTGGGCGGTTCGCTATGCCCTGTTCGGCTTGATGCCCTCCAGCCCGGCCATGCTGCTCGTGGGGATCATTCTGCACGGCATCTGCTATGACTTCTTTTTCGTCACCGGCCAGCTTTACACGGACCGGGTTGCTCCCAAGGAAATCCGCACCAGCGCTCAGGCCTTCCTCGGTCTGTTGACTTACGGCGCCGGGATGCTGGTCGGCAATTACGTGCTGGGCTATTGGGGTGGCAAAATCGAACTCGACCCCACCACCAAGGAAGGCTGGCTGGCAGATGCTGCCACGTATTGGTTACTCCCGGCCGGATTGGCGTTCGCCGTGGCGATCCTCTTCTTTGTCACCTTCTGGGACAAAACCGAGGGCCAAAAAGAATAAGCCGTCCCGCTCCCACCTCGATCACTTCGGCAATTTCACTTCGGCAATTTCACTTCGGCAATTCCACTTCGGCAATTCCACCTCAAATTCCCCTTTGCATTCCCTATGAGCGAGTTTGCCCAGTTCGCTGACCGCCTCAAGCGGCCCATCGATGTCAAGCTGCATGACTTTCAACGAAACGAGCGGCTGCGGCATCTGATTTTTGCCTCGCAACTGACCCCGCAACTGCTCGAAAAGCTCCGGCGCATGGCCGACATGATTCGCCAGCTCTCGCGGACAAAAGAAGGGAACCTGCAGCTGAAACAACTGCTCGCCCACCGCCGGGCAATGCTTTATTTTTCGCAACCTTCAACGCGAACTTTCCTCTCGTTCATGGCTGCCTGCCAGATCCTCGGAATCACCTGCAACGAAGTTCGCGATCCGAAGACGTCATCCGAAGCCAAGCGCGAGTCCAAAATGGATTCGATCCGGATGTTCAGCAGCTACTTCGACGTGATCATCATGCGGACCCCGGAACCAAACTTCGCCGAATGCTGCGCTTACCTGATGAACGAACTGGAATCGCGGGAGATGCGTTCGGTTCCGATCATCAATGCCGGTTCAGGCAGCGACGAGCACCCGACCCAGGCGCTGCTCGACATGTACACGCTGATGCGAACCTTCAGCACCGATTACAGCCGCGAGTCGAAGCAATCCCGCTTTGTCGAACTGCAAAGCCAGACACCTGAACTGAAACCGGGAATCGCCAACAAGACCTATCTGTTCTGCGGCGACATGGGACGCGGGAGAACGGTGCGGAGTCTCGCTTACACAATTGGCCAGTACCCCAACGTTCGCCTCCTGTTTGTCTCGCCGAGCCATGAGACCTTGCGGCTCGATGAGCAAACCAAAAAGCGGTTGCGGGCTCTGCGGGCTGATATCCATGAATTCGACTCGCTCGATGCGCAACTGGAGGGCCAGCCAATCCTTGCGCAAGCCGATGCGGTTTACATGACTCGCATCCAGCGCGAGCACAACTCGACTCAGGATGACAGCGACTTCTCAAAGATTGACTTCAGCCAGTACCAGCTGAATCCGGAACGCGTAGCCAGGATGAAGATTTATGCTCCCATCTTGCACCCTTTCCCACGCGATAGTGTGATGGGTGAAATCCCCACTTCAGTCGACATGGATTCCCGGGCGATGTACTTCCGCCAGGCCCGCAACGGGATGTGGGCCCGGGCCGCCCTGCTGGTCCATCTCTTCGACGCTGCCGACGAACTGTTCATGCTCCACAACGGACGTTGATGGACCACGCCGCGAAACTGGACCTGACCCCGTTTCACAAAAGGGGAGTAATGCAGTCGGGCGATTCGTTGCGGACTGAATTGACAAAGGTCGAGACCTCGCGAGCAGCCATCGCCTCGGCCGGATAGGGGCGGAGCAACTCCTGCAGCGCTGCGGTCGCCGCCACAGCCCGCTGCTCTGAATCC
Organism: Blastopirellula sp.; assembly: GCA_021298375.1. Lineage (GTDB taxonomy): Bacteria > Planctomycetota > Planctomycetia > Pirellulales > Pirellulaceae > BJ22. The sequence continues at coordinate 13,568 of JAJTFE010000013.1, read as the reverse complement.
GCCGAACTCTTACTGGCTGCCGGAATGTCTGCCTCGAGCCAGCGATGAAATTCTCCCGGCGGGATAATCACCGGCATTCGGTCGTGAATGGAAGCCATCAGTGAATTCGCCGTGGTCGTCAACACGGCTACCGACTCCACGACCTGGTCCCCGCCCGCCCAACGCTCCCAGATCCCCGCCATGCAGAACGGTTGCTCGTCCGCCATCGTGATGTAAAACGGCCGCTTGACCTTGCCCTCGCGAATCCACTCATAAAACCCATCGGCCACAATCAGGCAGCGGCGGGTGCGAAAGGCAGAACGGAAAGAAGGCTTTTCATGCACGGTCTCAGCTCGGGCGTTGATCATGCTGTAAACCGCTTTCCCATCCTTCGACCAAGGGGGTACCAATCCCCATTGCAGCCGCGCGACTTCAAATTCGCGTTCCGCATCCGCCTCCGCTGAAGCCCGACGGACGCAGGCGATCAACTGACTCGGGGCAATATTAAATCGCGGCCTCAACTCCGGAAAATTCAAATCGAGCGATGCCCGCAGGAACCATCCAGCCAAACTGGCCGCTGGTGTTCGCAATGTAAATCGGCCACACACGGCATCGTCTCCCAGAGGGAAGTTAGCTTCCCGCTCGATTGCTCACCCAGCTTTGGCTGGTGAACGGTAGAAACGGTTGGATAACAGATACTCCATCGCAAACACTGCCAGGAGCATCAACACCACCAGCGGATAAAACTCCTGCCCTTTGCGCGCGGTTCCCTGCTGGCGCTCAATCTGTGTCTGGTCACTGGCCAGTTGAAAGCCGCTGGTTCCGAGCACGGACTCGAGTTCACCAGGTGCCAAGCGGGTCAAATCCGTATCGGCGGGATGAACGTTGACACTAAACCCGCGGATCACGGGGCCATCGAGTGTGCCTTTGAGCCGATACTGCCCGGGAAAATCAGTAAAGCGATAGCGCAACTGCTCGCCGACGACGGCGACTTTCGTTGTTCCCTGATTGGGCTTGGGCGTGAACAAGGTGTAACTCTCCGGATACTCCCGGAGATTGTTGGCCAGCGAAGCCGTTTGCCCAGTCTGCAGATTCAACGTATCCAGTTCCAATCGCACCAGGTAAGAAACCAGCTCGCGGGTCATTAACCAGGCCGGCAAGGGCCGCCCCACGAACAGGTCATTCCACGGCCGCCTTCCAGCCGAGCGACGTTCGGGCTCAGCCAGCGGCGTGGTCAACACCAGCACTCTGCCTTTACCGAGGACGTTTTCAATCAGGGCCGGTTGGCGATCGCTGTAGGACACGAGAACCTGGCGCGGTGTTTCCGGATCGGCGGGCAAGTCCAAGCCCCAATGAGAGTAAACGGGAAACGCACTCCAGTTAAGATTCGACTCGATCGCGCGGAACTGCTGAAACAGGGGATGCGCCAAACTGTCGGGGCGGAGAAAGACGTCTCCTTCCGGACGAGACCAGGGAAAGGTCAGCTCGCCTCCCAAAACCACCTGCGCGGCCTCACTGAGAAAACGCTCGTCCGGGGCTCCCTCCTGCAAAGCGTTTTGCCCCAGCGTGATACATAATCCGCCGCCGCCGCGCACATAATCACCCAGTTGCCGCCACACGGCTTCCTCAAAGGCGGTTGGATTCAGCAGGATCACGGCGCCGAATTGGCTGAAGTCGACCTGGCTGATTTGCTGCTGTTCGACCGTCGTGCATTCATAATTCCCCCGGGGTGCTCCCTCAGCGCTACCGGGCGCGATAATTTCGACAATGTCCAGAGGGTTCACTCCTGCCGGGTGGACGACCAGTACCTTCCACGAATCCCGAACGTTCAGGGTGAAATAACGTTCGTTGTCCAGCTGCAATCCATCCGTACCCTGCACGAACATGCGGCCGTGATACACGCCGCGAGGCAAAGGCTCACTGAATTCAAACTGCACATTGGCCGAGCCGTTTTCCGGGACCTGAACGCTCTGAGCCAATTTCCAGAACTTTTCGGGGACGACCGTTTTGCCATCCCGAATGGTCGGAAGAGATTCGTCTGGCTGCTCAATCTCGAGCTCGACCATTCGCTCCAACGCCCCCCCGGTCCGCGCCAAGCTTGCCTGCAACCGCAGCGGCATGCCGGCCGCGAGCACGGCTGACTCCAGCTGCGGAGCCGAGATCCCGAGGTTGGTCACCTCTTTCGCGCCGACATCGATCACAAACACGGATCCCGCAGCCAGTTCCTCGAGCCGCTGCTGGAGTTCCTTGCTTTGCTCGCTGGTCCAACTCGCCTTGGTCAAATCGGTGAAGAGATAAACCTCCCTGCGCTCATGCTTCCCCTCGGCCAGCAGCTTTGTGCCTCGCATCAGGACATCCGGAATCGGCTGGTTCAGATAGCCAATCTCAAAGGTCGAAATCCTTTTCCTGGCCGAGGCCAAATCGACAGAGAAAAAGGGCTCGTCGTCTTTTGTCTCCAGCACGCAAACTTCACTCTCCTCGGGAAGTTGCCCGACGGTGGCCATGGCCAGCTCCTGAGCTCGCTCCAGACTGGACCGATTTTCCCAGCGGTAGCTCATTCGCGGCGAGTTATCGATCAGAATCAGGGCGGAGACGGGCGCTTCAGCCGCGCCCAAAAGTTGGCCCGAACCGGCAGACAGTGCTTGCTGCACACTCCAGCCCAACCAGCCAGTCGCCAGCAGCCAAACGGCAGCCATCGCAGCGAGCAGGCCTCGCGCCCGCTGGCGACTCGCCCAGACGACATACAGGACCAGACTGGCGAGCAACCAGAGCGAGCCAATCCCCAGCACCCACAGCCAATTCGCGTAGGCCGAAGCAGCAACGGCCGGCCCGGCCAAGGCCAAGGCTGGAAGCAGCAGGACGAGACAACGCAGCAGCAACAGCAGCCACTGCCGTACGCGCAGCTGGCGGCGATTGGAACTCGCGGTTAACTGCAAAAATCGCAAGCCTGGAAAGACCAGCGGCTTGGGCTTCGGTTGCATCAACAGATGCAGCACAATCGGCACTGCGACCAGCCCCGCGCCGAGCAAGAGCACGAACAGGTGTGCAACGGCCATGGTCAGGTCCTCGTCCGTCGCGTCAGCAGATACTCGGTCAGCGCCTTGTCAAACTGCACGCTCGTGTCGAGCGGCACGTAGTCGATCCGGTTTTGTCGACACCGCTTTGCCAAGTCCTCCCGATACTCATTGACCGCCCGCAGGTAATCAGCGCGAGCCTGGTCAGCGTTGGTATTCAGGTTCAGATCAGACTCCAAATCCTGAAACAGGCAGGTTCCGCTGAACGGAAAATTGACTTCGGCCTCATCGAGCACATGGAACAGAATCACGTCGTGTCCGCTGTGCGAAAGCCGATAAAGCGCTTCGATTTCCTCGGTTTGCTCCAGCAGCAGATCGGAAAACACCATGATCAGGCTCTTGTGTCGAAGCATCCCGGCGAGCTGATTGACCGACTCGCGAAATTTGGTTTTACCGGTTGGCCGAGCCTTGGCCAGCAGCGAGAGGATATTGTTCAGCTGGGCCCTTTTCGATTTGGGTGACAAACTGGCCCGAATCCGATCGCTGAACGTCACCAAGCCAACCGGATCCTGCTGCGAAACCATCAGATAGCTGAGCGCCGCGGCGAGACAGACGGCGTAATCGAACTTGGTCAAATCCTGGCGATAGGTGTAGTCCATCGATTCGCTCAAGTCCATCATCAGGTAGCCCTGAATGGTGGTCTCGGCCTCGAATTTTTTTACGTAATACTTGTCGGTCTTGGCGTAGACCTGCCAATCGATCGTCCGCGGTTCGTCGCCCGGAGTGTACTTGCGGTGCTCGGCAAACTGTACGCTGTAACCATGAAAGGGGCTGGCGTGCAGGCCGTGCAGGAAGCCTTTGACCACGAACTGAGCGCGCAAGTCCAGCCGCTTGATTTGGTGAATGACATTCGGCTTGAGGTACTTCTCGACAGACATGTCTGGCCAACGGGTTGGCGGCAGGGCAGATAATGGCTCGGCAGGGCAAGCATCGACGCCCCGCGGATTGCCGACAGATTACTTCTCGAACTTGGGCACTTTCGGCTCGGGGATCAGCTTGAGCAATTGCTCGATCACCTGTTCGCTGTTCATTCCATTGGCTTGCGCCTGGAAATTGCAGCTGATGCGGTGTCTGAGCACGGGGATCGCGACCTTGCGAATGTCTTCAATCGAAACGGAGAAGCGGCCATCCATTGCGGCGATCGCCTTGCCGCCGCTGATTAAAAATTGTCCCGCCCGCGGGCCAGCGCCCCAATCGACCAGTTCCTTGACCACCTCTGGCGCACTGGCGTCAGCCGGACGCGTGGCCCGAACCAGCGCCGCGGCGTACTTGATGATGTAGTCCGTCGCGACCACCGAGCCAACCAGCTTCTGCAGATTGACAATCGCTTTGGCCGAGAGAATTTTCTTTATCTCAGGAGACTCGCCCGAACTGGATGCGGTCAGAATCTTTTCTTCCTCTTCCGCCGTCGGATAGCCAACCTTGATGTTGAACATGAAGCGGTCCAATTGCGCCTCGGGAAGCGGGTAAGTTCCTTCCTGCTCGATCGGGTTTTGGGTCGCAATCGTAAAAAACGGATTGGGCAGCTGGTAGGTTTCCCGGCCCACCGTCACTTCCCGCTCCTGCATGGCCTGCAGCAGCGAAGACTGGGTCTTGGGCGGGGTCCGGTTGATTTCGTCGGCCAACAGAATATTGGTGAAGACCGGGCCTTCGACAAAGCGAAAATGCCGCTTGCCGTGATCGTCCTCCTCCAGAACGTTGGTGCCGGTAATGTCGCTCGGCATCAAGTCAGGGGTAAACTGGACCCGCTTGAAGGTCACGTCCATGATCCGGGCCAGAGTGCTGACCATCAGCGTCTTGGCCAGCCCGGGCACACCCTCCAACAAACAATGTCCGCGGGTGAAAATCGCGGCGAACAGCTGCTCGATGACATCGTCCTGACCGACGATAACCTTGTGGAGTTCCAGCTCCATCAGCTTTCGGTGTTCGCGAAACTCTTGAAGAATATCGCCCAGACTGCGGGACTTTTGACTCACGGACACCCTTTCTCAAGCTTCCCAACCAAAGAAACGCCAGTCGGACGAGGAACTGAACGCTGAATTCTACGGCAAACGGAGAAAAACTGACAGCCTTCCGCCCCGCGGCAGCCGTCCGGCTGGGCGGCCCCGGAATGAGCGCGACAGCCAGAAGGCAAACAATCCCAGCCTGACCCGCCCCGCAAAATCGGCGTCTGCAAACCATGACCCGGTAAACCGCGAGCTGTGAACTGTTAACTGCAAGCGACGCGGTGAGTCTTGGCTCGGGACGCAAACGGGCGATCGGCGTTTCCCGGCAAAAGCAGCGCACCGCTGCCACCGACTCGTGGCGGCTGGGAATGCGAAGGGCCAGGTTCGCTGCAGCTGCGACAGTCAGGGGCCGGCGCCAAGCTCGGCTGGGTTGCGATTTTTGAGAGCACGTCCGCTCCCTGGAGTTTCGGATTCCAGCCACAGAAAGCCGGTAAAGCGGACGAGCGCCCCTCAAACTGTCCGGTTCGCGTTGAGCGGCCGGGGCTGGGCGAATAGAATTCGAGCACTTACTTCTTCCAGGGAAACGTGATGCCCGGTCCATTGCGCAGTTTGAGTTTGTTGATTGCGGCGACGGTCTTGACCCTGGCTGGTTCACCGGCAGCCCTCTGGTCACAGGACAACGAGGCCGACCTCTCGGCTGCGGCAGTCCGGGCGGCGATCGATAAAGGCGTCGCCTTTCTGCGCAACACGCAATTGCGCAACGGACAATGGGGCGAGATCAACATGTACGAGGGCGGAGCCACGGCACTGGTCGCCCTGGCGATGCTTAATTGCGGGGTCCCCCCGACCGATCCCGATCTGGAGCGGGCGATCAAACTGCTCGAGACCCAGGGCAGAGAGCGGATGACAGTGTATGTCGCCTCGCTGCGTTTGATGGTGTTTACCACAGCCGACCCGCAATTGAAACGCTACGGCCGACTCGTTCAGGAAGATGCCGAGTACCTCTTGCGACTGCAGGTCAAACAGGGGGTGTACACCGGGGGCTGGAGTTACGGCTTTGCCATCGTCGATGACCTGATCGGCCAGACGGCCGACTCCTCGAACAGTCAGTTCGCGCTGCTCGCCTTGCATGAGGCTTCCCGGGTTGGTTATCAGGTGCCGCGGGAAGTCTGGCTGCGGGCGAGGCAGTATTGGCAGAACGTCCACGACCCGGGGCGGGGCTGGTTTGCCTATTCACCTCGCAAGGACCGGCCCAATGGCAGCATGACCTGCGCCGGAATCTCTTCGCTGGTGATCTGTGAAGAGAATCTCGCCGACCCCGAGCGCTATCTGAAGGGCAATCGGGTGAATTGCTGCCAACCGCCGGGCGACCAGCGATTTATTGAAAACGGCCTCCGCTGGCTGGCGGAAAATTTTTCAGTCACCTCGACCCCCTCGACGGATCCGCTCGGCCGCGAAGGCAAGTACTACTACCTTTATGGAATGGAGCGGGCCGGGCGAATGAGCGGCCAGCGATTCATCGGTCCGTTTGACTGGTACCGGGAGGGTGCTGCCCACCTGATCAAGGACCAGGGCTTCGACGGGTCTTGGCATCGAAATGATCGCTTCGGCATGTCGCGCGACATCAACACGGCGTTTGGACTGCTGTTTCTCTCGAAAGGGCGTCGGCCAATCGTCTTTGGCAAATACCAATATGGCGATGACCGCAACTGGGACCTTCACCCGCCGGGCATCCACTATCTGACGAGAGAAACGGAAAAGGCCTGGCAACTGCCGCTGAACTGGCAGACGGTCGATGGCAACACGGCGGAGGTCAACGACTTGCTCGAGGCTCCCGTGCTGTTCATCAGCGGACAAAACGCGATCAGCCTCAACCCGGAGCAGAGGCAGAAGCTGAAGAGCTACATCGAAAACGGAGGGTTTCTTTTCGTCGAAGCCTGCCAAGGTGACGGCTGCGGAGAAAATGTCCCCTTTGACAGCTCATTTCGGTCATTGATGGCCGAGCTCTTTCCAGACAGCCAACTCGAAGCCCTTCCTCCTGAGCATCCGATCTGGACTGCCAATTTCCCGCTGAAGCCCGACCCCGAGCGACCGTTGCTGGGGCTGCAGGCCTGTTGCCGAACCAGCGTTATCTATTGCCCCCGCAACCTCTCCTGCTACTGGCAACTTGATCGCCCCAGTTTTCTCCGCGAGGTTTCCGACGCCGTCAAATCGGACATCGTCTACTGCCGCCAAGTCGGAATCAACGTCGCCGCATACGCTACCAATCGCAGTTTGGAAGACAAGCTCGAACGACCCAAGGTAGCCGCCGGAGCCAACATCGAATTGCTGCGCGATCGCGTGCTTGAGTTGCCCAAATTGCGGCACAATGGCGGTGCCGATGAAGCTCCAAACGCTTGGCGGAATCTGCTGCAGGATTTCCGCAATCAGACCCAAATGAACCTGGTGCTCGAGAAGAAGCTGATCGAGCCGACGCTGGAGCAACTGGCCGATCATCCCTTTATTTTTCTCCACGGGCGTTCGACCTTCAGCTTCGATCCGCCCCAGCGCGAAGAACTTCGCAAGTACCTGCAGCGCGGTGGCTTTATTTTTGCCGATGCCATTTGCGGTTCACGCGAGTTTGCGGATGCGTTCCGCAAGGAATTTCAGGCGATCCTTCCCGATCACAAGCTCGAGCCGATCCCCGCCGACCACCCGATCTGGAACGACCAGAAGTTCGGCTACGATTTAACCCGCTCGAAAGTCACTTTAAATACGCCGGATCGCAACGCACCCGGAGGCTTTACCAGCCAGGAAGTCGTCCCGCAGCTGGAGGGCGTCACAATCGATGGCCGTTTGGCAGTCGTATTCTCGGCGGTCGATTTGAGCTGCGCGTTGGAAAACGCCTCGGCCACTCAGTGCCGGGGCTACAATCGCGATTCGGCAATCAAGATCGGCACCAACGTGATCCTCTACCGTTTGCGCGTCGATTGACCTCGTCAGGAAAGGTGGAACGAGGCATGCCCGAGGCGGAATCAGACCAGAGCGATATTCCGGCAGCGGAACCAGTTCGCGCCGGCGGCGCGATTCTGGCCGGCGGGCAAAGCCGGCGAATGGGCTCCGACAAGGCTGGCCTGGAACTGCTGGGGGAGACCTTTCTGCAGCGGATTTGGCGAGTTCTCTCCGGCCACTTTCAACCGCTGATTGTGGTTTGCCGTCCCGACCAGCAAACCAGCCTGCAGCGAATGCTCGCCCGCCCCGGAGCGGCTGCCTTGCCGACGGTGATCTTCGATCGACATTCCGAACGCGGGCCGCTGGAGGGACTCGCAACCGCTTTAGAGTACCTGGCAGAGGCAGGCTGCGAACGGGCAGCGGTCAGCACCTGCGATGCTCCACTCGTCCAGCCGCAACTGCTGCGGTGGCTCGCTTCGCAACTTGGCACCGAACGGGAAGCGATCATCCCTTCGGATGGCAAGCATCTCTACGGACTGACGGCGGCCTATCGTACGGCGGTCTGGGTGAAGCTGCGGCAGTTGCTGGAACGCGGCGAGCGGCGAATCATCGACCTGCCCGAGCACCTTGCCACGGAAATTGTGACTTGGGACGCGTGCCGGGACGTCGACCCCCAGTTGCTCAGCTTCCTCAACGCGAATACGCCAGCAGAGTATCGCGCACTATGCCAACAGGCGACCGCCGAGTCATGAACCAAAGTCTGGCGACGCCCGCCAAACCAGCTACCAGGGCAGTTGATCGAGGTCGACATTTCCGCCGCTGAGCACGATCCCGATGTTTCTGGGATATTCGGCGCGCGGGAATTTTGGACTGAAGACCGCGGCGACGGCGACGGCTGAGCTTGGTTCGATCAGAACCTTGGTCCGCTCCCAGAAAAATCTCATCCAGTGAATGATTTCCTGTTCCGAGACCGTGACGACGGACTGAACTTGATGCTGAATGTAGGGCCAAGTCAAATTCCCCAAGCTGCTTTGCAAACCGTCAGCGATAGTCTGGGGACTGACTTGCGGAATGAGTTGCCCAGCCTGTTTGCTGCGAAAGGCATCATCGGCACCCTCCGGTTCAGCTGCGATGATTTTCAAGCGATTGGAAATCGCGCGACCGGCAACACAAAGTCCGGCGATCAGTCCACCACCGCCGACCGGAGCGACCATGTAGTCGAGGTTGGGGACTTGTTGCAGGAACTCCAGCGCGACCGTTCCCTGGCCAGCGATAATGTTGGGGTGATTGTAGGGGGGAACCATCACCGCCCCCGTATCTTCCTGAACTTGTCGGGCCGTTTCGAGTCTCGCTTCCTGCGTGGGTTGGCAGGAAATCACCTTGCCACCATATCCCAGAACCGCCTCGCGTTTGACCCGGTTGGAATTGCTCGGCATCACGACGTAAGCGGTTGTCCGGTAGAGCTTGGCCGCGAGTGCCAAAGCCCCGGCATGATTGCCGGAACTGTGGGTCACCACCCCGCGGGCCAACTGCCCGGGCTTGAGTTGGGCGACCGAATTGAGCGCGCCGCGAAATTTGAAGGCCCCTGCTTTCTGCAGGTTCTCGCATTTAAAAAAGAGCTGCTGGCCGGCCAGTTCATTCAGCGTCTGGCAAGTCAGCACCGGCGTACGGTGAGCGTGGCTGGCGATGTTGCGAGCCGCCCGTTTTACGTCAGTCAACTGGACGCCCTTCGCAGCCTCGGGAAATTTGACAATTGCAGGAGACTCAGCGGAATTCGACATGCAATGGCTCGAACCAGAACGAGAAGAGAAGTGTCTGAGGGCTTTGGAACCCCCTCAATCGCGCCGACCGGCACCCCGTCATTAAACCAGTTGAGGCTGGGCAATTGAAACCGGGCGGAAGCCAATTTTCTCCGCACCCGAGCGAAAAGACCACTGCCGGCATGAGGCCCGCCCCATTTTTCACCCCGGCAGCGGGCGTGGCGCTGCCTTGTGAAGTAAGTAGCCGGGTCTAGAATGGACGGCTGCTGGAAAACTCCGACGAAAGGAACCCGTTTTGGCCCGCGACAAGAAAATTCAGGAAAATCAGGTATCAGGTGCCGCACCGTTTCGGGCCGCCCCGGAGAAAAGCCTGCAGTTGGCCCATGTTGCGGCCCGAGTCGCGGCCGAAAACGGAGGCACCAACATTGTGGTGCTCGACCTGACCGGGCTGACCGCGTTGTTCGATTATTTCGTGATCGCCACCGGCACCAGCTCCCGGCAACTTCGAGCCATGAGCGACGACATTGAAACCAGAGTCAAAACCGAGTTAAACGATCGGCGAATGAACATGGAGGGTTCCGACGACAGTCGCTGGATCGTCCTGGACTTTGGCACCGTCGTGGTCCATCTGTTCGATGAGGAAACTCGCCAGTTTTACGGACTGGAAGCGCTTTGGGCCGATTGCCCGCGGCTCGACCTTAGCGAAACCCTGAAGGGGGTCTGAGAACAGAGCAACCAGTGCCGGCCGTTGCCCCTTTGCGATAGAGCCCGATGGGGATAAAGCCCGATGGGATAGAGCCTGATGCGAGCTTGTGGGAAGCGATCCACTCAGCACCATGCGGCAACGTGGCCCAGCTCGGATAGGCAATCATTGACAGCTTCAACCTTGGCGAACAATGAACCACTCATCGCCTTCAGCCTGGACGTTCGAGGTTCGAGAGCCGCTCCGCTTTGCTCTCGATGTCAGCGGATTGGACCCCGGGGCGTCCAGTTCTGCCGCCGAAGTGCTCGCGACAATCGTCCACCAGGGACGCGAGCGAGTCCCCTTGGGTGACTTGGTCCGCGTCACTTCCAGCTGCGACGGCATTCAGCGCTGGACGGGACACTTGGAGCAGGTCGATGGAATCGGAGCGGGAAATCGCGGTCGACGAATTGAGGTCCTGGGTTCCCCCCGGAATCGGATTGGGGCGGGGATGTCGGCCGGCAGCTTGCGGATCGACGGCTCTGTTGGCGACGACTTGGGAAGCGAACTCTCAGGGGGGACTGTTGTGGTGACTGGTTCAGCCGGCGCCCGCGCGGGAGGATTTTCGCCCGGCTCAAGGCAGGGGATGAAGGGCGGGGTGATTCTGGTGGGTGGCAATGCCGGACCAGAAGCAGGCCAGAAAATGCGGCGAGGGCTGATCGCGATTCGAGGCCGGGCTGCTGCAGGGGCGGCCAACTCAATGATCGCGGGCACGCTGATTGCGGGTGAGTTGTCTGGGCCCTTTGGACTTGGGCTGAAACGGGGCACGATTATCTGTCAGCGTCATCCCAGGATTCCCGCCTGGTTTGGCCCGGCGATCGGCGTCGAACTTTCGTTCACGCAACTATTGGCCAAGTTCCTGAGCACGCACGACCAGCACGGCTGGTTTTCTTTCTTGTCTCAAGCCACTTGGCTGCGGGCTCAAGGCGATCGAATCGAGCGGAATCAGGGGGAGCTTCTGGTAGCCAGCGAGTGATCGTCGCTCGGTTGCCGAACCCTACTGAGACATCGAAGAAAGATATCGCAAAAGGACGTGGCCAAGGCCGATGCCGCAATGCCGGCGAGAAACTCGTCAAAAGTTGCCGCACTTTTCACACTGCTCCGTCGTCAGTTGTGAGTCAAATGCAAATGTTCGCAGGCAACTGCCCCAAGACTGGACGAAGGGAGGGTTTCTCCGGCCCAATAAAAAAGGCCTGATGCCAATCGGCATCAGGCCCTTCACATTAGATAAATTTTGGGTCGTTGGCTGGAGCAGCCACTACTCAATACCAGTCAGAATCTGGCCATCGGACTTTCCGATAAACAGCTCCCACGGACTGAGACCACCCGTGAGGTTGTTCGAGTAATTGAAGTCATAGCCAACTGTCTCGGTGACGAAACCGACAGAACCATCGGCTCGAGCAACCACGATACCGCCGGGATGCCGACTGGAAACGCCCTGAAACTTATTGCCGCCGGAAAGAGTCCCGGGATTGATGTTGATTCCGCCCCAAGCCGCGAACATGACATCGGACGAACCATTGGAATCCGCGGCAGTCGCGGCGGTGGTCGCAATGGTGGCAGAATTGCTGCCTGGACCGGGAGGGCTACCATTCACTCCGCGGGCGGCAAACAGCAAGGCTCCGCCAGTTCCCGCCAATTGTAACGGTGTCAGGGAGGAACCGCTCTTCCGAACGGTATCGTAGGTCCGCTCGGAGAACAGAATCACGTTTGTCTGCCCGTCCGTGAAATCCCGCAAGCGGGTTTGTGCCGCGGAGCAAAACGCTCCAGAGCCATTCATACCATCACAGAAGTTAAACGCATTCGCGGCGACGTAGTTAGTGGTGGCGACATCGTTAATGGGAGCCCCCCCGGACGAGACCATCCCGACTCGGAGTTTATTGACCAGGTCGAAAGTGTCTGACGGGCAGTTAAACGTTGGGATTGGCGTACTCACGACCCCTCCAATTCCAACGGTAGCGTCAAAACGCTTGCCCAATGAACCCCCTGGATTCACAGAGGAAATGCCGCCGGGAGACAATTGATCGTAAACGTTGAGCTGTTCCATTTGTGGGAGAATGAACGTGCTCCAAGACCATTTACCCTCCAGCGCGGGCGAAGCTGGTGATGTTTGGTAGTAAGGAGAAATTCCGTAAGGCAGTTTTTGAAACGAACTTTCGTAATTCAAAACTGCCAACGCGATTTGCCGCAAGTTGTTGGTGCACTGCGTCCGCCGAGCAGCTTCACGCACGGCTTGGACAGCTGGCAGCAACATGCCAACCAGAATGCCGATGATGGCGATCACCACCAGCAATTCAATCAGCGTAAATCCTGTTCGACGAGTCATCTTGGTCATCTCTGTTTTTCTCCGTGACGGACTGAAAAGAGCGAAACGCGCGGGGAGCACCCTCCCAATCGCACGGCCCCTTCACAGTTTCTTAACATTCCCACCTTTTAAAAACCGGGCAACTGCCTCAATTCTACCGTGCCATCAACACCCTAGAAGAGTTTTCCCGTTAATTCCGTGCGATTTTCGTGCCAACTCTGTTTAAATCCGAGCGAGCGTCCGCGAGCGACCGGCGGACCTTCCGGCTTTTACCCGGGAAAAACCGGGTTTTCGGCCCTGCCCCCCGAGGCGAAACCACGAGCAGTCCGGGCCGCGACCGAAGGCTGAGTCCGCGGACTTTGTCTCGTTTTGAGTAAAAAGTTCGATTTTGAGTGAGTCAACCTGTTCCCAAAATGCATCGTGCAGATCTTTTGCGAAACGGAGCGGTCTGGTTTAGACTGCGCGAGCAATCGTGTTGTGACCCCCACCCAGGGGAATGCTGGCTTGGGAAATCTAGCCATCCTGCCCTTCACTCGCAACTCAGGACGCCTCCCTCCCGTGCCGCTCCGCTTCACCTGTCCCGCCTGCGGGCAAACTCAAGAGAACATCAGCCGCCGATTTCTCGGCAAGCGGGTTCAGTGCCGCTGCGGTCAGGTCGTTCGTTTGGGCCCGAAACAAGGCGGCGATTCGGGAGTAATCCAATCGCCTTCAGGCGGAGTCCCTGCCGAACGCCAGCCGGCCTCCCTTTCGCCAATCGAGGAACGCTCGGTTCTCCCCCGGGCTGCGCAACCCGATTTCGCTCCTCCTCCGGAGACGATCGAGCGGATGTTC
>JAJTFE010000285.1 GCA_021298375.1 Blastopirellula sp. | reverse complement strand
GTGGTCAGTGATCCCGACCGTCGCCACTTGAGCTCCGCCTTCGGTTGCCACATTGACCCACTCATGTGTTTCGGCATATCGCAATTGGTCCAAGTTCACAGCAGTTATCTCCGAAATCTTCCTGATAAATGAAAGCCTGTGTTGCAGCCTATCGGTCGCCAGTCGCCACCATCACGGCTCGACACCGAGTTTACGGTTCGACACCGAGTATGACGCGACCATTCAGACCGGTTCCAGCGGTGTGACGCGACATGAAGCGTCACGTCAACTGGCAAAACCGCCGAAGTATTGGTCATTGCTGACGGGAATAAAAGGGCAGGGCAACAACTTCCGCGGATGTCGTTTTGCCGCGGATGTCGATCTCGACTTGAGTGCCAGGCGCAGCATGTGCCGGTGCAAGGTAGCCCATCGCAATCGACCGCTCCAGTGTCGGCGAAAACGTGCCGCTTGTCACGACCCCGACCTTTTGGCCCCCAACCAAAATATCACAATGCTCCCGAGCCGGTCGCTTGCCTTCCAGTACCAAGCCGATTCGCACCGGAAGCTGACTGTTCTTTTTCGCCGCCACAATTGCCGAACGTCCCACGAATTCGCGGTCCTTGAGATTGATCGCAAAGCCGAGGTCCATCTGAGCCGCGTTGATCGTCTCGCTCAACTCGTGCCCATACAGAGGCATGGCAGCCTCAAGCCGGAGCGTGTCGCGGGCTCCCAAGCCGGCGGGACAGCCACCCAGTTTCCGAGCCGCCTGCAAGACGGCATCGGCAACGGCGCGTCCACGGTCCGCAGCGACGATCAACTCACAACCGTCCTCGCCCGTGTAGCCCGTCCGCGAGACAATCGCCTGCACGCCAGCTACGGATCCAATCGCCCCACCGTAATTCTTCAACTCGGCCGGATTGACGGAGCCCAACCCCGCGATGAGTCCGCAAGCCAACGGCCCCTGCACGGCAATCATCACCGTCTGCATTGTCCGATCGTCCAGCTGTATCCCGGCGGCACTCGCACGCGGCCTCAGCCAGTTGTAAATCTTTTCGCGATTGCCGGCGTTGACAACCAGCATGTACTGGGTGCTCCCATCAGAATTTTCCAGTCGATAGAAGAGCACGTCATCCAGAATGCAGCCCGAGTCGTTGGTCATCAATGAGTACCGGATCCGCCCGGGCTCAATTCCGACGACCCGTCGCGTCGTCAGGCCATCCATAAAGGCTTCGATATTCGGACCACTGAAATAAAATCGCCCCATGTGCGAGACATCGAAGATGCCAATCGCCTTGCGGGTCGCATGATGCTCTTCCATGATCGACGTGTACTGCACCGGCATTTCCCAGCCACCGAACTCCACCATTCGGCCACCATTGGCGACATGCCAGTCGTACAGAGCTGTTCGCAACATCACTCAACCGTTCCCTTCAGAGATTTACCTGCCCAGCCGCTCCGCTTCAGGGGAGCCGACTCCACACAAACAGGCCCTATTCTAACGCTGCCTGCAGGCTCGAACAGAGCCGAAGCCGGGGTGACCACGACTCCCTCAACTGCAGGAACCGGCCAAAGCTTCACTCAAGGGATCGAAACCGGGCGACGAAAATCCGAGTTCCAAATGCCTTCGCCAACCCTCGGCATAACGATACCGCCTCGAGAGCGAACCGACCTGTCGCATCAACTCCCGCATCGACTCCTGGTGTGAACTCATCCCCTGGCTCGCCTCCAGCCACCCCTGCTGGCTCCGGTGCAACCCCAGCAACTCCAGCTTTTGTTCCAATACCGGCTCGATATCAACAAACAATTCCGGGCGAACCAATTCGCGAAGTGGTGTGCGGTTGCCATGCGGCTGGGCGTGATACAACGCCACCTCACCCGACCAGGACAACTCGGAAGGCTGCGTGACGAAATTCCGCATTCCGCGGGCAAACGTTGCAGTCACAGCCAAGCGACAGGCGACCTCATGATCAACCATGTAGTCCGTGGGCGAGTGCGTCAGCACGATGGTTGGCCGGGCTTGGCGAATCACTGCCGCAACCCGGCGAAGAGACTCTGTGTCATACGCCAACTCCAGATCGCGCCCCATCGGAGGATACCAAACGGCGCCTAAAGCGGCCGCCGCGGTCCGAGCTTCCTCAGCCCTCAGCGCAGCCGTTTCCTCCGGTCCCCAGCGATCCGAGCCGCAGCACCCGTCGGCCAGATTGAAGTAGTGCAACTCCCAGCCACGCTGCCTCAGCAGCAACATCGTCCCCGCCATGGCGAATTCAATGTCGTCAGGATGAGCGGCAATGGAAAGGACGGCGGGCATGGTTGTTAGTTGTTAGTTGTTAGTTGTTAGTTGTTAGTTGTTGGTTGTTGGTTGTTGGTTCATCCCCTGGGACTCGGTCCCGATCGCCGCTCCGCGATACTCGACGACTCAATTCGGTCGGGTCCACATTCCCAACTCTCTCAATGCATCTCCGCGGCGCACGTCCCAATTCCTCCGCGGTAATAGTTGAACTTCACGTTCGGGTGCTCGGCCAATAAGCTCATCGGCACCGAGGTGTCCGCGATTCCGCGGCTGATCATCAGCGCCGTCAATCGCTGGCCAAACGGATTGTCGTGCTGGCCCGCGTGCCAGACGCTGACCAATTCTGCTTGCCAGGTTTCGACTGGCCCGACGCTGACGGCCTGGGTCGGCACGGCGGTGACCACGCCGCCACCACTGGTCCGGGCGTTTTGGATAATGGTCAGAGGATGCAGATCGACCACGCGGGTCGCGAGCTTCCGATACTCGCTCACTGGCGGGGGCTGGTCGCGATACTCCCCTTCGCGCCGCAGCGGATCATTGAAGGCCCAGTGCTTGACCTCTCCCTGGCCGCCCTGCATCACGACACACCGCACGTTCCCATTCCAGCTTTGCCGATAGCCTGTCGTGTCGGCTTTGGGAAAGTGAAGATTTTTTTCCGGCATCCGCAGGTGCGGAGCAATCCGGTCGAAACAGAGTTCCCGATCGGCTCGTTCAAAACTGAGCGGATGGGAGGTGGGCACTTCTTTTCCGTCGAGTACCCATTCATCCATCCCCCAGAAGTGAGCGTGCTGAAGCTTGATCCCAAGTTCATTGACCAGGCGAGCCACCAGCGGCAACTGCTCGGTGGGACCGATTGGACCACAGATTCCCGCCGGCGAGTCCTCCGTCGCCTGCCGCCAGGCATGGATGTACTCCAGCGCTTCGGCAAGGTAAAAGTCCTCGAGCGTGTCGAAAAATTCGATTCGAAAGCCGTCCCGCTGAAGCCGGTGCAAGTCTCTCTCCGTCAACCGCGCGGCCTCTTCCAATAACTCGCTGGGCAGTGTGGTGTAGTCCCACCAATCGGGCGCGATTTTGCTGAGCGAACGCATCGGCGTTTCCTTGAGAGCTTGAGTTTTACAGCGAAACCAGGTTTAAGGGCGAATGTTGAAGCGCGGATTGCGGCTGCGGATCAGCTCCGACTCGTAAGCCCTGCGGACGGCCAGCTCCTTAATCCGCGAATCGGGGGCAAAGGTGTGCAACTCGACTGTGATTGTGTCAGCTTGCTGCTGGCCCAAGTAATTCGCCAGCGATTGTCGATCGGATTGCTCGAGGTGTTGCCCAAGCCGCTTGCGCAAATCAGCTGCTTCGCCAATGTAGAGGTAGCCGGTGGCATCCCGAAAGAGGTAAATGCCCGGTTCCTCTGGCACTTGTTCAAGTCGCTCCCGCAGGTCTTCCAGCGAAAAGCTTTTGACCTCGCGCCCCCAGTCGGCCAGCCGCGTGATCAGCTCCGGTTTCAGTTCGCGGGTTTTGCGCAGCTGAAAGGCTGTTCTCCGCACCGTGTTCAAATCGACCTGAGGCGAGATCTCCCGGGCTGCCGCGTCAAAATCCGCCCGCCACTGGGGCTTGGCCATTACCCGGTCAATTGAAGTGCGGTGTCGATCCTGAACGGTACGAGCAGCGATCTCGGCGATGTGCCGCACGGCTTCTTGCGATTGCTCATCGCGGTCGCGGGTCTTGGTCGTCTTCGCCACCA
>JAJTFE010000284.1 GCA_021298375.1 Blastopirellula sp. | reverse complement strand
GACGGCATCGACATGCTCGTCAAACTCGCCGCCGAACCTTTTGCCCGGCCCCGCGCCTTGGCCTACGCCGAGGAACTTGGCCTCCTTGAGCGAATTCCGGAAGAGCACCGCAGCGACTTGGCCATCGCCCAGAGCAAGCTTGCGCTCTGGCTGGCCGACCCGCGGAACTTTGGCGTTGCTCCCAGCCAGGTAGAACTGGTCGACGCCCGCGAATTGTACTGGCCCAGTTACGAACACCCGGTGCTGTGTTACCTGCTCAAGTTCAGCTACGGGTCCGGACCCGGGTCCTACCAAAACTATGGACTGGTTGGACCGATTGTCCATGCGTTCCGCGAGGACTTGCGCTGGCTGGAACTCGACGACATTTACGCTGCGTTCGCCGGTTGGCAAGCCGAACACGAGGAGATCTACGAACTCTCCGCAGCGCAAGGCTTGCAGTCACACCAACCGCTGATTGCCCGCTGCCTGAAACTCCTCTCTGAGCACGATTTTGAGCAAGCTGAAGTCGAATTGCTCGGGTACTTTTTTGGAGAGTGGCTGGTGGTATTCTCCACCCAGAGCGAACACGGACGAGGCTATGCAATTACCGATGGCCAGAGCCTGAACTGGTTTGGCAATCACGAGGAGCATCCTGTCTCAGCCGAATTCGCCTACATGGTTTATCGAGGACGACGCCTGCTTCGCGCCTTCAACGAATCCCAGTAGAGCAAGGCCGGGAACGGACTGCTCGACGGCAGTGGTGAACTCCGGTGACCTCCCCGCCGCGAACATCGCCCGTTGCGTTTCGGACTCCCGTCCAACCCCGCCCGGGCGTCGCTTGACCCCCCGGGCAAATCCGTGTTAGAGTCAACTTCCCAGACCCAGTTTCTCCTCCCGGAAGCGCGTTGTCATGACCGAACTTTCTGACCCACGACCAAATCGCATCCTGATCGTCGACGACAATCAGGCCAACCGGGAACTGCTCGAGGCCTATCTCTCAACCACTGACTGCGAACTGGAGATCGCAGTCGACGGCCGGGAGGCGCTCGACAAAGCGAGATCCTTCCGCCCAGACCTGATTCTGCTCGACGTGATGATGCCCAAGCTCAGCGGCTTCGAAGTCTGCCAGAAGCTCAAACAGGATTCGGAACTCAAGGGGATCATGATCCTGATGGTCACTGCCCTCAATGAACTGGGAGATATCGAACGGGCAGTCGATGCGGGGACCAACGATTTCCTCTCCAAACCGGTTCAGAAACTGGAACTGCTCAAGCGGGTAGAAAACCTCCTCGCGCTAAAAGGCGTGACGGACGAAAACGAACGATTGCGGCAGTACATCCAGCGAATGGAAGACCAAGGCCGCGGTCGCTGAAAACTCAAGGCAATCTCGGCAGCCACGAAGTTGCTGCCAAGCATGAGCTGCTCTCAAGCCTCAGCATCGCCGCGGTTTACCGACCGTGAGTTTCCCCAAGCCTCAAGCTCGAAAAACTCCCGGTGCGCCAGCCCTGACGCAGCCTCAGTACTTGCCTGCGAAGTTGACCTCGACTGTCTCCAGACAAACCGAGGCGGGTACTTCAGTACTCAACTCGCCCGAGACGAAATCGACGATTTCATTGGCAACCGCCGCGGGAGTGACGACTTCAACCCGGACCTGTTCGACTGAACCCAGTCCCGCCTGGAGGCGGCTCCGCCCCGCCCCGCGGCATGGAATACTCGTATAACCGGAAGCGCCCAATTCCGCGAGTCGCTTAACCAGGCGCTCCTCAATCCAGGGGTCGGTCACTATCGTCACTCGCTTCAAGGGGGTGAACGATCGCTTTCTAGCGGCCAGGGGATGCCCCGAAAACTGGCGATGCCCCTCTAATCCCTGGACCTCGAGCCTCTTTCCTGCCCGGTGAAACTCATCTTCAAGCTCATGCATTTTTTCCATCACACTGTGGTCGACAAGTTCAGCATGTGAAAAATCCACCACCACGTCGTTGTTTCCTTCCAAACCCAACTGCTCGATCTGCCTGCGAAATGGAATAAAGTTGGAAAACACGGCCGAGCCCCGGGCAGATACCACCACCCGACTGGGCCCTTGCTCCGTGACTTCAAGGTAGGGCTTGAAAATTGAACGCAAAGGCAAGCCGTTAAGGAGATGAATCGAAAGCTTGACGGCAATTCCGATCGCGATCCCTACCAGCAGGTCGGTCGCCAGAACGGCAATCAACGTGGCGACAAAGATTAGCAACTGCTCGCGCCCGATTTTGTAGACGTTAATGAATTCGGTTGGCGAAGCCAGGCGAAATCCGGTGTAGACCAGCATGGCCGCCAAAGCCGATAGCGGGACCCGGTGAATTAACGCCGGTAGAAAGGCAACAAACGCAAGTAAACAGATTCCATGCCAAAAATCTGCAAACCGCGTACGGGCTCCGTTGTCGATATTCGCCTTGCTCCGCACGATTTCCGAGATCATTGGCAGGCCGCCAATCAACGCCACAAGGGCATTGGCCAGACCGACTCCAAGCAAATCGCGATTCAGATTCGTTTTCCGTTTCCAGGGGTCGATCATGTCAATCGCCTTGGCACTGAGCATTGACTCCAGTGACCCGATCAAGGCAAACATCAGGACCCATTTCGCCGCTCCCCAGCGAGAATCCGGATTCGTGAAGGCACTCCAATCCGGGGTGGTAATCGCCTGCAGCAGATTCGATGGAACCGTCACCAGAAACTTCTCTCCCAACTGATATTCGTGTCCCAGAAACGTATAAGTATGCTCGTGGCCGAGGTCGAATAACATTCCCATCGGTACAGCTACCACCAGCACCAGCAACTGTGCGGGAATACTGCGAATCAACTTGTTGCTCGTCTTCGACTTCCAGTAGCCAAACCCGAACAGAATCAGCAGGCTGACCAGGCCAATCAGGGCGATCTCCGGATTGGCGTGCCAGAGTTTTTCAGGGAGCTCGCGGAGAATCTCCAGCGGCTCGCCTTTGGCCGACTGCCCCACCGCCACCGGCAATTGCTTCACCATGATGATCACGCCAATCGCCGCCAGCATGCCGTGCACCACTGACGTAGGGAAAAAGTCACCAAGAACCCCTGCTCTCACCAGACCGAACAGAATCTGCACTACCCCTGCAACCACACCGACAGCCAAGGCCATTCGATAAGCCTGAAAGTCGGCCGCCGGGTCGGAGCCACCTGTGTATCCAAAGTGAGTCACCGCGCCGACAACAATCACAATCATCCCGGCGGCGGGGCCCTTGATCGTCAACTCCGAGTTGCTGATGAAGGTCGTTAACACCGCCCCCGCTACGGCCGTAAAGACACCTGCGATCGGAGGAAAACCGGATGCGATCGAAATCCCCAGACACAACGGCAGCGCGATCAGGAAAACCAACAGTCCCGAAATCAAGTCGTTTCGCAGGTAGTTGATAAAACCAGCCGCATTGCCCAGGGGGACCTCCCCTGACGGCAACGCCTCATTCGCACGAACCTCATTCATTTCACTGACTCCAGACAAACTTGACCAAACAGCGCCTCTTCAAACCCTCACTCATCATGTGGCCATTCGCTGGTCAGTGATCATCCAAAGCAACGGGCTGCCTCGGACCGCCATCTCCCACCCGCAGTCCGGCCAGCGGTCTGCCTGGTGCCTCATTCCCATAACTGAGCGCTGCCTCGTCCGACTTGTATGCGTTCCGCCTCGGAGCTGAATCCCTTTCAGAAAAATCAGCCTCTGTTCGCTCGACGCCCTCAACCTCCGGCTCATGCTCTTCTTGTTGCATCGGCTGGGGCTGAGTCCCTGTCCGCTCCCCCAGAAGGTGCTCCGCAGCGCGAAACCGCGAGGCCAGAAAGGGCTGTGGATAAATGCCGCCGCCAATCATCACGGCAACCAGCAACAAAACCGCCAGCCTTTCCGCTGGACGCGCACGCAAACAAATCGAGGTCGAGTGACGCGGCCCGGTAAACAAACGAAAGTAAACCTTGAGAACCGAGATCCCATTTAATGCCGCCGCGAGAACAATCGCCACGCCTG
>JAJTFE010000283.1 GCA_021298375.1 Blastopirellula sp. | reverse complement strand
GGGACCAGTCCGCGAGATCCGCTTTCCAAACAAACACGCCCAGCCGCGGCGCCGGCCCACCAAGCAGCTACGTTCCCGCGCCGCCCGGTGGGCTCGCGCCGCGGTCAAGCCCACTGAATCCGAATACAACCCGCGCGGACTTATCCCACCCTACCAATATCTCTTCCTTCGCGCCGACTCGCGGCATTGGCGGGCATTTCCCGGCGGCCTCCGTGTTTACGGCTGTTTGGTCTTCAGCGGGTCGACCAAATACTCGACTGGAATCACCTCGCGTAACTTGGCGACATGCTCCTGGAAACTCGCCTCGCGCTTCTGATTGATCAACTTCTCCTTGATCTCCGACTGGACCTCGACGAACGGGACGTAGCGGTCTTCCTCGCGCTCGACTACCCGCACAATATGCAGCCCTAAGTCGGACTCAATGATCTCACTCAGCTCATTCAATGGCAGCTTAAAAATAGCTGCCTCGACGGACTTGTTCACCAGGCTCCCCTTGGTCGTCCACTCATAGGAGCCGCCGCGGTGCGCCGTGAAGCCATGCGAACCCTTCTCCGCAACCGCAGCCAACGCCGCGCCATAGACAACCTGATTACCCAACTCGACAATTTGCGATTGGGCCTGCTCTCGCGTCGCGCACTTGTCAAAGCGAATCATCAATTCCTCCCAGCGGCAACGGGCCTCGCGATGATACTCCTCGCGATGGGCCTCGTACTCGGCGAGCATCTCGTCCCGCGTCACCGTCGGCTCGGTCTTGACCTTTTGGCTGACGAAGTAGCGAATGATTTGCTCCTCACTCCAACTCTGCCGCATCTTCCGCAGCGAACTCCCCATGACCCGCAAGTTCGCATCGTATTCCGCCGGGGTCTTTGCGCCTGATTTCTCCATCAGCAGCGGCAAGGCCTTCTTGTCGAAATCCTTCTCGGCCTGCTGCGTAATCCCCTCCCAAGTCACCTTGTCCGGCAAGTTCCGCTTGGTGTCGACCGCCATCAGACGCTGGTCGACATATTTATTGACCAGCGCGCGGACCACATTGCCCTGCTCCCGCTGCCGAATCGCAGGCGGCGCGCCCGGCATGTACTTGTCCAATATCTGATTGATCTCCAACATCATGTCGGCCACAAAGATGGGCTCGCCACCGACCAACGCCACCACTTGCCCCGGCCCTTCCCGTCCAGAGGCGGTCCAGAGGGCAGACTGCCAGAGTCGCTTGCTTTCGATCCCGACTCGA
Source organism: Blastopirellula sp. (assembly GCA_021298375.1). Classification (GTDB taxonomy): domain Bacteria; phylum Planctomycetota; class Planctomycetia; order Pirellulales; family Pirellulaceae; genus BJ22. The sequence continues at coordinate 3,938 of JAJTFE010000283.1, read as the reverse complement.
CCTGCATTCCCGACTCGGCCGGCGGTGCCGGGGCATTTTTAGACTGGGCAAAATAGGAATCGGAAGTCGGACGCGGCTTCAGTTCCTGGGCGAACGACCATGAGTTCGACCCCATCCAGCCACCCAACAGTGCCCAACTGCCAGCGCAGAGCAGTGTGCCAGCGACGCGCCGGCTCGAACTAAGGCGACGAATGCCGGTCCGATACTCGCCACGGTTCATTCCTGCCGAGCCTAACCAGCCTGAGAACACTCCAGCCATACGGCGCATCCTTGCGACCACAGGGGACAAACTAGAATCGGCCGGGAGATTAGCTGGCTACCGTCCGCCCCGCAAGATGGTTTTCACCAACGAGAGCAACTTTCCGGGCTCGATCAGCCCGCTCTTCAGCGACACGTACGCCGTTCGCTCATCCACAATCCGGATGATTCCCTTGTGAAGCTGGGCAAGTTGCTGAAAACGCCCCGGGTCGGAAAACTTGAAACCAAGGAACTTGTCCTCGAGAAAAATCGTGTGCACCTGCCAAATGGCTGCCTCGAGCTTGACTTCGATCATCGCGAGCAATCGCTTTACCGGCTCCGGCAGCGGCCCAAACCGATCCTTCATCTCGACTTCGATCTCCCCAATCTGCCCAAACGCCTCAATTCGCGTCAAGCGCCGGTAGAGGTCGATTTTCTGTCGCCGGTCCGGCACGTAATCATCGGGCAGATAGGCTTCGATTGGCAAGTCGATATCGACGTCAAACGCCAGCTTCTGCGGCATCCGCTTCAGCTGCCGGACCGCCGTTTCAAGTAACTGGCAGTAGAGCTCATACCCGACCGCCGAAATGTGGCCGCTCTGCTCCGTCCCCAGCAAGTTCCCGGCGCCGCGAATCTCCAAATCGCGCATCGCAATTGAGAACCCCGCTCCCATCTCACTGAATGTCTCAATCGCCTGCAACCGCTTGGCGGCGTTGGGCGTGATCGGCTGGTTCGGGTCGAGCAGCAAATAGCAGTAGGCCTGGTTCTTGTAGCGTCCGACCCGCCCCCGCAGCTGATGCAAGTCGGAAAGCCCGTACCGGTTCGCCTCGTCAATAAAAATCGTATTGGCGTTGGGGATGTCGAGCCCGCTTTCAATGATCGTCGTCGCCAGCAGGATGTCATACTTGCCCTGCACGAACTCGGTCATCACGTCTTCAAGTTCGTCTTCTGGCATCTGCCCATGCCCGACCCCAATCGATGCCTCTGGGACGATCCGCTGCAGGCGATCCTTCAGAATGAGGATGTCATGCACGCGGTTGTGGACAAAATAGATCTGCCCGCCGCGATTCAGTTCCCGCAGCACTGCCGTCCGAATCAGTTCCTCGTTGAACCGGGTTACTCGAGTTTCGACCGCCATGCGCTCTTCCGGTGGCGTCTCCAGATTCGAAATGTCGCGCACGCCCACGAGTGACATGTGCAGGGTCCGCGGAATCGGAGTCGCCGAGAGCGTCAGCACGTCGACTGTCTCCCGCAGCGTTTTCAGCCGTTCCTTGTGCGCCACACCGAATCGCTGCTCTTCATCGATGATCACCAGGCCGAGGTTGTAGAAATCAACGTCTTTGGAGACCACCCGGTGGGTTCCAATCACGATATCGATTTTCCCTTTCTTCAACCCCTCGAGCGTCTCCTTCTGCTCTTGAGCCGGGGCAAAGCGGCTGAGTCGGCCAATCGATAAGGGAAACTCGCTCATCCGCTCGCGAAAGGTCTTGAAGTGCTGCTCAGCCAGAATCGTCGTCGGCACCAGGACCGCCACCTGATACCCATTTTCGACTGCCTTGAACGCCGCTCGCATCGAGACTTCCGTTTTGCCGAAGCCGACATCGCCGCAGAGCAAGCGATCCATTGGCTTGGCCGTCTGCATGTCTTCCTTGATCGCGGTGATCGCGGTCAATTGGTCGGGCGTTTCGCGGTACGGAAAGGCCTGTTCGAATTCGTGCTGCCAATGCGTGTCCGACTTGAAGGCAATGCCTGGACTGGCGGCCCGCAAAGCTTGCAGCTCGAGCATTTCCGAAGCCATATCGGCGACCGCTTTTTCGGCCGCCTGCCGCTGCTTGGCCCAGGCTTTGCCGCCGATTTTCGCCAACACCGGTCGGGTCTTGGTTCCGCCGATGTACTTCTGCACGAGATCAATTTTGGAAGCGGGCACAAAAATCCGGGTGCCACCGTGGAATTCCAGCTCGAGATGCTCGGTCAGCTGGCCATCCTTCTGCAACATCTTCAGCCCGCGGAAGCGCCCAATCCCGTGAGCAAGGTGGACAATCAAGTCACCTTCCCGGAGCGAGACGAAGCTGTCGATCGCCTTGCCGAAACGTCTCGCCTTGCCCCGTCGCAGTTCCCCGCGGCGGAACATCTGATCGCAACCGATCACGACCGACTGCTCTTTCCGCAGGCGAAACGCCCGGTGCACGCAACCGACCGACAGCTGCAATTGGCCATTCGCCGCAAGCTTGGTCGTATTGAGCAACTCGTTGACCCGTTCCAGCTCACCTTCGACCCGGGCCACGATGTGCATCGTCTGCCCCGCGCCGATCCGGTCCAGCTCCTTCCGCAATTCAGCAACGTCGCCGCCAAACTCTTCCAGCGACTCGGCACCCAGCCGAAACTGGTTCTCCAGCACACCGACTGCCAAGCGTTCGATGGTCGCCAGCGGAAACTTCGCCCAAGCTCGCGTCACCTCGGGAAACTCAAAGTGATCGGCCCGACGCTGGACCCGCTGCAAATACTGCTCGGCCTGTTGTTGCAGCTCACCCGGCTCGACCTGCAGTACCAACGTCTCCGGGGCGAGGTAATCCCAGAAGTGAGCCCGCTCCTTGTAGTCGGGCGAGAGCACGGTCAGTTCAATTTGTCCAATGTCAGCGGTGCTCCGCTGGTTGGCGAGCTCAAATTGCCGAATCGATTCGATCTCATCATCGAAGAGCTCAATCCGCACCGGCAGCAGCCAATCGGGCGCAAACAAGTCGACAATCCCGCCGCGGAGTGAAAATTCGCCAGCCAGCTCGACGGCTGTCGTCTGGTGAAAGCCGTGGGCCTTGAGCCACTGGGGAAACTCCGTGACATCAATTCGATCGCCAACTTTCAATTGGCGGGAGTGGCTGGAAACCGCCGCTCGCGAGGGGACCGTTTGGAGCACCCCCTGAACGGCGGCAACCACAATCCCCGGTTGCTCGCCAGAAGAGAGTTGCTTGAGCAACCGCAGCCGGTCACCGTACTCCTGGTCCACGACGACCGTTTGGCCAATCCCGGTAGAGCAGGTTGGGAGTCGGGCAACGCTCCCCGAGTAAAAGGTGCCGAGGTCGTCGTAGAGGTCGTCTTGGAGCTTGACGTCCGGGGTGACGAGGACGATTCGGGGAAAATGCCGAGCAAGTGCGGCGACCAGCAGCGCGCACGACGACCCCCAGACTTCGTCGAAGCTGGTGGCCGCGCCTTGGCGCAGCCGCTCGCAGCAGGCCACGAAGTCCGTTTGTTCAGATAGTCGCACTCCCAGCTCACGCAGTCGTTCTTCCGCTCGCGCGTGAGGCGTTACGGTTGCCATGCCCCCATCGTATCGCACTCCGCCCCCCGGCGAATAGGCCGCTTTCGCGGGGCATGAGCGGAAGTTTGCTCTGGCCGAAGGGGCGATAGGAAAGGCCGCGGAACCTTGGCTGGGTAAAAAACCGCGTCAGCTGGCTTCCCCTCTGGCATGCCGCGGAGCGGTGCCTGCTTCCCTCGGGTTGAAACATCCGGCGGGACCTCCGCTGTTCGCCCACCGCTTCATCCCGGAGGGCATCAATCCCGTAGGGTGGGACCAGTCCGCGAGGTCAGCTTTCCAAGCAAACAAGCCCAGCCGCGGCGCCGGCCCACCAAGCAGCTAAGTTCCCGCGCCGCCCGGTGGGCTAGCGCCGCGGTCAAACGCACTGAATCCGAATACAACCCGCGCGGAC
>JAJTFE010000282.1 GCA_021298375.1 Blastopirellula sp. | reverse complement strand
TCTGGTCCTCTTCCGGAACCGATCCATCTTCGCCACCGCGGTAGTAATCCTTCCGGTGCACAAACATCACCACGTCGGCATCCTGCTCAATAGCTCCCGACTCCCGCAAGTGACTCAATTTCGGCCGGTGGTCACGGGAGTCCTCCGCTTGACGATTCAGCTGAGCCAAACAGGCGACAGGAACCTTCAGCTCTTTGGCTAAACCCTTCATTCGCCGGGCGATTCGGGCAACCTGCTCCTGTCTCGGGTCAGAGTTATTATCCGGTTCAATCAGCTGCAAATAATCGACCACAATCAGGGCCAGGTCTTTTTGCTGCCGCTTAATCCGCCGCGCCGCAGCCGCAATCTCGGAAATGGTCTGGCTTGGCGTGTCGTCGATAAACAGTTTTGCCTGACTGATGTCACCGGCGATGCGCACCAGCTTTTGCCGATCCTCCTTGGACAAACTGCCATTTCGCAGCCGGTGACTGTTCACCCGGGCGACCGAGCATAACAACCGTTCGGTCAGCTCGATCGCGGCCATTTCAAGACTGATAAACAATACCGGCCGCTGGCTTTTCAGAATCACATTCTCGGCGATATTCAGGGCGAATGCTGTTTTGCCCATACTCGGCCGGGCTGCAATGATGATCAATTCCGAGGCGTGGAATCCACCGAGCAAGGCATCCAAATCCTTGAACCCACAGTCCACGTTCCCTTCGAGGTCTTTCCCCTCAAGCCGCAATTCGAGCCGATTGATCGCTTCCTCAAGCGACTTCTCAAGCGAAACCATCTTGCTCGTGTGGCGAGACTCGCGAATCGCGAATACTCGCTGCTCCGCCTCGTCGAGCAGCTTGCCCGAGTCTTCCATCGGCTCATAAGCCTGCAGCATCAGGTCGGAGCAGGCCGAGATCAACGCTCGGACGGTCGACTTCTGCCGGACAATCTGGGCGTAATGCCGAAAATAGCTCGGCGTCACCTGGGAATTGAAAATCTGCACTAACCCGACCGGTCCTCCAACCAACTCTCGATCGCCGTGAGCCGCCAAGCGTTCGTTCAAAAGCATCAAGTCAATCTGCAAGCCGCTGCTGTGCATTTCCGTCAAATGAAAGTACAGCCGCGAGTGAGCCGGGTCGTAAAAGTCATCCGCCTTGAGGAGCGGGATCACTTCGTCGCAAATTTCCGGCGACAACATGATGCTTGCCAGAACCCCACGCTCCGCGTCGAGATTAAAAGGCTGCTCGCGTCCGAGGATTTCCCCAATCGATACCGGCGATTCGGCTTTCTTCTTTTTCTTGCCGGCTGGCGATGACTGACTTGCCATAATCACTCCGTTGAACGTTCCCCATGCCCTTTGCCGGGCCGCTCGCTGTCTGAGCAGCGTCAAGATCGGTTGGTCCCGCACCCGGCTCCCGCTGGAGAACCGCTTGCGGCTGAAGCTGAATTCTAAGGTTCAGCAGCCTCGTTTTCACTTGCCGGCCGGAGAAATCGCCGAAATAGCCCCCTCACCGCTTTTCGGCAATCCGCCCCAAGCCCTCATCACCCAAGCTTCCGCCCGAATGACCACCCATCGCAGCCCAACCCTGAACCAGTTCGACAGGCGGGAGTTTGCAACGCCGCTGCTTGCGACGCACAAACCTTCAACGACGCAAGCAATTGGCCAAAAAGCGGGACCCATGTTGCGGCTGGATAAATTCCCGCAGATTGCAACGAAAACGGCAGGCTTCTCAACGAAGCCTGCCGTCAAAATTTTCACTTGGCTCTTGCAGGCCAGCAAACAACCTCAGCCCCTTCGGCGAAGCCGTCAGCGGCTACTTCTTGGCCTCGTCCTGTACTGTCGGAACAACCCAGACCTTCAATTCGGATTCAATGTCGTTGTGCAGATGAACGCGGACGGTGTACAGCCCCAGTTCCTTCAACACGCCTTCCAGTCGAATCTGGTCGTTGGTGACCGCAATGTTGAGCGCCTTCAATGCCGACACGATGTCTGGAGCCGAAACGCTGCCGTAGAGATGCCCTTCCTCATTGGCATTGGCCTCGATCGTCACACTCTGTTGACTGATCAAATTGGCCAGGTCGCGGAGGGTCTTGAGACGAGCCTGCTCAATCTCTAACAACTTGGCACGATGCTTTTCAACCATCCGCTTGTGATGGTCGCTGGCAACGGTCGCCAAACCCTGCGGAAGCAGATAGTTTCTGGCGAAGCCGGGACGCACATTGACCACATCGCCTTGATTGCCCAAACTGTCCACTGATTGAATCAACAACAGCTGGACGTTTCCACCTTCCGTCGTCGGAAGTCGCTTCTGTGCATGAATGCGTCGCTTCTTAGTCGCGCTCATTGAATTCCCAATTCCTCAAAATCCGAAACTTTAGTTGTCTTGAATCAATCTCGCTGGGCAGCTAACTCGTCCGGCCTCGAGTTAACACGGCCTCGAGTTAACACGGTCTCGAGTTAACACGGTCTCGAGTTAACACAGCCTCGAGTTAACACAGCCTCGAGTTAAAACTGCGTGTTCCCTGAGCGTTCACTCCGGAACCCGCCCCGCAAACCACTCCAATTGAAATGTTGCGAGAGCCAAACTTCCGCCGAACGCGGATAACCGCCTAACCGTCAGCCCCCATCCACCCGAGCAGCAAATAGAAGACGCCCCATTAAAAGGGAACATCGTCTCCACCGCCTCCCGAAGCTCCACCGTAACTGCCCGAGGGTTCCGAGTCGGAGTGTGACGCAGCCGAATAACGGTCACCACCGGTCGAACCAGACGACCTGGCCCCACCGCCACTGCGACCACCCTCAGCTCCACCGCCACGACCGCCGAGCATCTGCATCCGCTCGCCAATCACATGCAGCTTCGACCTCTTCTGCCCGTCTTTTTCCCAACTGTCGAGCTTCAATCGACCTTCAATCAGGACCGACGAGCCCTTGGACAGGTACTCGCTGGCGACTTCCGCCGTACGACCCCACAAAGTGATGTCGACAAAAGTTGTCTCGTCGACCCACTCGTTGTTCTTCTTCACGCGGTCATTTACCGCCAACCCAATCTCGGTAACTGCCGTATTCCCGGCCGTGTACTTCAACTCCACGTCACGGGTCAAATTTCCAACCAAAATCACGCGGTTAAAACTGGCCATGGGAGCCTCCTCAACTACAAACTCGCTTCCATCCAGTCCCTGTCTCTGAAAACGGCCAGAACCCTCCGACCGCAACAATTCAACTCCGTCCAACCGGCCAGGGATGGCGCCTCCGGAAAACCGGTCGCAGGATTACTCCACTGCCCCAATTCAGGAGTCACATCCGGGAACCAAGCAACCAGGCGAGTTCCCCCCAGCCTTATTCAGCCTCCACCGGCTCTTCTACTTCTTCCTCGACATTCACCTGAACGTCGGGCATGGCGATGGTTCGCTCACCCTTGGCGACGGCGACCAGCGTGTCAACCAGCCGCGGGTCAATTCGGATCGCCAAATGCCGCATCACAATGTCGGTCAGCTGGCATTGCCGATTGAACTTCGACATGTCAGTGCTTTCCATGTCGATGTAAGTCAACCAGTACACACCCTTCCGGTGACCATTGATCGGATAAGCCAGTTTCTGCTCGTTCCACAACCGACTGGCAAGAATCTTGCCTCCCACCGACGAGATCAGTTGCTCGACAGTGTTCGCTGCCCCCGAAGGATTCTTCGCGTAGGCGTTGGGGTTCAGGATAAACATGCATTCGTAAACAGTTCGAGCCAAGGCACTACTCCGTCAAAATCGAGTATCGCTAATTGATTTGTATTGTTCTTCTACTGCGTTCCATCTTCAGCGGTCAATCTCTCAAGTTCGTTCCCTTGAGGTTTTCGCGTGAAGGTTTTCTTCCACTTCAAACTTCAGCATCCAACTTCAGCATTCCAGTCCACCGCTTGAGCGTTCCAGTCCACCGCCGAATCTGCAAACTGACCAAGCCTTTCGATCGTTGAGATCGAAAACATGAACAGAAACTCGGCAGTGGAACAAAATCAAGCGCCGCAGTTTACCCCAGCCGACAAAACCGATTCGTTCGGCCCTGCAGACGAGGAACCACCCCAAACAATGCTGGCCGAGAGAACTGTGCCCAAAAGCAACACTCACCCCGCACGAGCCTCGAACCGAACTTTCCTGCCTGCGAACAACCGGTGGCCGAATCACCAAATCAGACTCAGCCTGAGGATGTTCCTGAGGATGTCACCGTTGAGCCTGAGAACCGTTGAACCGATTCATCGCTTCCCGGATTCCCGATTCAGCCCAGCAGAGTACCGCTTTGGCTGCCTGGTCCAGCAGCTGAGTCACCTCAGCCTGTTCGCCAGCAGCAAACTTACCCAGCACGAAATCGGCTGGGTCCCAGCCCTCGGGAGGTGAACCGATCCCGACACGCAGTCGCGGAACCGCCTCGCTCCCCAAAACCTGACAAATATTTTGCAAGCCTTTCTGACCACCCGAAGAGCCGCTTTCGCGGACCCTTAACCGGCCCAAAGGCAGACTAAAATCATCGCATACGACCAACAAGTTGGGAAGTGGAAGGCTGAAAAAATCAACGGCTGACCGCACACTCCGCCCGCTGAGGTTCATGTACGTCAACGGCCACAATAAGGCGATTTTTTCTGAGCCCAGCCGCGCCTCGAGCAATTCGCCATCGAATTTTGCTTTCGGCCGCTCGCTCCCAAGCAATTCCCGTAACCGGTTCAAGACTTCGAAGCCAATGTTATGCCGGGTGCCACGATACTGCTGCCCGGGATTCCCCAAGCCAACTACCAGCCTCATTGCACCACCACTTTATGCTGCCGTCGCTACTGGGCTGCGGACGCCACTGGGCTGCCGTCGCCACTCAGGCAATACCGCCGACTGGCAATGGAAATAGTCCCTGGAACTAATCCTTGCCAGCTTCCTCTTCCTTCTTCTTGCCGATTACTTCAGGCTCGGCAACGCCCGTCGCTGTCTCGTCTGCTTGAGCCGGCACGGAGCAAAGCACAATCACTGACTCCGGCGCGGTCACCAAACTCGCCCCTTCCGGCAACACGATGTCGCGAGCCCGCAGCGATTGACCAACATCCAGATCGAGAATCTTCAGTTCGAGCTTTTCCGGAATCCGCTCGGCTGGGCAAAGAATCGTGACTTCGTGCAAAACATGGTTCAACAATCCGCCGTTGCTCGTTCCACGAGCGGTTCCCTTCAGATCGACCGTCAATTCGACTTCAACGGCTTCCGAGGCATCGACACGGCTGAGGTCCACATGCAGGACCTGTTGCAACACGCTGTCCCACAAGACGTCCTTGATCAAAGCACTCTCTTCAACCGCACCCTTGAGGTTGACGATGTGACCGCTGTGCCGCAAAACGGCCGACAGCTCGCGGGCGTCCAAGACCAAATTGACGTTGTCTTGCCCGTGACCATACAGGACTGCCGGCACCTTGCCGCTGTTCCGCAATCGCCGCATCCGAGCCGTTCCCGTTTCGTTTCGCTTTTCCACAGTCAAAATATCAGCCACGACTCTATTCCTTCACACTCGAGATGCTTGAACCTTTTTCGGACCGGTTTCCCGCTCCACTTACCCGCTTACGGACGCAGCCCAACTGGCCACAATTCGGCTCATTCCGACGGACCAACTGCCGGCTGCCGCGCCCCGACCGGGGGCTCAAAAATTGGAGTGAAGATTGTCTCAAAATTCACCCGCTTTTCAAGCCCAACCGACTTTCTCCCGTGTTTTTCTCCAATTTCAGAGCAACCCGACCGGAAACCTGGCTCGCTGGTCGGCTGGCGAAGTCTGGGTCGCCGCTCGCCGGCCCCAGTCGCCCCGATTC
>JAJTFE010000281.1 GCA_021298375.1 Blastopirellula sp. | reverse complement strand
CGTCCGCGAGACCCAAGTCCGCCTGCCGCGCGGGCGAATCCTCCCTCTCCCACCGCTCCGCCCAGCCCAACCGGGTGAAATCGAGCGCCCCACCAGTGAAAATGCGAGCTTGCTCGAGGCCAATGGAAGCCTCTGGCTGAGCGTGGTTTACCCCAGCGATTTGCGGTGGCTGGCCCTCTCGCGCGATTCGCAGACAATCCAGCAGCAGATTCGGCTCCGCGCGGAAAATCTGGAGAAGGGAGTCATTCGCAGACTGCGTTGCCTGTTCGCTTTGGCACCGGCCAGCGCCTTGGAGAGTGTGCGTGAGCTGCCGCATCGATTTGCCGACAGCCGATTGCCGCTCTCCTTCTGAACCCGACAGCTTGGGAACCCGGCAGCTTGGGAAAGGGCCGTGGCCGGCAAGCGAAAGGAGGGCCACATCTCGCAGCAAAAAAAGCTGCTAGCGGTTGACGAGCCTGAGCGTAAAGACGGTCAACGGAAGGAATGCGATGACTGGGAGCCAGGCAGCAAGCGCTGAAGATTTGATCAGGCTCAGCGACCCGAGGGAATTGCTGACCAACATCGCGACTTGAAAGGCAACCACGGCACCAACGCAAACAGCCGCCGCGAGAAACAGGTTTCGCTCCGAAAAGAGCAGGGCAAGAGGCAGGGCGACCAGCAATAATGTCAAGTCGATAACCGGCCTGACAATCCGGGCGTGCAGCGAGATTCGGTTTCCGGCCGAGTACCATTGAGCAGGCCGGCGAATCGCCTCCATCATCTCTCCCAGAGCAGCGTACTCGCCATTCGATTGGCCGTAGGCAAACTCATCGAGCGACAATGTCGAGCGAATGAAGACCTCCTGCGGCTTGAGCCAGAGATGATTTGGCGGAACAAAGACCAGCGTTCCCTCTCCGGTGTCCAGCGATTGGAGCAGGTCAGCCTGCGTCGGCTCGACAATTCCCTCCAGCATCAGTCCGGCGGGGCGTTCGTCAGTCGCCTCGAGAAAGGTGGCGGAGCGAGCCAGGATCCGCGGCACATCACTGCTCACATCATAGGGAATCTGCACAACCGGCTCGGTGATTTGAGCCTGATCGTAAATCAGCTTCTGTCCCGAGATGCGAATCCCGGTCGTGTGATCTTTCTGAAAATGGGTCAGTGTTTGCGTGCTGCCCCGCCAGTTTTGCAGCGTGCCGGTCAATTCATGCCGGTATTGTGGCACCCAGACCTCGCGGTTGACTACGGTCAAGGCGAGCACTGCGAGCGAGCCGAGGATCAGGGTCCGAAACAACCGGCCGCGCGGAATCCCCGCAGCCTCAATCGCGGTCAACTCCTGTTTTCGCTGCATCAAGGCCAAGGCCGAAACGGCCGCCAACAGCACCAGGATCGGCGCCGTTCGATCAAACAAGTCGAGCAGTCGGGGACCATAAAATTCCATTGCCAGCTTGAATGAGCCGCCGGTCTGGTCCGCGAGGTTTTGAAAATCATCGAGGTTCGTGAACAGGTGCACGACCACGAACAAACCGCTCAGGCTGACAAAGCAGACAGCCAGAATCTTGACGAAGAGTTGTAGCAGGTAGCGATCAACAACGCCCATGACTCAACTGCTGTGGTCGCATGGCCGGGAGGATTGGCCCGGTGGCCACCCCGGTAGCCGAGCAAATCCGTTCGCTCGGGCTAAACCTCCGGGGCCGGGATTATAGGAGGCAAAAAGGATTCGCCTAATGCCAATTCCCCCTTTGCACCGGAAAAAACCCGCTCGCTAGCAAACCGTGCCGAAGCGGCCCGCGAAGGCTACTGGCAGGTGCCCCGCGGCTCGGATACAAATCGGTCAATCAAATCGGTGAGCCAATCGGGAGCGTCTCCATGCCGATGGTTACTTCGGGCAAGCTTTTCTCCCGCCTGAGTCGGCGGGTCGCCAGACTGCTGTTTCCCCCACACTGTGCCGCCTGCGGGAGTCAACTCGACTTCCAGCGAGATGGGCTGGCGCGACCGTTGCACTTCTGCCCCTTGTGCACTCAGCGTCTATCGGCCGACTTAGCCGACTGCTGTCGAATCTGCGGAGCGCACTGCCCCCGCTCTGGGATTGGGCTGGAGAGCGCACGCAGACCGTGTCGCTACTGTCGCGGGTTCGATTTTCCGGTCGAGGGCTGCGGAGCGCTGGGGAACTACGGGGACCTGCTGCAGCGGCTGGTCGTCCAGATGAAAGGCCATCGGAGCGAAGTCCTCGCCCTTCAACTCGGTCAATTGCTGGGTCGGCGTTTGCGGGAATTGGAATGGATTTCCAAGGTCGAGGCGCTGGTTCCCGTTCCCGTGCACTGGAGCAAACAACTCCAAAAGGGATTCCATGGAGCTGCCGTGATTGCCGAGGGGATTCGCCGAGAATTGGGTATTCCCTGGCTACCGCGCGCGGTCAGCAGCACGCGCCGGACCGCGAAACAGGGGATGCTGGAGACGGCAGAGCGGTATCGCAACGTGGCCGGAGCCTTTGCTCCGCGGATCCAGTCGGAACTGGAAGACAAATGCCTGCTGATCGTCGACGATGTGCTCACCTCGGGAGCGACCATGACGGCAGTCGCCGAGGCCTTGAGAGACGCCGGTGCAGGCAAGCTTTACGCCGCTGTTTTGGCCCGAGGCATTCGCTCCGCCGTTTGAACCGCTTTCGCAATCCAAGCAAACTCATGACCGGCAACCGTCGCTCGGCCAAGTCCCCGCGACTGCGGTCCCGGCGTGAACCTCTCAGACCGCAAAGAACGACCGCGAGACGTTTACGCGACCTTCCGCTGGGGTGCTTGAAGGATCGCGGGAAGGGGATCAACTTGCCGGTCGAATCGAGTTGCCGGCGTCGCGAAAACACCCTGCATCTGGGGTTCCTTGTTCATCCAGCCGTGAGCCATTGCCTGTTCCCGTATCGACTCGGCGGTTCGAACAGCGGCAACTCCGCTGGTCAAAGGCACAGCCGGAGATTCGCCCGTCGCAATCGCCTGCAGCCAGTCGCGCTGCTCGAGTTCAATCGCATTGGCCGGCTCAATTGGCAACTCGGTTTTGGGGAGAACCTCGGTAAACAATTTTTCGCGGATAAATGCCTGCTGTTCGCTGGACAAGCTGAAAAAGTCAAACTCGCGGCCGCGAATCCAACTGGGCACTTCGACCACCTGCACTTTGCCGGCGGTCATGTCGACGCTGGCAAAACCGTGCGTGCCAAAAATGTTCATCCGGCGAGCAGGCTGGTAACTGCAGCGCGAAGCGGTCAGGCTGGCCACGGCTCCGCAAGGAAATTCCAAGCGGGCCTGAGCCAGGTCTTCGTTTTGGCCGAAGACGGACAGGCCAACGGCGCGAACCTCCGAGGGAAATCCGTTGAAAATCCACTGCACGAGATCAATGTCGTGAATCATCAGGTCCTGAACCACACCAATATCGGTGCTCCGGAACGTGAATCCGCTGAGCCGCTGTGATTCAATAAAGCGCGGGGTGCCGATTCGTCCGAGTGCGGTTTGAATCGCCGGGTTGAACCGTTCAACATGTCCAACCTGCACCACATTCCCGTGAGTCCGGGCCAAGGTCAACAAGTCGAGCCCTTCGGCGAAGGTTGAAGTCACCGGCTTTTCGATAAGCAGGTGCTTGCCGGCGATCAGCAAATCGCGCGAAATCTCGTGATGCAGTGTCGTCGGAGTGGCAACCACGGCAGCGTCAAACTCATCAATGATCTTGCGGGCATCGCCGACAGCTCGCAGATCAAATTGCTGAATCACCTTCTGCTGAACCAGTGGCTGGGGATCGCAGATCGCAACCAGCTGCACATCCGCGTTCGCTTTGAGCAATCGGGCATGAATCTGCCCAAGGTGCCCACCGCCAATGACCGCCACTCGCATTCGCTTCATCGAATTGACTCGCAAAGAGGATGAACCGGGATACGCTTCTTCCCGCCCGACTCAGGCGGCTGGCTTGACCAGTTGACGAGCTCGCCCATGACGACCCTGCCGTGCGCGGTTGAGAAAGTCAAACAGCTTTTCTACTCCGGGGAGCATCTGATTCTTGCCAGCCAGC
>JAJTFE010000280.1:4091-5542 GCA_021298375.1 Blastopirellula sp. | reverse complement strand
TCTCCAGGCGATCTTTGTGGGTTTTGAGTTCGACCCCGAGGCCCACGAAGTTCCCCTCGATTTGAGACATCGTTTCGCCGTACTGGCTTTCCGACATGTACGAAGAGTAGGGATCGAGAGCCGCCATGGCACCTGAAACGAATTCGTAAAGTGTCGCCGAGACCGGCAAGCCCAAGTGCTCCTGGAGATATTCAGCGGTGTGATTCGCTACCAGCACCGAGTCGGACCGTTGACGGACCGAGGTCTGATCGAGCGTTTTGGCCAGACTCGCCAGAACTTCGTCGAGACGGGCGTCGGTCAGGTTCGGAAGATGAGCCGCGCGGAATTCCTGATTGTGCAGGGCAATCTGCAGGTCCATCAGGCCACAGCGGGTCAAGCGATCCCAATCCGGCACGTCCACGTAGTAGGACTGCACCTTGAGCAGCACTTCCGCATAGGCGTTCTGGGCCTGAGCCGGCGCCGTTCTGCTGATTTGATTGAGAAAACTGGTGTCTGCGTAGCGGCGGCCGAGGTCGTAATGTATTCGCGCCAGCGAGCGACGCTGAATCAGCGGCTGGTGGTCGGGTGACTTTTTCAGTGCGGTCTGATAGAGGCTGAGGGCATCGGCCCACTGGCCATCGCGCTCCAGTTGCTCGCCTCGCAGCATCACGTCGTCAAGTGCATCGAGCGAACTGACTGAGGTCCCGCGACTCGCAGCGGAAGCGTTGGCAGGCGTTCCGCTCGACGGTGTTCCCTCGACCGTTTGGGACGAGGCAATCGAGGCCAGCAGCAAGCTGGTGATCAGGCCCAAGGCCTGCAGTTTCCCCTGCAGTTTCCCCTGCAGTTTCCCTGGTCGCAGGACGCGACACCAACTCCGAGCGGGGAGCGAAACCTGGAACCGGCGACAACCATCCATCTTGGGCTACCATCCATAGGGCTGATTGCTCTGGTTCACCGGCCGGAGGACTGGGGAGCGGGGCCGACAAACTGAGGCAATCGAGACAGGAACCGGCCCTAGGGGAGGACAGCCATGGATGTCGGAGGGGCCGGACGCATCATGGCGTAGAACTCTAAATCACGTTCTCACCGCGGTCAAAAAAATCGAATCGATTTTCGCCCGCTTTATCCTCACAACCCCGTGCTTCCTTGAACGCTGGCGAAGCTTTACCGCTGACGAAAAGCTTGCGGCCTCAGCACGGCCCAGCCGAACGGAAATCAGCTGGGCCGCCAAGGTTGGCAGAAGGAACGGTGAGGTGCACGTCCTGGCTGCACCAATACGCTCGCACATTGCTCGCGGTTCGCAGGAAAAGTTCAAACGAGCTGAAACTCGATTTCACTCGACCTTCACTCGGCCGGCCCGCGTGGGCTGGAGTCCATTTTCGGGCTCCAGCCGGTGGCTGATGCCGCGGCGCAGGGTGCTGGTAGCCAGTCGTTCAGGAGACAAACTCGCCCAGGGAGGGAACCGAGGGGAA
>JAJTFE010000280.1:0-4028 GCA_021298375.1 Blastopirellula sp. | reverse complement strand
GGGGAAGTTGACCAGCGGAAAGTGCATCCTCTTGGGAGGTCGCTCTTGCGAGTGAATGCTTGACGAATCGGCTGTGCCGGCGGCCTCCGCAGCTTCGGCAGCGAGGATTTCGCTCCGCTTGCGGCGGCGGACCTTTTGCGCAGCCCACTCTTTGGTCAAGGCCTCGAAAACCTCAGGCGTTTCGTAGCGGGCGATTCGCTTGCCCTCAGCCATCGGTCCGACCAGCCCCCGAAACAGGGGAAAGCCGCGAAGCGTCAGGTCGGTGCTGCAATCGTCAATTCCGATCTGCTCAAAACAGTTTTTCAAAGCCTCAAGTGTTTCGTGATCCTTGACCCTCAACGAGCCGTCTACTTCTCGGGAGACGACTCGGATTGTCTTCGTAGCCATGCGTGCGTTCCTGTTGGGCAAAATATGTCCAATGTGTGGGTTGAACGCCCAGGCCCCATTACCTCCAAATATTGGGTATTCGTTCCTTCGAATGACTGGACTGACAGCAGCAGTTATCGTCCTCAAGTTTCGCCAACCGGAAAAGTTTTCCCAACCTGTGAACCGTCGATACAGACGCGTTAAACGGACCCGTTGAAACGGCTCGCCCGCAGCCAGATTTTTTTTTGAAACTGCGGCCGGCTGGGCGGAATTTGCCTGCCGAGTAGCACTACCCCTTGGATGCTCAAGTTGCCCGGCAATCATGTCGGGCGTGACATTCCCCCCCGACGCGAGGACGACTGGCGGAGCGGCGAGAAAAACCTAGAATATGCCGATCCCGGCCAAGGGTTCGCTCCGCGCCGGACATGTCCCCGTAGCTCAATTGGATAGAGTGTCGGCCTCCGAAGCCGAAGGTTACAGGTTCGACTCCTGTCGGGGATATTCTTCTTGCAGTCGCGGCACGCGGGGTTTTCCTGAACCCCCGATTCTCTTCCGTCCCGCACGGCGCGATTCACGGAGATCATTCATGGCGATCATTCACGGCGACCATTCACGGCGATAATTCTTTTTGTTCGCGGATTGCCGTTCTGTTTTCAGGTTGCCCGGCTGCATGCAGGCTGCTGCTGGTTTGATTTGCCCAGGCTGCTTTGCGATTGCTGAGCATCGCTGCGCGAGCCAGCGCGGGAACCTGAGCCGCTGAGTTGGTGGTGGGCGGGCGTTTTCTGGCCGTGCCCTGGTCGGTGCCCTGCCCCATCGCCGTTCCCACCGCTTTGCCTCCTCTCACAGAGTGACCGCGTTTGGCTTTTTCGCCGCCCAGCCGCTAGGATGCTGGAACAACCCGGCCCGCTTTGGAGGCCGGTCCTGCGCTGCTGTTTGGGAGAATTGTCGATGCGGACGATGCGAGTCAATTGGTTGCCACTGCTATTGCTTGCGCTGCTGCCGACGTTAACGACTGCCGCCCAGGGGCCCGACGCTCCCGAGCTTGAACAGGAAAACCTCCGCGGAACGATTACGCCCCAGCGCGAGTGGTGGGATCTGCGGCATTATGATCTGGCTGTCCGCGTTGACATCGAGAAGCGAACGATCGCCGGGACCAATACGGTTCGTTTCCAAACACTCAAGCCCGGTCGGCAGCTGCAGATTGATCTCCAGCCGCCGCTGGAGTTGACAGCCGCGCGCTTCAACAATCAGCAACTCACCTTCAGTCGCAAGGGCAATGTCTGTTTGATCGACTTGCCGAGTGAGTTGCCGGCCGGGGAATCGTGCGAACTCATTCTGGAGTACGAGGGGCAGCCGACCGAGAGCAGGAATCCACCTTGGAGCGGCGGCTTCAGTTGGCAGAAAGACTCCTCGGGCAAGCCGTTTGTTGCCACCTCCTGTCAGGGAATCGGCGCGAGCATCTGGTGGCCCTGCAAAGACCACGGCTACGACGAGCCAGAGGAAGGAGCCGACATTCGCCTGACCGTTCCCGCCGGGCTGGTTGCCGTTTCGAACGGTCGGCTGATCAAGCGGACTGCTGAACCGGCGACGGAAACCGAAACCTTTCATTGGCGCGTCACCAACCCAATCAACAACTACAGCATCAATGCCAACATTGGCGACTACGTCAACTTCGGCGAGAAGATTCAGGCTGAATGCGGACCTTTGGATCTCGAGTACTGGGTGCTGCGCGAACAACTCGCGGTGGCCAAAGAGCATTTCCGGGAAGCCAAGCGGACGATCGAGGCATTTGAGTATTGGTTTGGTCCCTATCCGTTCCCCGAAGACAGCTACAAGCTGGTGGAGGTTCCCTACCTCGGGATGGAGCATCAAAGCTCGGTGACCTACGGCAACGGTTATCGCAATGGCTATCGCGGCCGGGACCTCAGCGGCACGGGCGTCGGGATGAAGTTCGACTTCATCATCGTGCACGAATCCGGACATGAATGGTTCGGCAACAACATCTCGATGAAAGACGCCGCCGACATGTGGATTCACGAGAGCTTCACCAATTACTCCGAAAACCTCTTTGTCGAGTATCACTTCACGCAGCAGGAAGCCGAAGACTATGTGATCGGTTGCCGCAAACTGGTCCGAAACGATTCGCCCATCATTGGTGAGTATGGTCTGAATCGTTCGGGCTCCGGAGACATGTACTACAAAGGGGGCAACATGCTGCACACCTTGCGGCACATGCTCAACGACACGCCCCGTTGGCGGGAAATACTGCGGGGGCTCAATCGCGAGTTTCGCCATCAGACGGTAACGACCGAGCAAATCGAGCAGTACCTCGCCCGGGAGACTGGCTTGGAATTAGCCAAGTTCTTTGACCAATACCTGCGAGGGACCGAGATCCCGGTGTTTGAGTACCAGGTCGATGGGGACCAAGTGACTTACCGGTTCACGAAGGTCGTCGACGGCTTCTGCATCCCTTTGCGGGTCGCGATCAACGGCCAGGAAGTAACGCTGCGCCCCACGGGGGAGCGGCAGGTGTATCAGGCCTCTGGACCAATTTCGACCATTGAGGTCAACCGGAACTTCTACGTGCTCAGCGAGGCGGTCAAGTTTTGAACTGTCCGCTGCCAACGGGACAAGGTTGAGGCCAACCGGATGAGCTTGAGCAGACGCATTGCCGGCAGCGCTTTGCCGTTAATCCCTTTGCGAGCCATCCCGCGGCGGCGATCAACTCGGCGCAGCCCTGTCTGGATAGCCCTCGTTTTGCGGCCGGCAGTCGCCGGGGCTCTAGCGTTCAGCCAGAATCGGCGGAATCGGGCAGTCGAGCGACTCGCCCAGTGAGCGGTAAAGCTCGGCTTCGGTCACCGAAATCTCGGTGTCGTGGGAAATGGAAATCGCCGCTGCCTCCAGTACCTGTTTGCGGGCGTTGGGTGCGGCGTGCGACAGTCGTTTCACCGCATTGGCCAGTCGCGGATAGTCCCAGCCCGAGTTCGCATACTTCCGCTGCCCAAATTGGCTGGGCAAGGATTTCCACGCCGCGTCAAAAGCGGCCGCAGCCGTTGGCTCATCATCGTGGCCAAACTCGGCCAGCACCGCCAGCAGCGTCGCGCATTCGTCTTCCAGCTTGTCGAGCGTCTCGTAGAGGGTGCGGTGCGGCAAGCCAATTCCGAAGTGGCGGTCGAGGTGCCCAAGCAAATGGTGCTGGATGAAGAACTCGAACAAGTCGACTTCGCGATCGGCTTTAATCAGTTGAATCACTGTCGCCCGGAAGGTCCTGTACTGTTTCTCTGACAACCCGACCAGCGTTCCCTGAAGAATCTCCGAGATTGGCAGCCGCAGCTCAATGGCCGCGGATTGAATCTGTTCCGCGAGTTGTTCGGTGTACTGTACGGTCGCATCGTTGGCGTTTTCCCGAACGAGGCCGAGTTGCTCGCGGCGAATGTCCGGGGCCTCATCCAGCAGCCAGCCAAAAACGACGCACCGCGCCAGGAAGACATCGCGGATCGCGCGTTGCAGCTAATCGGGGATTTTTCCCACCAGAGCCCGCGAGTAGACGACATCTTCGTCGGTCGGATCGCCGACTGCGGAGACGAGCACCGCTGGGTTCAAGGCTCCGCTTAGCGCGCCTCCGCCAACCGTTCCCGGCAAGCCCATCCCGGGCATGCCAA
>JAJTFE010000279.1 GCA_021298375.1 Blastopirellula sp. | reverse complement strand
GCTCCGGAGCAAGGACCCAATAGACCAGTTCGCGGCTGCCGGCCTGATCGCGGACTCCGGTAGGTACGACCGTTTCGATCACGCTGCCCAAGGGACAGAGGTAGTACTCGCTGATCCATTTCGCCAGCGGCAACAGCCCGGGCCGCAGCAGCGGCTGGGGATCGATCACCGCCTGGATCGGTTTGAGTTTTCCCGGGTTAAGTTCCTTGCGCAGCGGATGGTTGACTCCGATCTTGTCGATGCAGTAGCCGACCATGGTTCGGCCTCCGCCCCGGCCGAGTGGTACGCGGACCCGGGCCCCGATCTGCAGCGATTGCTCGAGCTCCCCGGGGACGAGATAGTCGTAAGGGCCAAAGGGTGGCTCGGCAAAGACAATCCGCGCGGCGATCCAGTCTCCCTGGTCATCGAGTTGCCACGGTTCGGGTTCGGTATCAAATAGCCGACTTTGCTGAGTCATTCTGGCTTTGTTGCTCGATGAACTGGAGGCGCTGACTGGAAAGCTTTCATTGGGAAGCTTTCACTGGGAAGTGCTGACCGTGAAGTTTTTGTGGTCTGAAGGATTCAAAGGGAAGGCTTGGGCTGCAACATGTTTAAAAAGCGGGCTGGGCATTTTGGAGGTCCCCCCCCAAGCCAGTCGCCAAAAAGGCGCGTGACCTTTTGCCGAGCCTGTCTTACCGAAACCCTGCCGCCGCCCTACTGAACAGAGTGGCCCGGTCTTCGTTAGGATAGCGAGTTGTTCAGCTGGATTATCAGAACGATTGGCAAGCGAATCATGCGTATTGGACTTTTCGGCGGCTCTTTTGACCCACTTCATTTGGGACACCTCATTCTAGCGGAACAGTGCCGCGAACAAGCCCGGCTTGATCAGGTCTGGTTTGTGCCTGCAGCGACCTCGCCGCTCAAACAGCATGGCCCGATAGCGACCAATCGCCAACGGTTGGAGATTTTGCAGCTGGGGTTGGCAGGCCATGACGCCTTTCGCATCGAGGAGTGCGAACTGAAGCGGGGCGGAGTGAGCTACACAGTTGAGACGCTCCGCGAGTTGCAGGCGAACCACGGGGGGCATGATTGGTTTTTGCTGATCGGCGGCGACTCGTTGGCTGATTTTGCCCGCTGGCGGGAGCCCGAGGAGATTTGCCGCCGCGCCCTGCCGCTGGTTTACCAAAGGCCTGGACACGCGGCCGACCTCGGTCTGCTTCGCCCGTACGTCTTTGCCGAGCGGCTGGCCGAGATCGAGAAAGTGGCGATCGTGGCGCGGCAGATTGAGATCAGCAGCACCGATTTGCGGCGCCGCCTGTCCGCAGGCTTGAGCGTACGCTACCTCGTACCGCGCTCGGTCGAAATCTATTTACAGAACAACCGGGTTTATCAGCCTGCAGGGGGAAGTTAGCTCCGATGCTCAAGTTCCGCGACTTCGTTCCGCAGCAGGTTGCTCCACCCGGGTTTTTCCGCCGGGGCGAGTACGAGTCAATCGAAGATGCGCTGCGCGCGGCCAATGAATGGCTGGCCACTCATCCAGTCAAACTTTTGAACATCGAAACAGTCGTCTTGCCAAACATCTGGAGCCGCTACGAACAGGGGTCGGTCGATGCCTCCCTGGGGATTAGTGGCGAGGATCCCAGTCACTGGCATCAGTTCATTCGCTGCTGGTACGAAGAGTGAGCGGCGCGAAAAGTGGGAGTGAAGAAATGGGAATACGGAATTCCAATTCACTGTCGCCGCGCTCGCACTCCCTGCGTAGCCACGTTCGTGCTCCTAACGCAGCCACGCTCGCGTAGAGCGTGGAGCAGCTCCCTTCCGCTCCGCCCTTGCCGAAGACCATCCTCTTTCGCTTCGCCACCTTCGCTGCGAAACTGTCTAGCTTCCGACAACCAACAACTAACAACCAACCACCATGCTCCGCCTCCTCGCGATCCTGCCGCTGCTCCTCCTCAGCCTCACTGCGCTGGCTCAGAATCCGCTGGAGATCCAACCCCAGGCGGCCGAGTTGTGGTACGGCAAACTGGATGCCGATGTCCGCGAGTTTCGCTTCCTGATCGAGGTCAACCAGCAAGGCACGGGGCGGACTGCGGTTCTGACCAGTTTCGATGAAGGGTCGACCCGGTTCAAGCTGGACCGGTTCCAAGTGGCTGAGCGCCTGTTCGAGTTCGAACTCAAGTCGACCAAGGCGATCTACTCCGGTCAACTGAACGAAGCGGGCGACGTGGTTACCGGCAACTGGCAGCAAGGCCCGGCCAATTTGCCGTTGCGGTTTGAGCGGGTTGAAGCTGTTCCGATCGAGCAGCCGGACGAAGTTTGGGTCGGAACGCTGAATGCCGGTTTCCAGAAGCTGAAGATGCAGTTTCGGATTTTTCGTACGGACGAACCGGAACAGTTATTGCTTTTCGATAGTCTCAACCAATCGGCTGGTGGCTTTCGCGGCAAGGCAAAGTTGACCGGTAGTGAGGTCGAATTCTCGGTTCCGGCCTTAGGCGCGACGTTTACCGGTTCCAAGTCAGCAGATGGGAAACTGCTGGAAGGCAAATTCAAGCAAGGACCGGGCGAGTTCCCCTTGCAACTCGAGTGGCGCGACGAGCCCGAGTTGGCAACCGCAATTATCCGTCGCCGCCCGCAAACTCCCCAGCCACCTTATGCCTATCGAAGTGAGGAAGTTCGCTTTGCCAATTCCGCGGCAGGGATTGAACTTGCTGGAACGTTGACTTTGCCCGAGGGAGCCGGCCCGTTTCCCGCGGCGATTCTGGTAAGCGGCTCGGGGCCGCAGGATCGGGATGAGACCATCCTCGAACACAAGCCGTTTCATGTCCTGGCCGATCATTTGACCCAGGCCGGAATTGCTGTGCTGCGTTACGACGACCGGGGCGTTGCCGAATCGGGAGGGAAGTTTTCCACGGCGACCAGCGAGGACTTTACCGGCGATGCCTTAGCCGCCTTTGCATACCTGCAGGGACGGGCGGAGATCGCCTCCGGCCGGGTGGGGATCATTGGCCACAGTGAGGGAGGTTTAATTGCCCCTTGGGCTGCAGTCCGGAATCCGAATGTCGCCTGGATCGTGCTGCTCGCTGGACCGGGGGTCAACGGCGAACAGATTCTTTACTCACAAGGACAGCTGCTGCTCAAGGCGGAGGGCGCTGATGAAGCGGCTTTGGCCCGCCAACGCCTGGTGCAAGAGACCCTGATTGGCCTGCTCCGGGAACAAGACGGCAACTCCGATCGGGAGACGCTCGGACAGCGCGGGGTCGAGTTGTTGAGTCAAAAACTCCGCGCGATCGCACCGCCGGCTGGCCAGCCTGAAGGTACAGACCCGAATCCGTTGGCCGAGCCCGATTCGGAGACCAGCCAAGCGCTAATCAAGTCGCTGGTGTTAGCCAATCTGGGGGTCATGGATACCCCCTGGTTCCGTTTGTTCGTCAGGCATGAACCGGGACCGATTCTCCAGCAGGTCAAGTGTCCGGTGCTGGCGGTCAATGGCTCGAAGGATCTGCAAGTCGACCCACAACTGAACCTCCCGGCGATCGAAAAGGCGCTGCGGGCTGGGGGCAACACCGACGTGACGATTCGCGAGTTGCAGGGACTGAATCATCTCTTCCAAAGCTGCCAGACCGGAGCGGCATCCGAGTACGAACAAATTGAAGAGACGCTTGCGCCACAGCTGCTGGAAACGGTCGTCAGCTGGATTCAGTCGAAGGCTGGCGGGCGGAAGTAATTCAAGGGCCGCGCACCTGCGAGTTGCTGAATTAAAACGAAAACGGCCGGGGAATCAAATGACTCCCCGGCCGGTGCGAAAGACACGGCAGCTCAGCAAATGGAGAAAGCTGGTCTGCCGCGTTTGATTCTCTTTTCAAAACTCTCCGGCCTAGTGGCCCAAATGCGGGGCTGCCGGAGTCGGAACAAGCGGCGATTGGGTCGGTTCAACCGCTGGAACCTCGGGAACTACCGGAGCGTAAACTCCCGGCAAGCTCTCGCTGTAATAGCTGCCGTTATACGGTCCCTGCATGTTGTAGCCGCTTCCATAGCCACCGCCATAGTTGTAGCCGCCACCGTAAGGGTAGCC
>JAJTFE010000278.1 GCA_021298375.1 Blastopirellula sp. | reverse complement strand
CACGATCATCGCCGCGGGGGGCGCGTTGTTCGCGCGGCTCAGACTGGCCGACGACTTCATCTTCAAAGCCTTCGCCCTCGTCCTCAAACTCGTCGCCTTCTTCGCCTTCAAATTCGTCTTCGAATTCCTCGGCCTCTTCAGCTTCCGGTTCGGCAAACTCGTCGGCCAAACCGAGCTCTTCGAGAGCCCGCCGGCGGGAGAGCTTGACGCGGTCGCCGTCATCGATATCGATCACCTTGACCTGCATCTCATCACCGATGTTGCAGATATCGTAGACGCTGCCGACATAACCGCTGGACAATTCGCTGATGTGGCAGAGCCCATCGCGGCCCGGCAGAATCTCGACAAAAGCGCCAAAGTCCTTGATGCTGCTGACGGTGCCGGTGTAGATCTTGCCAACCTGGACCGTAGCCGTGGTCAGTTCCACGCGTTGCAGAGCCTTCTTGGCCATGGCAGCGTCATTGGACGAAATCGTGACCTTTCCGGAATCGTCGATATCGATCACGGTCTCGGTTTCTTCCTGAATGGCGCGGATGTTCTTGCCACCCGGGCCGATCAGCATGCCAATCTTTTCGGGGTCAATTTGGGTCACCAGCAGCCGCGGTGCGTGCTCAGAGATATCCTCAGCCGGCTGGGACATGGTGGCCAGCATCTTCTTGAGGATCTCCAGCCGGGCGTCGCGCGATTGGACGAGCGTGCTGCGAATGATGTCCATTTCGATCCCGCGGATCTTGAGATCCAGCTGAATCCCCGTAATTCCATCGACCGTGCCGGCGATCTTGAAATCCATGTCGCCGTAATGGTCCTCGTCGCCAATGATGTCAGTCAGCAAGGTCCAGGAATTGCCTTCCTTGACCAAGCCAACTGAAATTCCGGCCACCGGGCTTTTGATTTTGACACCGGCATCCATCAAGCCGAGGGTCGTGCCGCAAACAGTCGCCATCGAGGAACTGCCATTGGACTCGAGAATGTCGGAGATCACCCGAATCGTGTAAGGGAAATCGTCCGGCTCCGGCAGAATCGGCTTGATACTCCGCTCAGCCAGCATCCCGTGCCCGATCTCCCGTCGCCCCGGACCGCGATTCGGCTTGCATTCGCCGACGCTGAATGAGGGGAAGTTGTAATCGAGCATGAACTTCTTCGAATATTCGTCCTGCAAGCCATCAACCCGCTGCTCGTCACGGGGAGTTCCCAGCGTGATCGTGATCAGAGCCTGGGTCTCACCCCGCTGGAAGACAGCTGAGCCGTGGACTCGAGGCAGTACACCGACATGGCATTCAATCGGACGGAGCGACTTGTTGTCGCGACCGTCGGGACGAGTGCCAGCGAGGATCAGGTCGCGAACGACCTGCTGCTTGAGATCGTGCCAGGCGTGATTGAACTTGTTGGGGCAAATGGCACCCGCAGCTGCCGGATCGGGGATCATGTCAGCAAAAGCCCGCTCCTTCACTTTGTTCACTGCATCGGCGCGATCGTGCTTGCCGGGAACGCGGCAGGCTTCCCGCATCGGGTCATAGAACTTCCGTTTCAGCTGCTCGTAAACCTCATCCGCCTTCAGCGGTTCAAACGGATTCTTGACAGGCCGGACGCGGTCGTAGAGGTCCTGCATCAAGTCAATAATCTGGCGAATCACCGAGTGCGAGTACTCAATCGCCTCGAGCATCTTCTGGTCGGACAATTCTCGAGAGAAGCCTTCGATCATGGTGACCGAAGCCCGGGTACCGGAGACAATCAGGTCGAGTTCGCTCGTCTCCAGCTGCTCGTGGGTCGGGAAAGGAATGAACTCGCCGTCAATCAAGCCAATCCGAACCGAGGCCACCGCCTCTTCAAAAGGGAGCGGCGAGACGAACAGGGCCGCCGCCGCTCCGTTCATCGCAATCACATCGCCGTCCGTCTGCCGATCACTCGCCAGAACGGTGCATTGCACCTGTACTTCGTCCATGAATCCGGGTGCAAACATCGGCCGGACCGGCCGGTCGATCAGCCGCGACGTCAAGGTTTCCTTCGTGGTCGGACGCCCCTCGCGCTTGATGAAACCACCGGGGAATTTTCCCGCCGCTGCGGTCCGTTCACGGTAATCACAAGTCAAGGGAAAAAAGTCGGTCCCCGGCCGCGGCGTTCCGCTGGTCACGGCATTCAAGACCACCGTATCCCGAAACTGGCAAATGACGCAGGCAGCGGCCTGCTTGGCCAACCAACCCGTCTCAAACGACAGTACACCATCACCAATCTGCTTTTCTACGCGAATCTTCGTCATGCTTTAATCCTGCATTCCTGAAATCAAACAAGCTTCTGTCAGGCTCATCTTCCAATCCACTCTCATACCGCCCATCCCAGGGCCAAGCCGATTGAGCCACTCGACTTTCTCAAACCAATCAACAAACAAACGACAAACCAAAATTTCTCTGAACTGCATTCGGCCCCGCCATTTTCGGCCCCGCCATTTTCGGCCCCGCCATTTTCGGCCGCAGCCTCAGGGTCGAGGCAAGCCGAACTGGCCGCGAAATCTCCGACGGCGAAGCCGGCTGCGGCACGCTGGGCGATCCATCCCAGTCACGTCGGCAACAAACTGCCTGGCAGAGACCTCATCCCCGTCCACGTCGGGTAGAGCAGTCTGCTGACCGCTCAAGCCCGAACTTCCTCGAATGCCAATCCGCTCCTCGTCAAATCACTTAGGGCAGACTCATCGTGCCCACAAACAAACCACCCAAGCTATCTTTCCAAGCGAGTTCAATACTCGCTCCTGGCGCCTGACCTACCTGCACCCAATCCGGGCCGAGCGATCGCTTTCATCCATGCCAACTTGAATTCGCGAACAGAATCCTCGGCGCTCGCCTACCCGATCCGCTTTTGGCAAAACCAGCGCCTGCGCGGCCGCGCAGCACAACTTCAACTTCCTCACAGATTTCTAAAGGCCCCAATTCTTCGAAGGGAGCCTTGAACCCATCCTGAATGCTTTCTCGACCTCAATTCCATTTCAAGCAAGTTACTGAATCCGGTTTGATTCAACGTCCAACAACGGGCGAAGCCCAATTGGCTTCGACTCAAGAAGGCTTTCTCTTCAGTTTCCCAAATCGTTTCCAAATCACATTCTAACTTCAGAAATTCTAAACCGTGCTTCGGACAATGGCCACAAGAGGCACAACAAACTGGAAGCACAACAACCCAAAAGCACGGTATCGCGACTTGCGTTTTCCCTGAGGTCGTCAAGATCTTCGTTACCAGGGCAACGCCGTTTGGACCGTTCCGCCAACCAGGGAGAGGGGCCAACCCCATCCGGCTCAGCCCATTCCGCTCAGCCCTTCCAGCTGGGCGAACTCAGAGCAACTAAGACTGTTTCCGCTCAAAACAACTGCGGCGAATCCGCCAGCAACGTCCGCTGGAACTAATTCACGAGAGGGAACTCATCGGGCCAAGCGTTTTCAGACGGACCCAGCCAACACCCAACGGGCCGCACCGGGGGCACTGAACTTGGAGTCCTCGCCGGCGAGCCAACCCTGAGCATTTCGAGTACCGCGGGATTCCACAGCCACAGCACGCTGACCACTGAAACCGACAGCAGATGCGACTTGGGCTTTAAGCACAACAAGCCGGCTAAAGTCCAGTCCGGCCCGACCGCTCCGAAATCGCCCTGTACCGCAAAACAGTCAAACGGTTCTGGGCGCCAATCAATTTGCGGAGGGCCGAAACCAACAAAAAAGCTACTTACGAATGTTCAACTTGTTGATCACGTCGACATAACGCTCGGGGCTTCGCTTTCGCAAATAGTCCAGCAAGCTGCGACGACGGGATACCATTCCGAGCAGACCACGGCGGGTTGCATGGTCCCGCTTGCGTGATGACAGGTGACCGGTCAAAGCGTTGATTCGCTCGGTCAAAATGGCGACTTGCACCTCAGCCGCTCCGGAGTCCTTCTCATTCTTGCCAAATTGCTTGGTCAACTCCGCTACACGTTCTTTCGAAATCGTCATGTGTCTTCTTTACCACTTCACAACGGAAAAACTTACTAACTCAATTGTTTCACTGTTACGTCAGGACCGGCGTGGCTACTGGGAGGTT
>JAJTFE010000012.1 GCA_021298375.1 Blastopirellula sp. | reverse complement strand
GGTATTCCAAGGCTCGTTTCGTTTCGTAAGTCAGCGCTGAAAGGCTTGTGCTGCCTCGCAGGCTGAGAACCGCCGCACTAGACCGCTCGTCGCCGCTTCAGCAACAGGCCGCCCTCGCAGACGATCAGGATCCCTGCAGTCGAGGGCTCCGGTACCGCGGTGAAGTTCATTTTCAAACCGTAGTCGTAGGGGCTTGTGGCACTGCCAAAGGTGAGGTTGGACAGCGTCGAGGTATTGGAGAAGTTGGTGTCGTAATCGCCAATGACCAGAGTGTAGTTGCCCGCGGTCAACGTGACGTTGGTGAGGGCTCCATACAAACCGGGGCCCGAGTCATCGTCAAAGGCGCCGGTGACAATCGCTCCCGTGTTGGCGTTGAAGATGCCAATCTCTGTGTCACCGTTGATGTTGCCAGTGAAGACATTGGTGCCGAAGGTCTCGACCGACAACGTTCCGTCTGACAACAGGGTGAAGTTGTAGCGGTCATTGTTTCCATTCGCTCCGGCAGTTTGAGCAACTGCAAATTCACCGACCGAGTTGTACTCGACACCCGAGGTCAACGTACCGGCGCTGAAGACCCCATTGGAGTCCTGAAGCGGGTCGATGCGACGAAATTCCATCGTGACATTGGTTGAGGTTGAGTCAACCAAGCCGGGGCCCGTGTTGTCTTGAAAAGAATTGTAAAAGGTAACGGTCCAGTTACCGGCAGGGTCAATCCCGCCCGGGTAGGCCCCCGAACCGGTGATTGATTGGCTGCTGTCGTAGTTGTACGTGGGACCCCAACTCGAGCTGCCGACCCCCGGGTTCTGCCAGTTAAACAACGAGGTGCCGCCCTTGGTCACGCGAATATCGTTTTCACTGGCGTAGTCACCGGAGGCGACTTTATTCAGCGTGCCGATGAAGCGGACCTGATTCGCCACGAAACCGCCGGTGAACGTCACGTTCACCACGCTGTTGAGGCTACCCGACGTCCCGACTGGGTTGTCGTGATTAAATGGACCAGCACCCAAAGATTTTGACTCGGAGGCGGTGACACCACCTCCCGAGGCATTCGAATCCGCCCTCACTTCGGCGGCGACGATACCCGCAAGGAGTATCATTAACGCGGTCAACCTGACTTTCATAGTTGTGCTCCACGAGGCAGTTGAACAAGGAATCACGCTGGTTTGAAGGGCTGGAAGGGGCCCTGTAGCGTTTCACGAAAAATTAACGCTAACCCAGCTCATGGAGGGAAACAATCAGGAAGTGTCCAGCAAGGGACAGAAAAATCGAAAAAATCCGAAAAACCCCTTTTTCCCTCAGTCTCGGTGGGGGTTGTTTCGGTGGGGGTTATTTGAGCAGCCGGTTTTCCAGCCACTGTTGCACCCGGTCCAAGGGAGAGCCGCACAGTGCAAGCTTTCCCTGGTCAAACACCAGTAGAAAGGGGCCTGAGGGGAGGAAGCACTGTTCGGCCAGTTTTTGGGACTCGGACTGAGACAATAGCGTGACCGCTGGGGCGAGGTCCCCGTAGGCTGCAACGAATTCCTCATCCCTCAATTCCGGGCTGGCGACAATCACGCGACACCCGAGGGCCCCGAAACGGGTCAGTTCGGTCAGACTCGACTTCATTTGTTGGGTCGGCGGAGCGTTTCCGACGAATTGAACGACGGCCAATTCGGCTCCCTTGGAGTTGTCGGCCTTGAGAGCGGCTGGCAGTGGAACCGTTTGGCCAAGTAATCCGATCCGTTTAACCGACGTTCGGGAGCGCGCTTTGATTTTCTCCAACTCGCCGGCCTGAACCCGAGAAACGAGTAACGATTCCACCGATTGATGAATCTCTTGGGCATCTTCAGACTGGCCCAAGTTCTCCAGAAACTGCGCCAGTTCAAGGGCTCGCTGAACTCCAAACAAGGACGGACCCATTGCAGACGGGTTGTGCTCCAACAAGTCGACCGCCGTTTGCTTGATTTTCGTCAAGGCAGCTTGGTTTCCGGAACTGGCCAAGCTGAGTTGCTCGACAACCTGTCGGTCGCGGAGCCACTGTTTTTCCCGAACCAGATTGGCCCATTGGGCGAGTTCCTTGTCGTTTGATTCCCCAAATAGGCTTTCCAGCAGCGTGGCAATTTTTTCAGCTGCATCGGGAGCCTGCTGTTGCGAAAACGCCTCGAGGCAAATCTCCAGCACCTGAATTAGAGAAGCGTCCGGGATGAATTTGCCTTCGATCGAGCCGATGAGCGAGAGGACCTCAGCCAATGGTTCAGGGCCCTCGGGCCGCTGGGCGTAGCGGAGGGAGGTGACGAGAATCAGTGAACTGGTCGCTTGCCGGGCGACATCCGGATCGGCCTGGGCGATGTTGTCGCGGGCTGCCTGCTCAAGGCGGCTGAGGGCTTGCAGAAGCTGCGAGGGGCTTTTCTGCGAGAGATTGACAATTGACTGTCTGGCTACCAGTTCATCGTGAACGGCCTTCAGGCGTTGAGGCTCATCTTTCGCGAGGGCTTGTCGGCGGACGGCGATTGCCGCGAGCACTTGCCAGGCGGAGAGTTTGTCGTCGAGAGCGAGGGTCGGGAATAATTCGAACGTTTCATCGGAGAGTTGTTTCAACTCGCGATTTGAGTTCGACTTGGAAATCGTTTCCAGTGTCGATTCGAGCCCATCGCCCAAATTAAGGTAAGACGACGCCGAGGGGCTGCGGGAGGCGTACCAAATCAGTCCACTGGCCAGGAGTAGCGCCAAAGTCAGGAGGAAATAAGAGCGAAATCCAAAGCGTTTGAACTTGGTAATGGTCTCGACTTTTGGAGCCCTTTGGCGGTGCTTCGGTTTTCGGCTCATGACCAAGGATTCCAAGTTGCGAAAGGATGGAGCAGCCAATCTGGCGGCCCGCGCCAAACGCAGACTTGAGTTTATTTGTCGAAAAGCCGTTTTTCCAGCCAGAGTAACCCCCGATTTATCGGGGTCCCCAAAGAGACAATCCGGCCCTTGTCGAGAATCACCGGAAAGGGGGTGTAGGTGACGTGAAATGTCTCGCGTAGCTCAGCGCTTTGGGCTGGTTCCAGAAAAGGCAGCCCGGGGTCGGGAGCACCCTGGAAGACAGCTGTCGAGAGTTGATTGCGGTCTTCGCTGCTGAGTTGCGGACCAACCAAAAACAGACGCAGCCCCTGGGCCTGAAGCCGCTGCAGCACTCCGATTTGTTCGGCGCAGGCTTCGAGGTCGTCCAAATCGCGATAGAACATCAGCAAGACCACCGACTCGGCAAGTTGTTCCCGCGAGCAAGTCGCTCCAGTGGCGAGTTTCAGAGCCAATTCCGGCGTTTGGCCAAACAGCTCCTGGCGGGCGAGCATCCGCCGGGCGTCGACGCCCAGCGAGGAAGCTTGACTGTCCGCGGCAGCACCAGTCTCGGAGGGGTTGCCGGGCGCGGCAGCGACCAGTCGTTCCAGAATTCTGCGGGCTCGGTCGGGTTGCTCAAAGCCTTCGAGGAACTGGGCTAATTCAAGCGCGGTCTGCCGCGCCACCGGAGTCGGTTTGGAGGCGAGTAGACGTTCGGCAGTCGCCTCGAGTTGATCCAGCCGCGTCAGGTCACCCATCAACGTGTCAGAGAGTTGCCGAACCAGGCCGAACTCATCGAAAAACTGCTTGACGGCAATCAAGTTGGCCCACTCAACGATCAGCGGATTGGAACTCGTCCGGTAAGCCTCCTCCACGGATTCGATGATCTTTTTGACCTGTGCATCCCGTTCAGAAACGTTGGGATAACTCGCCAGGAGGTCGCCGATTGCCCGAGTGATCTCCACATCGTTCGGGAATCGCTGGGCGGCCTGCCGAATCCAACTGGGGATCAGCACGACGAGCCGCTGGGAGTCTTCCTCGTCGTTGATTCCATCGCGAAGTGTCAGCTGTGAGGCGACCAGGGCACTGCGAAAGGCTTCGCGGGAGAGTTCATCATTCGGGTCGTCTTTATACCGGGTGCTGAGGCTTGAAAGCTCGGCCGTCCGTTGCATGAGCGACTCACGGTCGGGGTCAGCTGCGGACAGCCCCTGCAGAGCGAACAGGCGGTTGGCCAAGGCCTTGGCCTGCTCGGTTTCGCCATTTGCCAATTCGCCTTGCCGGGCCGCGACTGCCTCCAGGATTTGCAGAAGCGACCAGGACTCTTGCGGGCTTTTCCCCTCGAGTCGAACGCGCAGTTCGGTCGCAACTTCCTCAAGTCGCGTCCACGACTGGGTGCGTTTGACATCGGCGATAGTGGCCGAGCCATTATCAACGAGGTCGATCACGATTGGGCCCGAAGCGAGTTGGTTGGCGCGATGCCGGATGACTGACCAGACTCCTCCGGCCGCAAGCAGGCTGATGATGATCAGCACAAAAGCCGGCAGAGCCATCGCCTGTTTTCTGGCGGGAGAAAAGTCGTTTGTTCCGCTTTTTCTGGAACGTTTCTTGCGGCGACCGCTCATTCAATCGGCTCCCTGAATTCATCAATCGGATGCCTCGATCTTAATCGTTGCCGCCAGAAATTGGGAAAGCGGGTGAACGAACTCGCAAAACGCGAATTTTTCCAACGATTCATCAGGCCGAAGCGCGATTCAGCGACGCCTCAGTTTTACCCATCCTCATTCAGCTTCGAGCGGCCTTGGGCAAAGCGGAACTCGCTCAGCCGGGGCACCACCATGGCGGTGATCGCGAAGCCGTAGGTGAAGGCGAGCACCAGTACGGCCGAAGTGTAATTTTTCAGCAGCAGGCTGGTGATGCAATAGAACATTGCCAGCGGAAGAACGGCCGAGGCGAAGGCGAGCGCCGAACTTTGCAGATGCCAGCCGAGAGCCACATAGAGTCCGACTGCACCGCCAATGATGCAGGCCAGGAAAGGAGTCAGCTGGAATTCGACGTTGCCGGTGAACGAGATCAGCATCAGCATGCAGGTAATCATCCCCAGGAACAGGAAGAAGACCGTTCCGAGGCTGACACCGATGGCAGTGCGACTGTTGGCGTGCGAGAGCCCGGCATGGATCCCGAGCACGACTACAAAGACGTTCAGAATCGCCATGCTCAGGAGGAGGTAGAACAGGTTCTCGCCGCTCACTGCCCCGTTCCACCAGAGGTAGGTGCAAAGGACGAGCGGCAAGAGAACGATATCGAGACCGACGTAGAGCACGCCGAGGAGCTTGCCAAACAGGAATTCACGGGGCGAAAGATCGGTTACCTGCAGCAGGTCGAGGGCTTTGCCGTCCCGTTCGGTCGTGATTGAGGTCACGGCGAGCGAATTGAGAATCACCAGACTGACGACCAGAAGCGGAGCTAGTACGCGGGCGACGAGTGGAATTTCAACTGCCGCGCCCGCAGAAGCGAACGTGGCTGCCCCGCTGTTGACCATCGAGTAGAGAGCAAATCCTGCAGCCAATGAGGCTAGCCAATAGACGACGCGAATGAAGAGGATTTTCCGTCCATAGGCCCAAGTGCAGCATTCCCGCCACAATACCGGATTGTCCCAGACGCGGCGGCTGCGACGGCTGGCCTGTCGGCTGCGGTCGTCGATGTGCCCCGAGCGGGCTTGTTCGGAAGCCGATTTCGCGACCGGCGATTCTGTGCTGTCCCGCAGCAGGCTGCTCTCCATCGCGGCTTCCTGTTGTCCGGGGCGAACATCGCGACTCGGATTCCAGTAACGGACCCGCCAGATTGCGATCAGATTCAAGAGCGCCCAGAGTCCCGTGGCGACGAGCAGGAACGGGACGACCGTCCAGCGAAAATTCTCGGCGACATCGGGGCGACTGGCGGCAACAATCGCTTGAAACGGACTGCAGGCCGCGGCAGCCTGGCTGAGGTCGAAACTCCCCCAGCTTCCCTGCAGCAGGGCAATTGCCTCCCATGCTCCGACCCAGACCAGAATTCCCAGAACGACCAAGGCCAGCGTCTGAAAGGTCTTTTCACGCCAAAGAGCGATCATGTTGCCAAACGCGCCGGCCACCAGGCATGAGGCGGCCGTGACGGCAAACGTCCACAGGACCTGCCAGAAGCTGGTACCGCCAAAGAGCACCAGCAGCATGAAGATCGGCAGGGAGGTCGCCAGCATGTTGGCGATTCCGAGGAGGCTGGCCAGAAGTTTCCCCAGCACCAATTCAGTGTTGGAGAGCCGAGTCAGCAGGAGCAGGACAAGCGTTTGTTTGTCCTTTTCGATCGCCACGTTGCTGGCCGCTTGAATGGCCGACAAGAACATCAGGACGACCAGTTGGAGCGGAGCGAGAATCTGAAACAGGATGGTGCCAAAGCGGGCCAGCTCGCTGAGGTTGCGAACTTCCTGGGTTCCCTGCAGGATCATCCAGGCGGTGGCGATCAGGAGCAGGAGGCTGAAGCCATAGACGACGCGGGCCGCAAATAAACGGGGACGCCGCGGGGCGACAACGGCTTCTCTGGTAAAAATCGGCCCGGCGAACAAGCGGTTTCCCTTTCGCTGATCAGTCAACACGTCAAACTAAACCGTCACACCTGGACGGGGCAAATTCGAGGGGAGCAGGAACGGTCGCGCCAATGAACGGGTCACCGCCTACCTTTCCTCTGGTTTTTTGTTCCCCCATGATGACGCTGAAGGCGGGAATTCGCAAGCGATTCGGCGGATTGGCTGCCTGAAATCGAGCCGCAGCCGACCAGACTTTCATTTATTTACTTTCCCTCAAATAAACTGGCCCGCTCGCGCATCCTCTTAAAAATCACCTGTTAATGCAGGTCGTTCCGGGTTGAGCGGGGTCCCCTTTTCCTAGCGGCGGCTGTAGCCGGACTGCCTTGACCAAAAGGAGTCCAGCAATTCGCCCCAGGCGTTGCCGTTCCAATGGTTTTTTTGCGGTCTTCGTTTACCTGCTCAAAAGCTGAAAGAACAAGGAATTGGGTGGTTCACGAAACTGCGGGAACGGGGTTTGTCAGATTTCCTCTCGATTTCCTTTTCCGCTATTTGGGTGAATGGAGTTTTGGCTTGTTGCAACTCGTCTGACTTCCGATATTTCCGATCTTTTTATTTCTGCCGTCACGCTCTCTGAGCTTTCGGCGCCAGTGACTGAACCGCTGGAGCTAAATTAACCTATGAGAAACAACATGAAGAATTCAACTTGTTTGGTTTTGTTCGCGATCGTCGCCATTTTTGCCTTCGCCTCGCCAGTCAAGGCGGGGTTCATCGACATCAATGGAGGCAGTTCTTGGAGCGGATGGTCGCTCAGGGGTAAATCCAACGATTTGGGCGTATACGGAAGAGGCAGCACCTCCAACGTGTTTGAGATCTACACGACAATCTTCAGCTTTAACAACAACACTGTATCGGGAAGTCCTGCAGGCAACTCCGGCTTCTCATCCACCTCAGGCGCATTTCAAAACGGCAATAGAATTCTGGGCGTGGGTATCCGTCACATCAGTGGCAGTATTAGTTCATCCGAAGGTTTAGGCATCGTTCGCTTTGATCTTGGGAAGGACAGCTACAAAGCTGCCGCCTCTGTTGGCGGAAGCGATGGGCGGACTAGTTCTACAGCGTATGCGGACGCAGGAGACTTTAACACTCAATTTAATGGACCGGGACGAGCCGCCTCAGCTCTGCCGGTGTTCTATGGCCCTCGAGCTACTGGTAGCTTCT
Organism: Blastopirellula sp.; assembly: GCA_021298375.1. Classification (GTDB taxonomy): domain Bacteria; phylum Planctomycetota; class Planctomycetia; order Pirellulales; family Pirellulaceae; genus BJ22. Next base: position 9,756 of record JAJTFE010000012.1, on the reverse strand, counting down.
TCGTCAGCAGCTACACCGATCCTTTCCGTGGCTTCAGTCGAAACATTGGAGCCTCGGGCGCGACCCTTCAGATGTTTTTCGACTTAACGGAATTGTCTAACGCTGTCGTCAATACACATCAGATTGGAACGATCGGCGATGACTTTGCTTTGTCCATTCGCGGTTTTGGAAATACGGATGTCGTGGTCGCCGTTCCCGAGCCAGGTACATCGGCTCTCCTTTTCCTCGGACTGACATCGTTTGTTGCCAGATTTCGCCGTCGTGAGGAATCCGAAGTCAATCGACTGAGCTAGCGGCAACAAACTTCCTCATTATCCGGTACCTATTGCAGCAGGCCGAGCCTCAAAACGGCTATCCTATTCATCGCGGCGGGCTGGATCTTCACCCATGCTAAACCCGGATAGAACAGGTAGTATCGGCTTGACTCAAGAACTTTCCCAGCCCAGCGAGGACGCCAAAATGGCGTCCTTTTTTGCCAGTCAGGAGCCTGCCTTGCGCAGGATCCTTTGGGCTGTGCTGCGGGAAGCGTCGGCGGTCGATGACGGCCTGCAAACCACTTTCCTGAAATTCTTCGAACATCGGCCCGATTTTCGATCGACTGATGAAGCCAATGCCTGTCGAGCCTGGCTTGTTCGCGTTGCCGCCAATGAAGCCTTGCTGCTGAAGCGCAAGCAGCGGGTTCAGCAACGCCATCTCGCAGGTGTCGCGTGGCTGAGGAGCATGCGGCAGGCTGACGATTCCGATCGGGACCATGCCGGAAATTCTCGGGGTAGCGGGACCGGTAATCCCTTGCAAAGAGTGATTGCCGCGGAACGGAACGAACAGGTTCGCAACCTGCTCGCCAGTTTGCCCGAGGACCAGCGAGTCATCGTTCAGCTGAGGATCTACGACAATCAGAAGTTTGCTGAAATCGCCCAGCGGCTGGGGCTGCCGCTGGGGACTGTGCTGAGCCGAATGCGGGCCGCTGTGGGGCGGCTGAAATTAGGATTGGAGAAGCTTGGATGAAATCTAATCAACCCTTTCGCGGCGCGAGTATCCCTCTGGTCAAAGGTACGGGGCTGACCGAGTTGCAGTGGACCGCCTGGCAGTATTTGATGGACGATTTGGAACCCGGACAGGCCGCCGATTTCGAGCAGCGTCTGGCTGGTGACCCCACCGCCGCTGAGGCCCTCGAGCAGATGCTCTGTCTACTGGCTGAGTTGGAGGCGGCTGGAGCGGAAGCCGACAGCCGTCTGCCCAGCACCGCCGCACCCGAACACCGCAAAACGAACGGGACGGCTGTGCAGCGGACGGTCCGGTGGCTGACGGCGTTGGCCGCAGTCTTGCTGGTTTTCTTGAGTATTTCCCGATTGGTCCTGACCCCGCGGAAGGAGTTGCATTGGAACAGAGTCGAGGCTAGTCTTGAAAATGAGGATCTGGCCGAGTCATGGGCCAGCAGTTTTGTTGCCGATGCAAACATCTCAACGGAAGAAGCTGCGGAGGAACTGCAGGCAAGCGAGAATTGGCTATACTCGGCGCTGGTCTCTCTTGAGTCTCTGGAGAACTGGCCAAGTGAAATGCAGGGAGGCAGTTGATGCGGACGTTGATGTTTGAACTTATAAGGTATTAAGAGACATGAGAAGTCAGATGCTGGGCAGGTGGGCGCTTGCGATTGCCGTTTGTTTGTCAGCAGCGCTGGCTTCTGTGGCACAGGAACGAACAGGCGAGGGCGGCTCGACTGGTCCAACCAAAAAACGGAACGGACCCACCGTTCGTTCGGAAGATGCAATCCAAAAGGCTGTGCAGAAACAGATCGCCGAAGAAGAGAAGGCCCTGCAACGAAAAGCTGAATTGCTGACCTTCGCCGAACAGAATTTGCCTCAGTTGCGATCGCTGCTGGACACTCTTGAGGCGAAACGGCCTGAACAGTTTCGAACGGCACTTCTCAATCTGGCCCGCGATGAGAAACGCTTGAGCGGTCTTGAAAAGCTTGATCCCGAACGGTTTGAGTTGGAATTGAAGAGGTGGACAACGGATCAGCGGATTCAAATCGTTACCGCCAGGCTGGCCTTACAAGGGGAATCCGATGGAATCAGGTCGGAAATGAAGGAGCTTCTGGCGACACGCAATGAACTTCGTCTGCAGTGGCTGCAATTGGATTTGGAGCGATCGAGGGAACGTGTCGTGCGACTTGAAGGCCTGATTCAAGAGGCGATCAGGCCGAGCGACGCGGAACTGCAGCGACAACTGGACCAACTGATTGCGCGGACCAAAAGGGAAGCGCAAGCGAAGACAACGCCCCCGGAAAACAAAGCAGATCGTGAACTGAAAAAAGACAAGCGACGATGAGTTGACCAATGCAGACTTGCTCAGCCGATTCGGGGATGCTCTCAAACGAACCTCGTGAGTCTTCGAGGAAAACGGGGTGGCGTCCGTGGAACGTGGAAGGGCGGGGCTGGCACGCGATTTTTTTCAGTCTTGGCCTGCTCTTTTCTGCGACTAGCTTCGCCAGCGACAAGGGCAATGGTGATCGGGGCAAAGGTGATCAAGGCGAAACCGGAGGTGAGGCGTCCCAACAGGCCGAGGTTTCCCCAAGCTTTGCGACTGGCAATGATGAGGTCCCAAATTTCCAGCGGCACGTCTCGCCGCTGTTCGGCCGACTCGGCTGCAACGGCCGCTCTTGCCATGGCTCCTTTCAAGGACAAGGCGGATTCCAGCTCTCGCTCTTTGGCTATGACTTTCAAGCCGACCACTTGGCACTGCTCGCCGAAGGGAGCGGGCGCGTGGACCTCGAAGATATCGACGAGAGCCTGATCCTCTCCAAGCCGATCGATGCCGACGGGCACGGCGGCGGCCAGCGATTTGAAAAGGGAAGCTGGGAATACAATCTGCTTCGCAACTGGATCGCCGGGGGAGCCAAGAATGTTGCCCAGCCCGAGCGACTCGCGAAACTGGTCGTCGAGCCCAACCGGATCGATTTCTCGAAAACACCCCAGCAGCAACTCCAAGTCATCGCTCGCTGGGTGGACGGCTCGGAAGAGGATGTGACCGCGCTGGCCCGTTTTCAAACGAAAGATCCAGCCCTGGCTGAAGTATCCGAGCGTGGCGTGGTGACCGGGCAGTCTTCCGGCGACACTCACATCATTGTCTCCTATGACAACGCCGTTGTTCCGGTGGAAGTCTATCGTCCGTTCGCAGCGAGGTCGTCGGCCGAGGCGGCTGACAACCGCTTTTCCAGTGAAATCGACCGCCTTGTACAGACCAAGCTCGATCGGATCGGACTGGATCGCTCGCCGCAGGTTGATGACCTGACGTTTCTTCGCCGCGTCTCGCTGGACATCAGCGGCACGCTGCCCTCACCAGCCGAGATCAAGCGATTCGCGATCGACCCGCGCCCGGACAAGCGTGCTTTGAAAATTGAAGAGTTGCTCGGGACCCCTGCCTACGCCGCTTACTGGACCACTTTCCTCTGCGACCTCACGGGGAACAACTCGCAGGAACTCCGGGATGTTGGTCTGAACACGGACTTCCCTTCACAACTCTGGTACGACTGGATCTACGAGCGGGTTCGGAAGAATGAACCTTACAGTGAGATCGTCCGCGGGATTGTCATGGGGCGAAGTCGCGGGGCAGAGGAAAGCTATACCGATTACTGCGAGCGAATGAGCCGCATGACGCGGGAGAAGAACACCTCCGACTTCGTGGCACTCGACTCGATGCCGCTCTACTGGATGCGGCGCGAGACTCAATCCCTGGAGGACCGCGCGATCAGCTTTGCCCACTCCTTTCTCGGTGTGCAGATTCAATGTGCACAGTGTCACAAACACCCCTTTGACCAGTGGTCCAAGGATGACTTCGCTCAGTTCTCGCGCTTCTTTTCAGGCGTCGAGTTTTCCAGAGGACGACTGAAATCGCCCGGCGACCGAGACGAGTTGGCTAAGCTGCTTGAAAGTCTCGGGATCTCGCCGGACAGCAAGGGTGGCAACCTTCAACGGCAGATCGCCGAAGCGGCGAAAGCTGGCAAGACCGTTCCGTTGCCGGTGCTTTACTTGACCAAGCCAAAAATTCAAAGAACCCGAGAAGAGCAGCAGTCGCTCGCCAAGTCCGGCAAACGCGGGCCGCTTTACTACACCGAGGCCAGACTGCTGGGTGAGGACGCACTGGACTTGCGCGGAGTGAGCGACGTTCGCCAACTGGTGCTCGACTGGATGCTGCAGCCTGATAATCCTTACTTCGCCAAGGCAATTGTCAATCGAGTCTGGGCCAAGTACTTCGGGGTCGGCATCGTCACTCCGATTGATGACCTGAGCCTCGCCAATCCGCCGAGTAACGGGCCACTACTCGATTATCTGGCCGATGGCTTCGTCCGCAGCGGCTACGACCTGAAATGGCTGCACCGGGAAATCGTTTCCAGCCGAACGTACCAAACCTCTTGGGAAGTAACCGAGACAAATGCGGCCGATCGGCGCAACTTCAGTCACGCCCTTACGAGGAGACTGCCAGCCGAACTGGTTGTCGACTCCTGCCTGCAGGCGACTGCCAATGATTCAGAGAACGCCAGGTTTCGGGACGACCTTGCCGACCGTGCGATTGCGATCGCCGGCACGACTCTCGCCCGTGCAAACAACCGGGGTCGAAATGCCAGTTTTGCTCTCGATGCGTTCGGCCGTTCGACGCGCAGCAACAATTGCGACTGCGATCGGTCCAATGAGACGAGTCTGATCCAAACCGTCTATCTGCAAAATGACCGCGACATTCACACGCTGCTCTCGCGAGCGGATGGCTGGATCGGCGAAGTTCGCAAACAACTCTCGCCTCCCGCCGAAAAGGGAGCCCTCTCTGCTGTCGAACTCGAAACGCGGGTGGCGCGCATGAAACGGCAGTTGGACGCCGCTCGCGAAGCAGAGAACAAACAGCAAGTGATTCAACTCGAGAAGCGACTTGCGCAAACTGCAAAACAGTTGAAAGAGCAGATCGCCCTCGAACGGGATGCTCAAACCTCGCAAGCTGCTCGTTCCAAGCGGGTCGAGCTGATCGCGGAGGCCTACCTGCGGACGGTGAGTCGCTTTCCAACCGCCGATGAAGTGCAGCGCTGCGAACAGTTCTTCAGCGAGTCTGCCGATTTGAGCGTTGGCTTGTCAGGAGTGATGTGGGCGCTGATCAATACGAAAGAATTTGTCGTGAACCATTGAGCGAATGTCGAGCTGACTTGGACCAAGCGATCGCCAGGAGGGTGGTGGCTGAGGCAGCCGAAACCAGCGCTGAGCTTAGGGAAGAAGGAAGAGGACAGGGATATGCGGAACTATCGACAGTGCAACGGGATGACTCGCCGACAAGCGATTCGGGTTGGCGCGCTCGGCGCGGCGGGCTTGACGCTGGGCAACTACCTGCAATTGGCCCATGCCGGTGAAGTCCGCGAGCGCGGGCGTGCGACGGCCGCCATTTTCGTCGAACTTCCCGGTGGTCCTTCGCACCTTGACACGTTCGACTTGAAACCAGACGCACCGACCGAAATCCGTGGCGAGTTCAATCCAATTGCAACCACTGTCGCGGGGATTCAGGTCAGCGAGCACTTGCCCAAACTGGCCGCTCAGGCTGACAAGTTCGCCATCCTCCGCGGCGTGACGCATACGCTCGGAGCCCATCCGCTGGGCCAAAAATTCATCAATACCGGAAACCGGCCGAATGCGGCTTTGGAATATCCGGCTTATGGATCGGTTGTGGCCAAGGAATTGCCGACGCCTGCCGACCTCCCCGCCTACGTCTCCATTCCCCGGGCCTCGCAAGGACCTGGTTACCTCGGAGTGAAATACTCTTCGCTGGCAACCAATGAAGCTCCCCGCGCGGGCCGGCCTTTCAACGTGCGCGGGATCACGCTGGGAGGGGGGATGACGCTCAAAGAGTTCGAACGCCGCAAAGGTCTCCTGCAAGACCTCGACCAGCGATTTGCGGCGATCGAACAGCAGGACGAACTGCTCGACGGATTGGATGAGTTCAGCCGCAAGGCTTACCGGATGGTCACCTCCAAGCGGACTCGTGATGCCTTTGACATCAGCCAGGAGAGCGACGCCTTCCGCGGAATGTTTGCCGAGGACTCGTTCAGTCAAAGCTGTCTGCTCGCCGTGCGGCTAATCGAGTCGGGAGTTCGCTTTGTCACGTTGACGCTACCCGGCTGGGATACGCATCAGGAAAATTTCGTGAAGCTGAAAGAGGAGCTCCTGCCAAAACTCGATGCGGGTGTCGCGGGACTCTTCGCAGGGCTGAGTGCCAAGGGCCTGCTCGACTCGACGGCAGTGATGGTCACCGGCGAGTTCGGCCGGACGCCGAAGATTAACAACCGTTCGCCTGGCGGCGGGCGGGACCATTATCCCCGCTGCATGTGCATGCTGCTCGGTGGCGGACCGATTCGCGGCGGCCAGGTGGTCGGCGCGAGCGACGCAACGGCTGCTGCTCCGGCCGCCGAAGGAATTGCCCCCGAAGATGTCGCGGCAACCTTTTATCACGCTCTGGGAATCGACCATCAAAAAGAATACCAGTCGTCGACCGGACGCCCCTTGATGGTCGTTCGCGACGGAAAAGTCCTCAGCCAACTGGTAAGCTAGGTCCCGCAGCTGGTTCGGAGGCCAGCGGTAAGGGGCCGAGCGGCTGGACCAGCCGAATCAGCCTTCCGGCCGCACCGTTGGCTCGCCCCCGCGCGCCCCCGCTCGCCCCGTTCCCACCCGCGAACGGCACTCGGCTCGGCCCGGCAAGCTACAATTTAGTTGAGCGGCGATTGCTCAAAACTTGCCAAGCCGGGTATCTTTTGAGCGAATACCTCCGGACTGCGGAGTGGCGAGCCTACTGAATTGAGCGAATGCGGGGAATGATCCTGTTTAAAAAGAATGCCGCTGGAATCTTGCTGCTCATCGCTGCCGCGGCGTTGGGTGTTGCCCTCATCTACCTCCCCGGCTGGATTCTCGATCGCTATGCGCGGATCTCGGAATGGAGTCCAGCCGCCGGAAAAATCTACCTCGCGACCGTCGCGGTCGGGGCCCTGTTGCTGCTGGGAAGCATGCTTTACGGCTGGTGGAAACTCTGGGGTGCTTCGCTGGCCAAGAAAATCCGGCGGGAGCGCCGCAACCGCAACCCCAGCGAACTGACCTCGGGGCAGAAGGCAGCCGAGATTGAGGAAAATCTTGATCTGCTCGAATCGCTGCGGCAACAAGCCGCCACCGATCCGAGGCTCCAGGCGGAACTCGAACCGCTGCTGCAGGACCTGAACGCCAAACGCACCGCTCAAACTCTCGAGATTGTGGCCTTCGGCACGATCAGCAGCGGCAAATCCTCGGTGCTCAATCTATTGGCTGGACGCGAGGTCTTTGCAACCGATATTCGCGGCGGAACGACGACCTCGCGCAACGAGATCCCCTGGGGCGAGTTCGATAAGGTAATTCTGGTCGACACTCCCGGCTTGGGCGAAGTCGATGGTGAGGCCCACGTACTGGTTGCGGCGGAGTCCGCCAAAGATGCCGACGTGATCATTCTGGTCGTCGATGGGCCGCTGCGCGAGAGCGAATTTCGGTTACTCGCAAAACTTGGAGGGATGGAAAAGCGGCTGATCATCTGCCTCAACAAGTCCGACTGGTACAGCGAGGAAGACCGGGAGAAACTCCTCGGGCAGCTTCGCCGCCAGGCGTTGAAATTTGTGTCCGAGCAAGATGTCGTGGCGATTCAGGCTCAAATTGGCGAACGCCTGCGGCGGCGCATTCTGCCCGACGGCAGCGAGCGCGAGGAGCGTCTTGAGATTCCGACAGAAATCGGCCCGCTGGCCGAGCGAATGGGCGACATTGTCCGCGAGGAGGGCAAGGAATTGCTCCTCGCGAATCTCCTGCTGCAGTCCCGCGGGCTGCTCGACAAAGCCAAACAGCGAGTCAAGGACTCGGTCGATCGACGGGCTTGGGAGGTGGTCGACCGCTACACCTGGCTCTCCGGCGGACTCGCGGCAATCAATCCATTCCCGGTCGCCGATGTGCTGGCGGGAATGGGCGTGAGCACCAAAATGATCCTTGAGTTGGCCGATGTCTACCAGCAAAAGCTCGATTTGGATTCCGCCAAGAAATGGCTCGGGCAAATGGGCAAGGTGATGCTCGGTTCGCTCGGTGTTCAAGGTCCCTCGGTCGCGCTCGGCGCATTGACCGCTTCGCTGCTGAAGACCGTCCCCTTCGCCGGGCAGTTTGCCGGCGGCATGTTGCAGGGTGTGGTCCAGGCGCTGATCACCAAGTGGGTCGGTTCGGTCTTCATCGAGTACTTTCGCAACGAAATGCAACTTCCCGAAGGCGGGCTGGCCGCTCTGGCTCGTCGCCAATGGGAACAACTGACGACGGCCGATGAGCTGCGAAAACTGATCGCTACCGCCCGCGAAAAGCTCGCTCAAAAGGAGCCCGCATGAGCCAGCTTGAAAGCGAGACGACCAACCAGTTTCACCAGGCGATTGGTGCGATTCGCTCCACTCTTGAGCGGGTTCGCGGTTGCACGGCGGAAGAGCGGCAGCAACTGCAAACAGATGTCCAGCAACTTAACGCCATGTATGACAAGATCACCCAGGGACGGGTGGAGATTGTCATCTTTGGCGAGATCAGCACTGGCAAGTCGGCGTTAATTAATGCCTTGATTGGACGCGATGTTGCTTCAGTGGATGTTCAGGGGGGATGGACCAAAGAGGTTTGGGGAACGACTTGGGAGGGGGCCGGACACCGCATCCACGGGATCGAGAACTCCGAACTGGTCCTGGTCGATACACCGGGCATCAATGAAGTCGGCGGCGTCGGCCGCGCCGAGTTGGCCGAAGTGACGGCCCGGAAAGCCGACCTGATCCTGTTCGTGGTCGACTCGGATATCAACGAGGTCGAGTACTCGTCGCTCGTACAACTGGCGGCGGTCAACAAGCCCATTATCCTGGTGCTCAACAAGAAGGACCTTTATTCTCCGAGCGAACTGGATTTGCTCCGCCGCCAATTACAAGAGCGAGTCGCAGGACTGGTGCCGACTGAGCAGTTTGTAGCCGTGGCGGCTCACCCGCGACAAGTTGAGTACGTGATTGAGCGGCCTGACGGAAGCAGCCAGAGCGAATGGCGGCGACCACCCGCCGATGTGATCGAGCTGAAAACGCGGATTCTCGAGGTGCTGGAACGCGAGGGGCTCGGGCTGATCGCCTTGAACGCCGCGATGTACGCGGCCGACAAGAGCGATCGGATCGCCACGGTCCGGGTCCAGATGCGGAAAAAGAATGCCGACCGGGTGATTTGGGGGATGGCGGCGACCAAAGCGCTGGTCGTGGCACTGACGCCCGTGCCGGTCATCGATGTGGTCAGCGGCCTGGCAATCGACGCCACCACGATTGTGACGCTTTCGCGGATTTACGGTCTGAATTTCTCAATGGCCCAGTCCCGGGAGTTGGCCAAGGGAATCGCCAAGGCGGCCGGGGTGTTTGCGCTCGGAGAGCTGACCAATTGGGGAGCCAGCCTGTTTAAGGGGTTGACCGCGACGCTGGGAACGGCGCTGACGATCATTCCGCAAGGCGCGGCGGCGGGCTTTTCGTCGTACATCATCGGCCGGGCTGCCCAGCACTACTTCGAGCACGGCGGATCATGGGGCCCGCAGTCGCCCAAACAGGTCGTCAAAGACATCCTCGCCACCACCGATCGCGACTCAGTGATGAATCATCTCAAGGACGAGATCCGCAGCAAGCTGAACTGGAACCGCCACGCCGGCAAGAAGTAGCCAACAGGCCGGCTCAGC